>DASYMJ010000185.1:0-31424 GCA_036009105.1 Thermoanaerobaculia bacterium | reverse complement strand
GAGAAGTTCAGGTCGCGGTTCACGAAGCGCTCCTGCGCCGAGCCGGCGGTGGCGGCGAGAAACAGCAGAGCGAGCAGCGTTCGGCGGAGGCTCATAGCATCGGGATCTCTTCTTCTTCCAACTCGGGCGCGACCAGCTTCTCGAACACCGCGGCCTGATGTCTGGCCCTCTCCACTCTTTCCACCACGTTCCGGGTGTCCTGCTCCAGCGATGCGGTGAGAGCAAGCGAAGTCTGTTCCACCGCCTCCATGAATGTCGCCTCCGTGCTCGGCACGTTGAGCGTCTTCGTCGCCGCCATCCGCGCCGCGCGATCCTCGGCCTCGCGGAATTCCTTGTTGAAGATCAGGATGGTCGGGGCCAGCTTCTCGTACAACTCGGCCGTGGCGCGCACGTCGTCCAGACAGTACTCGGCGATCTCGCGATGCTTCCCCGCCCGGTACCACGTCTCCACCGACCGCCCGTCCAGCCCCTCGCCTTTCGAGGTCTCCACGCCGAACGCCTTGCAGGCCAGATCGAGGTTGAACTTGAACTGGCGGCTGTTCGTGGTGCCGAAGAAGTTGAGCGCCTCCCGGATGTCGCAGTTGGGATGGAAGCCGTAACGGTAGCCGACCAGATCGCGCTTGGGGATCACGCCGTTGATGGCGGAACGGATCATCAGGAACGGCCCGTCGAACTGGCGGCCGTTGAAGCTGATGAAGCGGGAGTCGCTGTCGAAGAAGTCCCAGAACTTGACCAGGATCTGCTTCTCGGTGCCGGAGATGAAGGTGCGCGGCCCGACCTTGTCCATCCGCACGTCCGTCTGCCCCGGTACCTCATACAGCGCGCAGGAGCGCCCGTCCTCGATGTTGATCACGCCGATCGTGACGATCCTGCCGCGGAACGGTGAGAGGCCCCCCGCCCGCCGCGTCTCCTCGGCATCCCCTTCGCCCAGCCCCTTCATCAGGTACTCCCGGACGTAGGGATCGTGCTCCTCCCACGGGATGCCGACCGTCTCGATGTCGATGACCAGTTTTTTCATGAATGGCGGTTATTTTAACTCCGGTTGCGCCGAGTATGATGCCTCGGAGTCTTCTGTGATCACCCGGACCGTCCGTTCCCTGAACGCGTTCATCGGCGCCGTTGTTTCGATCCGAAATCAATGGACGCGCGCCGTGGGGAAGTATTTCGATCCGTGGTTTCGCGGCCATCGTGACGCGGAGTGGCCGCTCATCCCGACGCTCTACCGCCACGATCTCGCCGCCGACGAGCAGGACATCCGCCAGGGCTTCCGCCGCCTCGGCATCCAGTTCGTCTCCGAATATCAGCCGGACGAGTGGGGCTGGTACTTCCTGATGCAGCATTTCGCCGCGCCGACGCGCCTGCTGGACTGGACGGACGGCGCCCTCATCGCGCTCCTCTTCGCGGTAGCGCCGGTAAATCCGGCGGTCTCGGAGGTCACCAGCGATGCCGCGGTGTGGATGCTCGATCCCTGGTGGCTCAATCTCCAAGTCCTCGATCTGGATACCATCGTGCTGCCGGAGTCGGGCCTCGCCGATGAGTACTTGTGCAAGGTCGTGGACGAGATGCCGCACCGATCGCCGGAGCTGCCGATCGCGATCGCTCCGGCTCACATCGCGCGCCGCATCGCCGCGCAGCGGAGCCGCTTCACGATCTTCGGCACCGCGGCGGACGGCCTGGAGAGAGTCGGCGCCGGGCGGGGCAGCCGCCTGGCGAAGATCGTTGTAGAACGGCTGGCCATTCGCGCCATCCGCAACGACCTCACCACCCTCGGGATCACGGAAACGACCGTGTTCCCGGACCTCGAGGGGGTGAGCCGCGAGCTGATCCGCTCCTACCGGGAGCCGTGGGAGATCCGGCCCGGCTTCTGGACGCGATGAGCGCTACGCCGCGGCCGTCTTCAACTTATCGAACAGCTCCTGCACCGCGTCGCCCGACTTCTTCAGCGCGGCGGCCTCTTCTTCGGTCAGCTCGATCTGGATGATCTGCTCGATGCCGTTGCGCCCAAGCTTCACCGGCACGCCGACATAGAGGTTGCTGAAGCCGTACTCGCCCTGCAGATACGCGGCGCAGGCGAGGATCTTGCGCTTGTCCTTGAGGATGGCCTCGACCATCTCCACGCTGGACGCGCCCGGCGCATACCAGGCCGAGGTCTTGAGCAGGTTGACGATCTCCGCGCCGCCGTTGCGGGTGCGGTCCACGATGGCGGCGATGCGCTCTCTGGAGATGAGCTCCGTGATGGGGATGCCGGCCACGGTGGAGTAGCGCGGCAGGGGGACCATGGTGTCGCCGTGGCCGCCCAGGACGAAGGCGTGGGTGTTCTCGACGGAGACGTTCAGCTCCATGGCGATGAAGGCGCGCATGCGGGCGGAGTCGAGCACGCCGGCCATGCCGATGACGCGCTCGCGGGGGAAGCCGGAGACGCGGCGGGCCACTTCGCACATCGCATCGAGCGGGTTGGAGACGATGATGAGGATGCAGTCCGGCGAGCGGCTGACGATCTCGCGCGTCACGCCGGCCACGATCTCTTCGTTCTTCCAGAGCAGGTCGTCGCGGCTCATGCCCGGCTTGCGGGGGAGGCCGGCGGTGATGACGACGACGTCCGAGCCGGCCGTTTCGTCATAGCCGTTCGTGCCGGTGAGGATGGAGTCGAAGCGCTCCACCGGGGCGGTCTCCATCAGGTCGAGGCTCTTGCCCTGGGGCACGCCTTCCACGATGTCGACCAGGACGACGTCGGCCAGCTCCTTGAGCGCAATTCCCTGCGCGACCGTCGCTCCGACGTTGCCGGCCCCGACGACCGTTACTTTCGTTTTCATGTTCAACCTCGTTCCGGTGTGTAATTTGCGGGCGGATTCTATCGCATGCTTTCCGACTTCACGGCCGTTGCCAACGCCATCGCCGCCACCACCAGGAAGCTCGAAAAAGAGCGTCTGCTGGCCGCTTACCTGGTCGGTCTGGACGACGCCTCGCTGGAGCGCGCGGCCGTCTTTTTCTCCGGCTCGCCGTTCCCGCGGCGGGAGCAGCGCGTGACCGGCGTCGGGGGCGCGGCCATCGGCGAGGCGGTGGCCGAGGCGACCGGTCTCACTGTCGAGGAAGTGTGGGCGCCGTGGTCGAAGTACGCCGATCCGGGCGACACGGTGGCCGAGGCATTTGCGGTGGATGCGGCGCGGGACATCACGCTCAGCGAGCTTGGCGAATACTTCGACCGGCTCGCCGCGACGCAAGGAGCGATCGCCAAGCGCGCGGTGCTCGTCGAGCTTTTCGGCAAGGTGGACGCGCAAGGGGCGCGCTACATCGTGAAGATCCTGACCGGCGAGCTGCGCATCGGCCTGGTGGAGGGCCTGGTCGAGTCGTCCATCGCGCGGGCGTTCGAACGGAAGCTCGATGCGGTGCGCCGCGCGAACATGTTCACGGGGGACATCGGCGCGGCGGCGCTCCTCGCGCGCAGCGACGCACTCGAGTCCGCGCAGATGACGCTCTTCCATCCGTTCGCGCTGATGCTTGCCCAGCCGGAGGAGGATCCCGCCGAGATCGTGGCGGCGCTCGGCGCCGGCGCGCTGGCGGATGACAAATACGACGGCATCCGGGCGCAGATCCACGCCGACGGATCGCAGGTGCGCATCTATTCACGCACACTCGACGAGGTGACGCATCGCTTCCCCGAAGTGGAGGCCGCGGCGCGGGAGCTCGGGCATGCGGTGATCCTCGATGGTGAGCTGGTCGCCTTCAACGACCGCATCCTGCCTTTCGCCGTCATCCAGACCCGACTCGGGCGCCGCAAGGTCTCCGAGAAGCTGCTGGCCGACGCACCCGTCGCCTTTTTCGCCTTCGACCTGCTCTATCTCGATGGCCAGGCGCTCTTCGAGCTGCCGCTGCGCGAGCGGCTGGCGAAGCTGCGCAACGTCGTGAAAGGCGGCGTGATCCGTCCGTCCGATCAGAGCGAGGTGCGCGATGCGGCGCACGTGGACGAGCTGTTCGATGCGGCGCGCGCCCGGGCGAACGAAGGGCTGGTGGTCAAGGACCCGAGCTCGATCTACACGCCGGGCCGGCGCGGCAAGTCGTGGCTCAAGTACAAGAAGGCGCTGGCCACGCTCGACTGCGTCGTGACGTACGCGCAGTGGGGGAACGGCAAGCGGCGCGCGGTGCTCTCCGACCTCACCTTCGCGGTGAGGCGGGACGACGAGCTGGTCAACATCGGGAAGGCCTACAGCGGCCTCACCGATGCGGAGATCGCGGAAATGACGAAGCTCTTCCACGAGATCGGCATCGAGTGGCACGGGCCGGTGCTCCGGGTGGAGCCGCGCGTGGTGCTGGAGATCGCCTTCGACCGCATCCAGGAGTCGTCCCGCCACAAGTCGGGCTACGCGCTGCGCTTCCCCCGCATCGCGCGCATCCGCGACGACAAGACGGTGGAGCAGATCTCCACCATCGATGAGGTGAGGCGTATTTATGAAGGGCAGCGGGAGAGGGAACGAGGAACGATGAACGATGAACGATGAACAAAAGAGGCTGAACCCATCCGGGTGTCGGCCTTTGTTCATCGTTCATCCTTCATCGTTCCCCGTTCGTACGCTATTCTCCGCCGCGTGCAAGACAGCTTCATCGCCGCGCCGCCGAAGGAGCTCCTTCTGGAGGAAGGGTTCCGCTTCCAGCACGGCGAGGTGATCGCGCCGTTCCGCATCGTGTACGAGACGTTCGGCGAGCTGAACGCGGACAAGTCGAATGCCATCCTGGTCTGCCACGCGCTCTCCGCCAGCGCGCATGCGGCGGGCCGCTACACCAACGCCGCGGATGAGAAGCCGGGGTGGTGGGACGGGCTGATCGGCTACGGCAAGGGGATCGATCTGGAGAAGTACTTCGTGATCTGCGCGAACCTGCCGGGCTCGCCGTTCGGCACGACCGCGCCGCAGTCGATCGACCCGGCCACCGGCAAGCCGTACGGCTCGCGCTATCCGTGGCCGACCATCGAGGACATGGTGCACTCCCAGAAGCTGCTCCTCGACCGGCTGGGCATCCCCCGCCTGCGCTGCGTCGCGGGCGGGTCGCTGGGGGGGATGCAGGTGCTGATGTGGGCCGCGCTCTATCCCGAGCTGGCCGACTCGCTCATCGCCATGGCCACCGGCTGCGCGGTGCCGGTGCAGGGGATCGCGTGGCACATCATCGGGCGGAAGATCATCGAGAGCGACACGCACTTTCTGGGCGGCGACTACTACGACAATCCCGAGCCGCTGCGCGGGCTGCAGGTGGCGCGGATGGTGGGGCACATGACGTATCTCTCCTCCGAGGCGCTGCAGCGGAAGTTCGGCCGGCGGAGGCGGGGGACGACGCGGCAGTTCGAGATCGACTCGTACTTTGAATATCAGGGCCGCAAGTTCGCCGGGCAGTACGACGCGAACTCCTACATCCGCGTGCAGGCGGCGATGGACGAGATGGATCTGGCCGAGCAATTCGGCACATTAGAAGCGGCGTTCGCGAAGTGGCGCGGCAGGTCGCTCCTCGTCTCCTTCGATACCGACTGGCTGTTTCCCGTGGCCGAGGCGGAGCGGGTCGATGCGGCCATGCGGGCGAACGGGGTCGACGTGCGGCATGAGCCGATCGTCTCGACGAACGGCCACGACACGTTCCTCATCGACTACGACCTGATTACGCCGCCGGTGCGGGAGTTTCTCGCCTCGTTGCAGTAGGCGCGCGGCGCGAGCGGGAACACGGCTATGCCGGGCTCGCCGTTTGCGCGCGAAGGGTCAGTGAGGCTTGGCCAACAGACGCACCGGCCCGTCGCCGGCCGGCGCGCGGTAGTCGCACTCCGGGTTGTTGCAGTACTCGATGTGGCCCTCGCGCTTGGTCTCCTTCTCCAGGAGGTACGGCGCGTGGCACTTCGGGCACTCCCGGGCCACCGGGCGGTTGTTCAGCGAGAACTCGCACTTCGGGTAGCGCGAGCAGCTGTAGAAGATGCCGCGGCGGGAGCGGCGCTCCACCAGCTCGCCTTCATTGCAGGTCGGGCACTTCACGCCGGTCGGCTTGGGCGGCGTGGACGTGCCGCCGCCGATCTTGCGGATGGTCTTGCAGTCCGGATAGCCGGAGCAGCTGTAGAACGGGCCGTAGCGGCCGGACTTGAGGACCATTTCCTTGCCGCAGTTCTCGCAGGGCGGCTGCGGGTCGGTCGGCAGGTTGGCCTTCATCAGGCGCGGGTCCTTCGTGTTCTTGCAGTCGGGGTAGCCGGTGCAGGCGTAGAACTGGCCGAAGCGGGATCGCTTGAGCTGCATCGGCTTGCCGCACTTGTCGCAGATGACCTGCTCTTCCCCTTCCGCCACTTCCGCGGCGTCGCCCTTCGGCATCTCTTTGGTGGTCTTGCACTCCGGGTAGTTCGTGCAGGCCAGGAACTCGCCGAAGCGGCCGAACTTGATGACCATGGGCGAGCCGCAGTTGGCGCAGACCTCATCGGTCTCAAGGCCGCTGCGCTTGACTTCCGTCATCTCCGTCGCCGCGCGGGAGAGGTCGGCGTTGAACTTCTCGGAGAACTCGCGCATGAGGTCCTTCCACTCGCGCCCTCCGTCCTCCACGTCGTCCAGCTTCAGCTCCAGCTCCGCCGTGTATCCCTCGTCGAGGATGTCGCCGAAGGACTGCTTGAGGAGCTTGATGACCACCATGCCGAGCTGGGTGGGGAAGAACTTCCCTTCGTGCTTGTAGGTGTAGTCGCGGGTCTGGATGGTGGTGAGGATCTGGCCGTACGTCGAGGGGCGGCCGATGCCGTTCTCCTCCAGCGCCTTCACCAGCGTCGCTTCCGTGAATCGCGGCGGCGGCTGGGTGAAGTTCTGCTTCGTCTCCAGGCTCTGCAGCTCGAGCACCTCCCCCTCGGTCATCGCGGGGAGCGCCTTGTCGTCCTGTTTCTCCCCTTCCTCGTCGTCCTCGCCGGGCGCTTCCTGGAACACGGCCAGGAAGCCGGGGAAGCGGAGCACTTCGCCCGAGGCGCGCAGGGTGTAGGGGCCGTTGGCGATGTCGACGTCGGTGACGTCGAAGAGGGCCGGCTTCATCTGCGAGCCGACGAAGCGGTCCCAGATCATCTTGTAGAGGTTGTACTCCTCGCGGGTCAGGTGGTCCTTGATCCGGTCCGGATCGAAGTCGAGCGAGGTGGGGCGGATGGCCTCGTGGGCCTCCTGCGCCTGTGCAGCTTTCTTGACACGATAAACGTTCGGCTTTTCGGGGAGGATATCGTCACCATATTTCGCGGCAATATATGCGCGCACCTCGGTGAGCGCCTCGTCGGAGGTGCGCACCGAGTCGGTACGCATGTAGGTGATGAGGCCGACCGTCCCCTCTTTGCCGAGGTCCTTGCCCTCGTACAGCTTCTGGGCGATGGACATGGTCCGCTTCACCGGGTACTTGAAGCGGTTGTAGGCGGTGCGCTGCAGCGTGGAGGTGATGAAAGGCGGCGCGGCGGATTGCTTCTTCTCTTTCCGCGCGATCTCGGAGATGACGTACCGGCCGCTCGTGAGCGCCGCCTCGATCTTCCGCGCATCTTCCTCGCCGGAGACCTCCGCCTTCTTCCCGTCGACCCTGGTCAGCTTGGCCAGGAAGGGCGGTGGGTTCTCGGCGGCGAGGCGGGCGGCGAAGGTCCAGTACTCGACCGGCTGGAAGGCTTTGATGCCTTCCTCGCGGTCCACGATCATCTTCAGCGCCACCGACTGCACGCGGCCGGCGGAGAGGCCGCGGCGCACCTTGTCCCACAGCAGGGGAGAGAGCTTGTAGCCGACCAGGCGGTCGAGGACGCGCCGGGCCTGCTGCGCGTTGACCTTGTTCATGTCGATGTCGGTCGGCTGGTCGATGGCCTTCCGCACCGCGTTCCTGGTGATCTCGTGGAAGAGGATGCGGCGCACCTTCTTCTGGTCGCCGCCGAGGAGGTTCATGACGTGCCAGCCGATCGCTTCCCCTTCGCGATCAGGGTCGGAGGCGATGAAGATCGTGGTGGCGTTCTTCGCCGCGGCTTTCAGCTCGCTGACGACCTTCTCTTTGCCTTCCAGGATCTCGTAGTGGGGCTCGAACGTTTCCTCGTCGACGCCGAGGTCGCTCTTCGGGAGGTCACGGACGTGACCGACGGACGCTTTGACGAGGTAATCCTTCCCGATGAACTTGTTGATCGTCTTCGCTTTTGCGGGGGATTCGACGATGACGAGGTTCTTGGCCATTGCGGAACGCCCCAAACTGGCCGGGAGCCGGAGGAATTCCGGTGCTCTCTGGCGGGCGGCGGAGGAAAACGATGAACGAGGAAGGATGAACGATGAACAAAAGCGACGACCCGTCCGGGTGCCGGTCTTTGTTCATCGTTCATCCTTCATCGTTCATCGTTCACTCTTCGTCCTCGTCTTCTCCGCCCGCGCTCTTGTACTTTTTCGTCTTGTTGTAGAGCGTCTTGTAGGAGATGCCGAGGATCTCGGCCGTCTTGCGGCGGTCGCCGTCGGTCATGGTGAGCGTCTCTTCGATCACGATCCGCTCGACCTCTTCCATCGGCTGGCCGAGAGGAATGGTCACCGCGTTGCGCGAGCGGCGCTTGCGCGCGCCGAGGAGCTTGTCCGGGAGGCACTCCACGGTGAGGGCCGGGCCGCGGGCCATGATGAACGCGCGGTTGATCACGTTGCGCAGCTCGCGCACGTTGCCCGGCCACTCGTACTGCTGCAGCGCCTCGATGAACTCGCCGTCGATGTTCTCCACCTTCTTGTCTTCCGTCTCGTTCAGCTTCTGCAGGAAGAAGTGGGAGAAGAGCGGGATGTCCTCCAGCCGCTCGCGCAGAGGCGGCACTTCGATGGGGAAAACGTTGAGGCGGTAGTAGAGGTCCTCGCGCATCTTGCCATCCTGGATGGCCCGCTGCGGGTCGCGGTTGGAGGCGGCGATGATGCGCGCGTCGATGTTGATCTCGTCGTTCCCGCCCACGCGGCGGAAGCGCCCTTCCTCGAGCACGCGCAGGAGCTTGACCTGCAGCTCGATCGGCATCTCCGTGATCTCATCCAGGAACACCGTGCCGCCCTTGGCCATCTCGAAGTAGCCCTCGCGGCGCTTGATGGCGTTGGTGAAGGCGCCCTTCTCGTGGCCGAAGATCTCGGACTCGATGAGGGTGGGGGAGATGGCGCCGCAGTTGAAGGCGATGAACGGCTTGTTGCGGCGGCGGGAGAGGGAGTGGATGGTGTTGGCGACGACTTCCTTGCCCGAGCCGGACTCGCCGACGATGAAGACGTTGGCGTCCGTGTTGGCCACCATCTCGATCTCTTCGAAGAGCTTCTGCATGCGGGGCGACTTGCCCACCAGGTGGCCCAGCGCGCCCATCTTCTGCAGCTGGCGACGAAGCTCGAGGATCTCCTGCTTCATCAGCTGCTTGTCTTCGACGGTCTTGAGGATGACCTGCAGGCGGGGCAGGTCGACCGGCTTGGTCACGTAATCCTCGGCGCCCACCTTGAGCGCCTTGACGGCCGAGTCGACCGTGGCGTGGCCGGTGAGGATGACCACGGAAACGTCGGGATACTGTTCCTTGATGCGATGGAGCAGGTCGAGGCCGGAGCCGTCGGGAAGCTTCAGGTCGACGATGGCCACGTCGGGAACGAGCCTGCTCACGGCCGCCCAACCCGCTTTCACGGTGTCGGCGACCTCGGGCTCGTAACCCCACTCCTCCACCACGTCGGCCATGCCGGCACTGGTGGCGCGATCATCGTCAACGATCAGGACACGTTTCATTCTTCACCCGGTGGAAAACCGATCCGCAGAGACACCTTATCACTTTCCTGGGTAGCGATCAGCTCACCGCCGTACGTTTCGGCGATGAGTCTGGCAGTGGCCAGGGAGAGGTCCGGATTGCCGCTGGGATCGGTGTAGTAGAACTTGAAAATCTTCGTCGGCTCGAAGTCCTCCGCCCGCGGCCGGCCGCTCGCGATGAGGTGAAATCGGCCCTCCTGGCGAGCGATGTGGACGGCGCGGCCTTCCGGCGCGAGAACGCTCGCCGCACCCTCCAGGAACAGTTTGAAGGCCTGCCGGATTCTCGCCTCGTGGCCGATCGTGCGGAATGACTGACCATCCGTCTCCAGGGTGTAGCCGGCCTCCTCCGCGGCCGCGGCGGCGAGCGGCGGCAACTCCACCGACGAGGGCGCTCCTTCCCCCTTCGGCGGCGTGGAGAGGAGGAAGAAACTGTCGAAGATGCGCGCCATCCGCCGCAGCTCGACCTCGATGGAGGCGGCGTACGCCATCAGCTTCGGATCGTCCTGCTCCATGAGCTTGCGCGCCCGCATCTTGAGCAGCTCGAGGTTGAGGACGGCCACGTTGAGCGGCGTCTTCAGGTCATGCGCGGTGTCGGAACTGCGCACGAGGTTCGTGCGGGCAAACTGCTGGAGCCAACGATCCATGAGTGTGGGCGGGCTCATGCAGGATTTGGTCCGGGTGTCATCCTGAGGCGCGCAGACGCCGAATGGATCTCCTCGTGCTTGCCGGGGGATCCTTCGACCGTCTGCGCGGCTTCAGGATGACAAGCGCGTTCTACCCGTGATGCAGGTTGATCATGGCCACCGCTTCCTCGAGCTTCGCCTCCACGGTGGCAAACTCGGGATCGTGCGATGAGAGGTCCGCGATCTCGCGCTCCGCCTCCACCCGCTCGCGCTCCGCGGCGGCGGGATCGATCTCTTCCGGCAGCATGCCCCGCTCGGCGAGCACGATGACCCGCTCCGGCAGCACCTCGGCGAAGCCCCAGGAGATCACGATGCGGTGCAGCTGGCCACCGGTGCGGTAGCGCAGCTGCCCGATCTTGAGCATGGCCAGGAGCGGCGTGTGGCCGGGGAGGATCCCCAGCTCGCCGTCGTAGCCGGGGAGAACGACCTCCTCGACTTCGGCGTCGACGATCTTCCGCTCGCGCGTGACGACCGTGAGGCTGATCCTGGTGGGCAGAGCGTCGGCCATTACGCCGCCTCGCGCTTCATCTGCTCGGCGCGCTCGAGCACGTCCTCGATCGTGCCCTGCAGCAGGAAGGCCTGCTCCGGCACGTCGTCATGCTTGCCGTCCACGATCTCCCGGAAGCCGCGGATGGTGTCGGCGATCTTCACGTACTTGCCGGGGATGCCGGTGAACTGCTCGGCCACGTGGAAGGGCTGGGAGAGGAAGCGCTGGATCTTGCGCGCCCGGGAGACGATGACCTTGTCCTCTTCCGAGAGCTCGTCGATGCCGAGGATGGCGATGATGTCCTGCAGGTCCTTGTACTTCTGGAGGACGGCCTGCACGCCGCGGGCGGTGTTGTAGTGCTCGTCGCCCAGGATGCGCGGGTCGAGAATCTTGGAAGTCGAGGAGAGCGGGTCGACGGCCGGGTAGATGCCCAGCTCCGCGATCTGGCGGGAGAGAACCGTGGTCGCGTCGAGGTGGGCGAAGGCGGTGGCCGGCGCGGGATCGGTGAGGTCGTCGGCCGGCACGTAAATGGCCTGCACGGAGGTGATGGAGCCCTTCTTGGTGGAGGTGATGCGCTCCTGCAGCTCGCCCATCTCCGTGGCCAGGTTCGGCTGGTAGCCGACCGCGGACGGCATGCGTCCGAGCAGCGCCGAAACCTCGGAGCCGGCCTGGGTGAAGCGGAAGATGTTGTCGATGAAGAGCAGCACGTCCTGCCCTTCCTGGTCGCGGAAGTACTCGGCCACGGTGAGGCCGGTGAGGCCGACGCGGAGGCGCGCACCCGGCGGCTCGGTCATCTGGCCGTAGATCAGCGCGGCCTTCGACTTGGACGGATCGCCCGGCTTGATGACGCCGCCTTCTTCGAACTCGAGGTAGAGGTCGTTGCCCTCGCGGGTCCGCTCGCCGACGCCGGCGAAGACCGAGAAGCCGCCGTGCTGCTTGGCGACGTTGGTGATGAGCTCCAGGATCAGCACCGTCTTGCCCACGCCCGCGCCGCCGAAGAGGCCCGTCTTGCCGCCCTTAGTGTACGGCTCGAGCAGGTCGATGACCTTGATGCCGGTCTCGAACATCTCGATGGAGGTGGACTGCTCGTCGAACTTCGGCGGCTCGCGGTGGATCGACCAGCGGTGCTCGGAGTTGACCGGGCCCATGTTGTCCACCGGCTCGCCCAGCACGTTGAGAATGCGGCCGAGCGTTTCGCGGCCGACCGGGACTGTGATGGGTGCGCCGGTGTCGAGAGCCTTCATGCCGCGCACCATACCGTCCGTCGGCTTCATGGCGATGCAGCGCACCTGCCCCTCGCCGATGTGGTTGGCCACTTCGACGACGACGTCGATCGGCACGTTGCCGAGCTCCTTGTTGTCGACGATGCGCACCGCCGTGTAGATGGGCGGCAGGTAGCCTTCATCGAACTGCACGTCGACCGCAGGGCCGATGATTTGTATGACGCGTCCGGTTTTGTGGTCTGTAGCCATGTCTGTTCTCTCCATTGGGACCAGTTACTGGTTGCTGGATCTACTAGTAACCAGCAACCAGCAACTCTCTACTGCCCCGCAGCCGCAGCGCCCGAAACAATCTCGATGATTTCCTTGGTGATCGCCGCCTGACGGATGCGGTTGTAGGTCAGGGTCAGGTGGCTGATCATGTCCGATGCGTTCTTCGTGGCGGCCTCCATGGCCGTCATGCGCGCCCCCTGCTCGGCGGCGGCCGACTCGAGCAGGATGCGGTACAGCTCGAACTCCACGTACTTCGGCAGCAGCTCGGAGAGGATCTTCTCCGGCGCCGGCTCGTACAGATAGTCGATCGTGTTCTCCCCCTGCTGCTCCTCGCCCCACGTGCCCTGCAGCGGCAGCAGCCGCTCGGTGCGCACCACTTGGGAGATGATCGAGCGGAACTCGTTGTAGACCACGTACACCGCATCGAGCTCGCCGTTCGTGAAGGCGGTGATGAGCGAGGTCGCGATCTCGCGCGCCGTGTCCAGCGAGAGGGCCTGCTGGGCCTGGGTGGCGGCGCGGCGCAGCTTGATGGAGCGGCGGCGGAAGTAGTCGTTCGCCTTGCGCCCGATGGGGATCAGCTCGACGCTGGCGAAGTTCTTGTCGCGGATGAAGTTCAGCGCGGCGCGGTTCGCATTCGTGTTGAACGCGCCGGCCAGGCCGCGGTCGGAGGTCACCACGATCACGACCACGTTCTGCTCCTGCTCGCGCGCCTGGAGCAGCGGATGGTTCTCCGCGCCGATGCGCGCGGCGACCGAGGCGAGCACCTCGCGCAGCGCGGCCGCGTAGGGCCTGGCGGAGAAGATCCGCTCCTGCGCCCGGCGCAGCTTCGCCGCCGAGACCATCTTCATGGCCTTCGTGATCTGCTGCGTGTTCTTGACGCTGCGGATGCGGCGTCTGAGGTCGATGGTGCTCGGCATGGGCTTTCTTGGTCCTGCGCTTCCGTCTATCGATCGCGACTACGTTGACTGAGCCTTGGGCAACCAGCGCCGCCGGCCGTGCCGGTTTACGCGGCTAATACGTTCGCGTTGTCGCGGACGTACCCTTCCTTGAATTCGGTGATGGCGGCGCGCAGCTCGTTGTCCAGCGGCGCGTCGAACTTTTGCGCCGTCTCCAGCCGGTCGACCAGATCCGCCTTGTCGTCGACCAGCCACTGGTGCAGCGCCGCCTCGAACGGGCGGACCGCTTCGATGGCCAGGTTGTCCAGGAAGCCCTTCGTGCCGGCGTACACCGACGCGGTCTGAAGCCCCACCCGCAGCGGCTGATACTGCCCCTGCTTGAGGATCTCCACCAGGCGGCGGCCACGGTTGAGCTGCGCCTGCGTCACCTTGTCCAGGTCGGAGCCGAACTGCGAGAACGCGGCGAGCTCGCGGTACTGGGCGAGGTCGAGGCGCAGGGTGCCGGAGACGGAGCGCATGGAGCGCACCTGCGCCGAGCCGCCGACGCGCGAGACCGAGATGCCGACGTTGATGGCCGGGCGGACGCCGGAGTGGAAGAGGTCCGTCTCCAGGAAGATCTGCCCGTCGGTGATGGAGATGACGTTCGTGGGGATGTAGGCCGAGACGTCGCCGGCCTGCGTCTCGATGATCGGCAGCGCCGTCAGAGACCCGCCGCCCTTCGCATCGTTCAGCTTCGAGGCGCGCTCCAGGAGGCGGGAGTGCAGGTAGAAAACGTCGCCGGGGTACGCCTCGCGGCCGGGCGGGCGGCGGAGCAGCAGCGAGATCTCGCGATACGCCGCCGCGTGCTTGGAAAGATCGTCGTAGATGCAGAGCGCGTGCTGGCCGTTGTAGAGGAAGTACTCGCCCATCGCGCAGCCGGCGTACGGCGCCAGGTACTGCAGCGGAGCGGGCTCCGACGCCGACGCGTTGACCACGATGGTGTACTCCATCGCGCCGTGCTCTTCCAGCGTCTTCACCACCTGCGCCACGGTCGACTTCTTCTGACCGATGGCCACGTACACGCAGATGACGTTCTTCCCCTTCTGGTTGATGATCGTGTCCACGGCCACCGCCGTCTTGCCGGTCTGGCGGTCGCCGATGATCAGCTCGCGCTGGCCGCGGCCGATCGGAACCATCGCGTCGATGGCCTTGAGGCCCGTCTGCAGCGGCTCCTTGACCGGCTTGCGGTCGACCACGCCCGGCGCCAGGCGCTCGATCGGATAGCGCTCGGTGGTGTTGATCGGGCCCTTGCCGTCGATCGGCTCGCCGAGCGGATTGACCACGCGGCCGACCACGGCCGGGCCGACCGGGACGGACATGATGAGGCCGGTGCGCTTGCACTGGTCGCCTTCGCGGATGGTGGCCGACTCGCCGAGGAGCACGACGCCGACGTTGTCTTCTTCGAGGTTGAGGGCCAGCCCGGCGATGTCGTGCGGGAACGAGACGAGCTCGCCGGCCATGACGCGGTCGAGGCCGTAGACGCGCGCGATGCCGTCGCCCACGGACATCACGGTCCCGACCTCGGACACGTCGACGCCGCGGTCGATACCGCTCAATTGCTGCCGGATAATCTCTGTGATTTCATCTGCCTTCAAATCAACGGCCATAAAGTCTCCCGAAATGGCGTGCGAAAAAGCGCTACGTTAACGACTCGCGGAATTTCTCGATCTTGCCGTGCACCGAGGCGTCGTAGATCTCGCTGCCGACCCGGGCCACGAAGCCGCCCAGCAGCGCCGGATCGACGCTCACCCGCAGCTCGACGCCCTTGTTGAACTTCTCCTGCAGCGTCTTCTGCAGCTCGGCCGTCTCCGCCTGATCGAGCTGGTGGGCCGTCCGGACGTCCGCCACCACGATGCCCAGCTCCTGGTTCACATACGCGGCGACAGCCGCGGCGATCGCGGCGGTGTCGTTGATCCGGTGGTTCCGGATCAGGACCTCCAGCACTTTGATGGTCAGCGGCGTCAGGCCCAGCCGCGCGGCGATCTTCTGCGTCACCGCCAGCTTCACGTCCAGCGCGATGCCCGGATCCTTGTACATGTGCTGCAGGTCCGCCGCGCTGCGCCGCGCCTGCTCGAAGACCTCCAGCTCCTTGCGGAGGTCGTTTGCCTTCTGGGGCGTGCCGGCCACGTCGAGGATGGCGCGCGCGTACGGCCGGGCGAAACGGCGGATCATCCCTGCACCTCTTTCACTTCCCGCAGCGACTCACGGAAAAGCTTGTGCTGGTCTGCCTCGGTGATCCGCTCGCGGATGAGCTGCTCGGCGCGCTCGCTGGCCAGCTGGCCGGCAAACTCCGTGAGCTCCTTGCGCGCGTGCTTGAGACGGTTGTCCACTTCCGTCCGCGCCGAAACGAGGATCTTCTGCGCCTCGGCCTCGGCGGCCGCGATCAGCTCGCGCTTCTGCCGCTCCCCTTCCGCCTCGGCGCGCTCGTGGATGGCGCGCACTTCCTGTTCGATCTGGGTGAGCCGTGCCTGGATGTCCGCGGCGAGGCTGTCCGCCTTCTGCCGCCGCTCCTCCGCCTCGCGGGCCGCGTTGCGGATCGACTCGCTGCGACCGCGGAACGCCTCCGCCACCGGCTTGCGCACCAGCCAGCCGAGCAGGCCGAGGAAGACGATCATGTTGATGGTCTTGAGCAGCCAGCCGGGGATGCCGAAGTAGGTTTTCGGCGCCTCGTGCTCGCCGCCGTGCGCTTCGCCGGGATGCGCCACTTCGTGCGCGGCCTTTTCGCTGCCGTGCGCGGCGTCGCTCGTGTTGTCGCTCTTGGGATGCTCCTGCGCAAACAGCGCGACGGGCAGCAGGATGAGGAGGAAGAGGAATAGCAGCTTGCGCATCAGACGGCCCTCCCCAGGATGCGCTCCGCCGCCTGGCGGGCGAGCATGTCCGCGTCTGCGACGATGCGCTCGCGGGCGGTGGCGACGTCCTGGGCCAGCTTCTGCTCCGCTTCCCCCACGACCTGCTTCGCGCTCGACTGCGTCTCTTCGATCAGTTGCTGGCGGCGCACGCCCGCCTCCGCGCGGCGCTTCTCGCGGACGCTCGCCGCTTCGCGCTTGGCCACGTGGAGTTGCTGCTCCATTCGCGCCGTGGCCTCGTTGAAGCTGGCCAGCGACTGCTCGTAGAGCTGGTCGGCGGTGCGGATGTTCGACTCACGCTCCTCGAGCACCTGGTTGATCGGTTTCAGGAAAAATCGGCGCACGACCAGGTAATTGATGATGAAGATCACCATGATCGCGAGCAGAGATGGATCGGGCGTCAAGCTGATTTGCATGTTCGTGGGAGCATCGACGGGGCACGGTGCGGCGGGCCAGGAATGCGCGCCAACCCCGAAAAGCCGCCGTTTTGTACCACAAGGAATGGGCGTTGTCACGCCCGCCGTTCGCGCTGTGGTGAGCTATCGCGACATCCTGCAGCGGGCCGACGGATTCTTCGCCTCCGTCGCCGGCGAGCAGCCGCAAAACCTGCAGTGCGGGCGCGGCTGTTCTCTCTGCTGCCACGGCCTGTTCGAGATCGGCTCCGGCGACGTCCCCATAATCGCGGAGGGCCTCGCCGCCCTCCACCCCTCCCGCCGCACCGCCATCATCCGCCGCGCGGCCGCCGTCGCCGACCATCCCAACCTGCGCGAATGCTCCCCCGAGGAGAAGGAAGCGTTCTTCTCCCGTACCTCGGATCTGCCGTGCCCGAACCTCGACCCGAACGGCGCCTGCATGATTTACGAGTCCCGCCCCCTCGTCTGCCGCACCTTCGGCCTCCCCATCCGGGACGCCGAGCAATACATCGGCGACATCTGCGAGCTGAACTTCACCGAGGCGCCTCAGGAGGAGAAGGAGCGCGCCGCCTGGGACCTGCAGTGGGAGGACGAGCTGGGACCGGAGGACGAGTACACCATTCCGGAGGCGATCCTGCTCGCGGCGCGGCTGAACGACTGGCGCGCTTAAGCCTTCGCCGCGATGTTCGTCACGTTCCCGCTCTTCCGGTCTCCCATCACGCAGTTCCCCTGGAAGATGGCGCCCTCTTCAATGATCAGCGCCGGCGTGTCGATGTCGCTGTAGACCTTGCCGTTGCGGTGGATCTCGACGCGCTGCGCGGCGACGATCTTGCCGATCACCGTGCCGCTGATGGCCACCCGCCCGACGTGGATGTCGCCCTCGATGGTGGCGCTCTCCCCGACGATCAGCTCGTTCTTCGAGACGATCCGCCCGTTGAACTTGCCGTCGATGCGCATCGTGTCCTCGAACTCCAGCTCGCCCTTGAAGGTCGCGCCCCGGTCGAGGAAGCCGTTCAGTTCACCGCTCTTGAGTTTGGTCATGGTCGTCTCCGTTGTATCTGTCCATCGCCGCCCGCCCACCGTGTCATCCTGAGGCCCACAGAGGCCGAAGGATCCCCCGGCGGCTTGCACGGGGAGATCCTTCGCCGTCTGCGCGGCTTCAGGATGACACCGTGTTCCTACCGCCGCCTGCTCATCAGGTCATCCACCACCCGGATCAGCTCGTCCTCGCTCGCGACGCGGATCTGGATCACCCCGCCGCGGCGCCGCCTGTCGATCTCCACTTTGGCGCGCAAAGTTCTTGTCAGCTTGTCTTCCGCGTCCCGCGTGAAGACGTCCTTCTCTTTCTCTTTCTTCTCCGCCGTGCGCGGCGAGCTCTCCGAAGCCATCAGCTCCGTCTGCCGCACGCTGAGGTTCCGCTTCACCACCCGCTCGGCGAGCTGCTCCTGCTTCTTCGTCGACTCCACCGCCAGCAGCGCCCGGGCATGCCCCATGGAGAGCTGTCCGGAGGCCAGCAGCTTTTTCACCTGATCCGGTAACTTCAGCAATCTCAAGACGTTAGCGACTGTCGAGCGCTCTTTGCCCACCCGCTTGGAAATCTCCTCCTGGGTGAGACCGAACTCCTCATGGAGCTGGTGATAGGCCAGCGCTTCTTCGATCGGGTTCAGATCCTCGCGCTGGATGTTCTCGATGAGGGCGATCTCCAACGCATCGCCGTCGGTCATCATCTCTTTGATGACGACCGGCACCGTGGTCAGGCCGGCCTTCTGGGCGGCGCGGTAGCGGCGCTCGCCGGCGATCAGCTTGTAGCGGTTCTCGCCCGAGCGGGTGACCACGAGCGGCTGCACGATGCCATGCTCGCGGACGCTGCGGGCCAGTTCGTCGATCGACGCCTCGTTGAAGAACTTGCGAGGCTGCAAAGGGTTCGGCGAGACCTGCTCGATCGGCACCTCGGCCAGGCCGGCCGTCGAGGGAGCGGGCGCTGCCGGCTCCGCCTGCTTCTGCGGGATGAGGGCACCGAGGCCGCGGCCGAGGGCACGTTTCTGATTCATCAGATGACGTTCTCCGCGCGGCGGATGAACTCCTTGGCCAGGCTGACGTACGCCTCGCTGCCGCGGGAGCGAATGTCGTACAGGATAATCGGTTTGCCGAAGGACGGCGCCTCGCCCAGCCGGACGTTGCGGGGGATGATGGTCTGGTAGACCTTCTCGCCGAAGTGGGAGCGGACCTCGTCCGCCACCTGGCGGGCCAGGTTCATCCGCTCGTCGTACATGGTGAGGACGATGCCTTCGATCTCCAGGCCGGGGTTGACCGCGCCGCGGACCCGCTCGACGGTGTTCATCAGCTGGGAGACGCCTTCCAGCGCGAAGTACTCCGACTGCAGTGGGACTAAGACAGCGTGCGCCGCGGTGAGGCCGTTGATGGTGAGAAGGCCGAGGGAGGGAGGGGAGTCGATGAGGATGTAGTCGTAGTCGTTGCCGACCGACTCCAGGGCGCGCTTGAGGTAGTACTCGCGGCCGATGGCATCGCGCAACTCGACCTCGGCGCCCACCAGATCGACCGAGGAGGGGGCGATGAAAAGAGTGGGGAGCTCGGTGGGGAGGACGATCTCGCGCAGGGGGACGCTGTCCACCAGGACGTCGTACATCGATTTGTCGACGTCGGAGATGCCAATGCCGGAAGTCGCGTTCGCCTGGGGGTCGAGGTCGACGAGCAGCACGCTGCGCTCGCAGGCGGCGAGAGAGGCACCAAGATTGATGGCTGTCGTCGTTTTGCCGACACCACCCTTCTGGTTTGCGAGGGAGATGATCTTCGTCATTGTTCCACGTGGAACGTCAGCGTCACGAGGAAGTTAGCGTCACCGCGCGGCAGCGGATACGACTCCTCGGGGGAGAATCCTTTGATCCTGGGCGCCGCCGGCGTGCTCTGAAACAGCCCCACCCGCGCTCCGCCGACGAGATGCTCCGCGAGCGAAGGCAGCCATTCCTCAGGATTTCCGACAGCACGTGAAACGACGAGGGAAAACTGAAGGTCAGGCGGGAACCGCTCCAGAGCGCGCGACAATCTATCCCCGTAAACCACCGCCGTCAACTCGCACTCCCGGATGACATGCTTCAGAAAGGCCCACTTCTTCTGGTCCGCCTCCACCAGATGAAACGTCGCCTCCGGCGAAACGATGGCCATGGGGATGGCCGGCAGCCCCCCGCCACTCCCGAAATCGAGCACGTTTCCCCGCGGCTTCAGGATCTCCGCCGCCCTCACCGCCTCAGCGATGTGCTCATCCAGATGCGCCCGCACCTCAGGGCCGATGAGGTTGACCTTCTCGGTCCATTTGAGGAGCTCCGCCTTATACCGTGTCATCCTGAGGCCCGCAGAGGCCGAAGGATCCCCACCGATCTTGCCGGGAGATCCTTCGCCGTCTGTGCGGCTCAGGATGACACCGCCGTTCCGCGTCGCACGTGCATCCGCAGAATCGCGATCGCCGCCGGCGTCACGCCCGGAATCCGGCTGGCCTGTCCCAGCGAGTGCGGACGGATCGCGCTCAGCTTCTCCGTCATCTCCCGTGAGAGGCCCGGCAGCGCGTAGGTCATGGCGGCCGGGATGCGCAGGTCTTCGTCCTCGCTGACTTTCGCCGCCTCCCGCTGCTGCCGCTCGATGTACCCGGCGTAGCGCATCTGGCTGACCAGCCCCTCCGCCTCTTCCTCACTCAGCGCGCGGAACGCCTCCCCCACCTCCGCATCCGGCGCGGCGGCAGCGATGCGCCCCAGTTCGAACCCCGGACGCTGGGAGAGGCGCGCGATCGTCGCCGGCGCCGTCAGCTCGATGCCCGCCTCGCGGAGCCAGGCGGTGGTGGGGCGGTCGGGCGTGAGGGGGGCGGCGGCGGCCGCGCGGGCGCGGTGGAGGCGAGCGAAGCGAGCCGCGGTGCGGCGGCGGCGCTCATTGTCGAGAATCCCGAGCCGCTCGGCGAGGGGGGTCAGGCGCTCGTAGACGGAGTCGCAGCCGAGGAGCAGGCGGTGCTCCGCGCGGGAGGTGAACATCCGGTACGGCTCCTCGGTGCCGAGGGTGACCAGGTCGTCGATCATGACGCCGGCGTAGGCCTGGTCGCGGCGGAGAATGACCGGCTCGCCGCCGCGTATGACTTGCAGCGCGTTGATGCCGGCGAGGAGACCCTGTGCCGCGGCCTCTTCGTAGCCGGAGGTGCCGTTGATCTGGCCGGCCAGGAACAGGCCCTCCACGCCGCGCACCTGCAGCGTCGGCGAGAGCTGCTGCGGGTTCACGAAGTCGTACTCCACGGCGTAGCCGTAGCGGGCGATCACCGCGTTTTCGAAGCCCGGCAGCGAACGAACCACGCCGTCCTGCACATCCGGCGGAAGAGACGTAGAGATGCCGTTCAGGTAGAGCCATGGGTGCTGCAAGCCTTCCGGCTCGACGAACACCTGGTGCCGCTCCTTCTCCGCGAATCGGACCACCTTGTCCTCGATGGAGGGGCAGTAGCGCGGGCCGGCGGCCTGGATCTGGCCGGAGTACATCGGCGCGCGGTGGAGGTTGGCCCGGATCAGCTCATGAGCGGGGGCGCCGGTGTACGTGAGGTGGCAGAGCACCTGCGGCAGGAGCAGCGCGTCGGTGAGGATGGAGAAGGGGCGGGGGTGGTCGTCGCCGGGGGCCGGCTCGAGCTTTGAAAAGTCGACGGAGTCCTTCGCGATGCGGGGGGGCGTGCCGGTCTTGAGGCGGCCCAGGTGCAGGCCGAGGCGGCGGAGGGAGTCGGAGAGGGTCTCGGCGGACGGTTCGCCGAAGCGGCCGCCGACGGTCTTCACCTCGCCGGAGTGCATCAGGGCACGGAGGAAGGTACCGGTGGTGACGACGGTAGCCGTGGCCTCCAGACGCATGCCGTCGGCGAGGACTGCTCCACGCACGGTGGAACTTTCTACGAGGAGTGCGGAGACGGAGCCCTCCACGATGGTGAGCTTCGGCTCCGCTTCGAGGAGGTCGAGGACGGCTGCGGCGTAGAGGTCGCGGTCGCACTGGGCGCGCGGTCCCTGGACTGCCGGGCCCTTGGAGCGGTTGAGGACCTTGAACTGGATGCCCGCCCGATCGGTGGCTTCGCCCATCAGGCCGCCGAGCGCGTCGATTTCCTTGACCAGGTTCCCCTTGGCCAGGCCACCGATGGCCGGGTTGCAGGACATCCGGCCGATCGCCTCGCGCTGTATGGTGACCAGCGCCACGCACGCGCCGCCGCGAGCGCAGGCCCGCGCGGCCTCCGCCCCGGCGTGGCCGCCTCCGATGATGATGACGTCGAAGCGCATGGTTCCACGTGGAACATTGCGGAGGGCCGTGCTCATCCCAAAGCGAAATGTAGGGCCGGCTCTCAGCCGGCCCAGCAATCCGTTGATGATGGGCCGGCTGAGAGCCGGCCCTACATTTCACTTCCCTATGCAGAACTTGGAGAAGATTTCTGCGAACACCTCTTCACGGGTGATCGCACCCGTAAGCAGCCCAAGCGCATTCGACGCCCGGTAGAGATCGACCACGATCATCTGCTCCTCGTAGCCGGCGTCGATCGCAACCAGCGACTCCTGTAGGGCCTCCTCGCAGGCGGCGACGGCCAGCCTCTGCCGCTCGTTGACCAGCGAGCCTTCAGCGGCGACGAAATGCTCGCGGACGAGCCCGTCCAATCTGGCGAGCAGATCCGTAATGCCGCTCTCGGCCATAACGCTGATGCCGAGCTCGCCCGGTGGGGCGGGGGCGAGGTCGGTCTTCGTATAGATGACGAGCGCGTTCGGGAAGGGCTCGTCCTCCGGGGTCCATCCGGAGGTCGCATCGACGAGATAAAGAATGATGTCGGCGGAGTGGGCCGCCTCGCGCGCGCGCGCGACGCCGATGCCTTCCACCACATCCGAGCTCGAGCGGAGACCCGCGGTATCCGCGAGCGTCACCGGCAGGCCGCCGATCTCGATCGTCTCGCGCACGATGTCCCGCGTGGTGCCGGGGATGGGGGTGACGATGGCGCGGTCGCTGCCGACCAGGCGGTTGAGCAGCGTCGACTTGCCGGCGTTCGGGCGGCCGAGGATCACCGCGGAGAGGCCGCGGGCGGTGGCGTGGCCGCGGCGGTACGTCTCCGCCAGCGAACGAGTTTGCGCGATGGCGGACGAAATCAGCGACCGGGCCTCCGAGCGGGAGATGAAGTCGTAGCCCTCCTCCGAGAAGTCGAGCGCGGCCTCGAGGCGGGAGATGACGAAGAGCAGCGACTCGCGGATGGCCGCCGCCGTCCGGCTGAGCATCCCTTCCAGGTTGCCGAGCGAGAGCCTGGCCTGGAGGGTGGTGCGGGCGTTGATCAGGTCGGCGATCGACTCCGCCTGCACCAGGTCCAGCTTCCCGTTCAGCACCGCCCGTTCCGTGAACTCGCCCGGCTCCGCCATCCGCGCGCCGAGCGCCACGCACGCGGAGACCACGCGCGAGATGAGCAGCGGGTTGCCGTGCAGCGTCATCTCGACGAGGTCGTTGCCGGTGAAGGAGTGCGGCGCCGCATAGCGAACCACCACCGCATCGTCGAGCAGCTCGCCGTCATGCCGTAAGGCCAGACGTGCAGCATGCCGGATGGGCGGAAGTGCGGCGAAAGAGGAGAGGATCGCGAAAGCGGCAGGGCCGTCGATGCGGACGATGGCCAGGGCGCTGCGCCCGACCGGCGTCGCCGGAGCGACGATCGTGTCGAGCGCGGCGCCGCTCACGACTCAGCTCGCGTCCTCGCGCAGGATGATGGCCACCCGTTTGTAGAACCCTTCGCCGCGCGACTCGGTGGTCACCTCGGCATCGTCCTGCAGCGTGAGGTGAACGATGCGCCGCTCGATGGGGCTCATGGCCGGCAGCAGCTGCTCGTGCCCGTTGTCCCGGACCCGCTCCGCCACCTCGCGCGCCCGCTTCTGCAGGTCCGCGGTGCGATCCTTCTTGAAGTCCTGCGAGTCGAGCTCGATGTCCTTCTCGATGCGCCGGCCGACCAGCGCCTTGTTGACCAGGACCTGCAGCGCGTCGAGCAGCTCGCCGTGGTTGTCGACCAGGCGGCGCGAATCCTTCCCATACAAGCGGACGGTCACCTGCTCCTCGGTCTCCTCGGTGCGCAGGGTGAGCTCCAGCTTTGCGAGAGCAAGCGCTTGCTCCAGCCAACTTCTCACCGCCGCGGTGTTCTCCGTCTCCGCCCCCTGCTCCGGAATCTCCTCCGGGAGGTCGGACGCGAAGCGCTCGAAGTCGCCAACGCGCAGCTCTTCGCCGTAGCTCTGTCCCCTCCCCCGCCCGCCGCGCCCACCACCACCGCCCCGGCCACCGCGGTCCCCCCCTCGATCGCCGCCGCCGCGAGGACCGCGACCGCCGCCACCTGAGCCGCGGCCGCCGCCCGCACCACCGGCCGGCCGCGGACGCCGCTCGCGGTCGCCGCCGCCGCTGCCGCGAGCTTCACGCGGGGCGGACGCGGGCGGCGCCGGGCGAGGCTCGGCCACGGGAGGAGGAGGCGGGGCGGGCGGCGTGGTGGCATCGACATTCACATCCGCCTCCACGACGACGCGCTTCACGCCGCCCAGGAAACCGCGCTTCTCCAGCAGCACGTGATAGGTGAGCTGGTGCCGCTCCACGCCGAGAGTCTGCGCGGCGACGCTCAAGGCGTCATCGAGACTCTTTCCTTCAAAGCGCTGACTCATGCGCCCCCCTGAGGCTTCGCATCATCCGGATGCTCTTTCCAGTATTTATTCATGATCATCATCTGGGCGATCGTCAAGATGTTCTGCACGAGCCAGTAGAGCACGAGACCACTCGGGAACTCCTTGAAGATCCAGCCGAAGATCAGCGGCATGATGAGGAACATTCGCCGCTGCGCCGCATCGCCCGTGGCCGGCGTGATCGTCTGCTGGATGAACATGGTGATGGTCATCAGCAGCGGCAGCACATAGTAAGGATCCTTGGTCGAGAGATCGTGGATCCAGAGAATCCAAGGCGCGCCGCGCAGCTCGATGGAGCGGGAGAGCAGGCCGTAAAAGCCCCACAGGATGGGGACCTGCAGAAGGATGGGCCAGCAGCCGCCCATGGGGTTGATCCCCTCCTTCTGGTAAAGGCCCATGATCTCCTGGTTCATCTTGTTGCGCTGCTCGACGTCCGTCTTCGACTTCTTGTAGCGGTTGCGGATGGCCTCCATCTTCGGCTGCAGCCGCTGCATCTTCTTCATCGAGACGTTCTGCTTGTGCTGCAGCGGATAGAGCAGCAGCTTGATGATCACCGTCAGCAGGACGATGGCCCAGCCGTAGTTGTGGACGTAGCCGTTGATCCACATCAGCGCGGTGAGCAGCACGCGCGCGATGACGCCGAACATGCCGAACTGCAGCGTCTTCTCCAGGCCGTACTGATCGAGGATCTGCGTCTGCTTCGGGCCGAAGAACGCCGAGCCGGCGATGGTGCCGTCCGGCGCCGCATTGAGGCCGACGTAGAGATCGCGGCGCTTCGTCTTCGGGCCGGTGGGGAGCTCGATGCGGGTGAGCAGGCCCTCCCCCGCTTTCGTCGGCTTGAGGGCGACGAGGAAGTAGTTGTCCTCCACACCGATGTACTCCACGGGACCGAGGTTGCTGATCACGTCCGCCTTCTCGCGGTTGACTACCTTCAGCTTGCCCTCGCGCTGGACCACGGCGTTGCCGGTGACGATGAACTGGCTGTCCTTCTCGTCGCCGGCCAGGGTGCGCAGGCCGGGGCCGACGATGAGGCGGTAAGGGGTCGCCGGCGACACGCTGGACGAGAAGTCGAAGAGGTACTCGGCGCCGATGCGGAAGGTCTTGGTGGCCGAGATCCGGCCGTCCGACCAGCGGTACTCGAGCACGCGATGTCCGCCGTCGGTGCGGTCGGTCAGGGAGTAGAGACCACCGTTGAGCTTGCGGTTGACGGCCGCATCGCGCGTCTCGATGGCGAAAGGGAAGTCGTCGCGAGTGGCCTCGCGCGCCTTGACCAGCTCCAGCGGCGAGCCGTCTTTCTCACGGTACTGCTTGAGCTGGAACGAGGTCAGCTGCGCGCCGCGGTTGGAGAAGCGCGCCACGAACTCCGGCGTCTCGACCAGGGTGTAGATCGTCTGCGCCGCGGCGATCGGAGCAGCGGCGGGAACGACGGCCGGAGCGGGAGCGGCGGGCGGTTGGGTGGTGGTGGACGAGGTGGTGGCAGCTGCGGCGGTCGACGTCGATGTTGCCGGCGCCTGCTCCGTCACGGCTGCTGGTTTGGGCGGTTGCTTGACGAGCTCGGGGAAGAGCTTCGGTGCGACCGCCGCCCAGAGCCACAGGAAGGCGAGCGAGATCAGAACGGCGATGAAGATGCGCTTTTCCATTTATGGGACCGGGTCCCAGCCTCCGGCATTCAAAGGGTGACAGCGGGCGAGACGGCGCAGGCCGAGCCAGAGGCCGCGCAGGACGCCGTGCTTTTGGATGGCTTGCGCCATGTACATGGAACAGGTGGGCTCGAAGCGGCAGAGCGGCGGCAGCAGAGGCGAGATGAATCGCTTGTAGACGCGGAGAAGGAAGAGGGCTGCCGCGCGCATTTTGCGTTGGTCAGGGACGCTCGCTCACAACGCGCCGCAGGACCCTGGTCAGGTCCTCACTGTAATCGCGAAAAGACGCCTCGGCGGCGTTCGGTTTGACATTCACGACGAAATCCATCGAGAGCCGGTCGAGGCCGAGGGGGTCGCGCTGGCGGCGGTAGGTCTCGCGCGTCCAGCGCTTCAGACGGTTGCGAACGTTTGCTTTGCCAGCCTTCTTCGTCGCCGTGATGCCGATCCGTGAATGGGACAGATCGTTGGGGAGGAAGAAGAGCACCGAGTAACGGGAAAAGAGCTTGCGGCCTGTTTCGTAAACCCGCAGGAACTCTCGCCGTTTCGCGATTCGCTTCTCTTTGGGCAGCCCCTGCGGGGAATCCACGAGAACGGCCGTCAGACGGCCAGACGCTTGCGGCCCTTGCGGCGACGCCGCGAGAGCACCGCCTGCCCGTCCTTGGTGCGCATGCGGACGAGGAAGCCGTGGGTGCGCTTCCGGCGGCGGTTGTTCGGCTGAAAAGTACGCTTCATGATCGATTTTTCCTAACCTTCTGAAAAGAAAGCGGTGAGTATAGCCACGCCGCCGCGAACGGTCAACGAAGCAAGCGGCCAAACTCGGTTGCCGGGAGGTTAATTCCGGGTTGGCGAGCGGCGGGCAGCGGGCACCGAGCAGGAGAATCGGGCGAGATTCACGCCAGAGCGTCGCTCGTTCTCCTGCTCGCTGTTCGCCGCCCGCTGCTCGCCTGCTGCTGTGCTAGACTCACCGACCCTTATCCAGAACAGAATTTCCGCAGATTGTGGAAAAACTGTGGATTGTCAACAAGATAGCGTCCCCCCATGAACGTTTGGAAGCACGTACTTTCCCGCGTCGAGCAACTCGTTGATCGATCGGAGTATGAGAGCTGGTTCGCTCCTACCCGGTTCGTCGCTCAGAAGGGGGACACGATCGACGTCAGCGTGCCGTCGCAACGGTTTGTGGACGAGATCCGGGAGCGCTTCGGCTCGCAGATCCGCCAGGTCCTGACCGAGATCTCTCCCGACCGGATGCAGATCCACTTCGTGGTCGACTCCGACTCGCTGGACGACATCGCCGTCGCCCCTCCCCCTCCCCGCGAAGAGTTCGCTCCGGCCATCTTCAACCCGCGCTACCGCTTCGACTCCTTCGTGGTCGGCAGCTCGAACCAGCTGGCCTACGCCGCCTCGATGTCGATCGCGGAGAATCCCTCCGGCTCCTTCAATCCCCTCTTCATCTACGGCGGAGCCGGCCTCGGCAAAACGCATCTCATCCAGGCCATCGGCCAGGCCATCCGCGACTCGAACCTGCAGAAGCGGGTCGTCTACATGTCGGCCGATGCCTTCGTGACCGACCTCATCACCTCCATCCGCTACGACCGGATGCAGTCCTTCCGCGACCGTTACCGCACTGCCGACGCGCTCCTGCTCGACGACATCCAGTTCATCGCCGGCAAGGAGCGGACACAGGAGGAGTTCTTTCACACCTTCAATGCGCTCTATGAAGCGCAGCGGCAGATCGTCTTCACCTCCGACCGGCCGCCGAAGGAGATCCCCACCATCGAAGAGCGCCTCCGCTCCCGCTTCGAGTGGGGCCTCATCGCGGACATCCAGCCGCCCGATCTGGAGACGAAGGTGGCCATCCTCCGCCGCAAGGCCGATGAGAAGAAGGTCGACCTGCCGCAGGACGTTGCCCTCTTCCTGGCCGAACGGGTTCGTTCGAACGTCCGCGAGCTGGAAGGGCACCTGAACAAGATCGCCGTCTTCGCCTCGCTGGCCGGCAAGCCGGTGACGGTGGATCTGGCCCGCGAGGCGCTCAAGGACCTGCTGACGAAAGAGAACAAACCGATCACCGGGGCGGAGATCATGCGCGTCGTCGCCGCCCACTACGGGCAGACGGTGACGAACCTCAAGTCGAAGACGAACACCCAGACGGTCGTCTTCCCCCGCCAAGTGGCGATGTGGATGTGCAAGGAGCTGACGGACCTTTCCTACCCGGAGATCGGCAAGCTCTTCAACAATAAGCACCACTCCACCGTGATGCACTCGGTGGAGAAGATCTCGGACATGATCGAGAACGATCAGCAGTTCGCCAGAACGATCGATACGCTGAAGAAACAGTTCCGGTAGCGCGGACGGTGTCATCCTGAGGCGCACGGCCGCCGAAGGATCCGGACCGATCTTGCGGTACGGATCCTTTCGCTGTCTTCAGATCTCTGGATGACACCCGGACAAAGCATGTGGATCACCCTGTTGAAACCCTGCGGAGAAAAACGAACCCGAGCCATCCGGCGCGAGACACTGCGGAAAACAGCGAACATTTCCTCCGTTTTCCCTCCTCAAAACCCGCAGGCTCGAACCTCCGTGAACTGCTATACTTTCGAGGCCTTTGCGGGTCGTCCAAAGGTTTTCCTCTCGTATCCACTACTACGACTACTAAACAAGAAAGAACTCTTGGTCTGAAGGAAGAGACATGGAGCTGACGGTCGCAAAAGCCGATCTGCAGAAAGAGCTACAGCTGTGCCAGGGCGTCGTCGAAAAGCGCTCGACGATCCCCATTCTGTCGAACGTCCTGCTCAGGGCCACGGACGGTCGTCTGCAGATCGCGGCCACGGACCTCGACGTCACGATCCTCAGTTCCTGCGCCGCAAAAATCACGACGCCGGGCGGCGTCACCATCGAGGCCAAGCGCCTCTTCGACGTGGTCCGCTCCCTCCCCGATGAAGACGTGCACATGACCCTGCAGGAAAACAACTCGATGCTCATCGAGTCCGGCACGGCCAAGTTTCGCCTCCTCGGATTGCCCGCCGAGGACTACCCGACGCTGCCGACCGTGTCGGTGACCGATGCGTACTCCATCCCGCTCGATGAGCTCAAGACGATGGTGGGCAAAGTGAAGTTCGCCATCACGCACGAGGAGACCCGGTTCCAGCTCAACGGCGCGCTGCTCAAGGTGCAGCCGGCCAAGCTGGAGATGGTGGCCACCGACGGGCACCGCATGGCGCTGATCAACTTCCCGTACGCCGCCGGCGGCAACGGCAAGAAGAAGGGCAGCGACCTCACCATCCTCATTCCGCGCAAGGCGCTCGAAGAAATTTTGCGCCTCGAGTCGGCCGGCGAAGGGAACGAGGTTCGCTTCGGCGTCTCCGACAACCAGCTCTTCTTCGACGCCGGCGAGCGGCGCCTGCTGGCCCGCATGATCGACGTCAACTTCCCGAACTACATGGAAGTGATCTCCCGCGACAATGACCGCCGGGTGATGGTCGACCGGGAGCGGCTGCTCTCCACCATCCGCCGCATCTCTCTCGTCGCCAACGAGCGGACGCGCGCCGTGCGCTTCGATTTCGCGCCTGGCAAGCTCACCGTCTCCTCGACCAATCCCGAGCTCGGCGATGCGCGCGAGACGGTCCCCATCGACTATGCCGGCAACCCGTTTTTCGTCGGCCTCAACGCGGCGTACGTGACCGATTTTCTGAGCGCCGTCGACACGCCGAGCGTCTCCCTCGAGTTGAAGGACGAGAACAGCCAGTGCATCGGCAAGCCCTCGCCGGTCGGCGATGACCTGCCGTACGAATACCTCTACGTCGTGATGCCGATGCGATTGGCGTGATCCTCAGCCGGCTGACCACCGACAGCTTCCGCAACCTCGCGCCGGCCGAGACGGCCTTTCACGAGCAGACCAACATCCTGGTCGGCCGCAACGGCCAGGGGAAGACGAACCTCCTCGAGGCCATCTACTTCCTGGTCACCACCAAGTCCTTCCGCACGCCGCGCGTGCAGAGCCTCTTCCGCTTCGACGCGCCGAGCGTGTTCGTGAGCGGCGTGGTGCAGCGCGAGGTGGAGCGGACGCTCTCCGTCGGCCTGGAGGGAAACGTGGGACCGGCTCTCAGCCGGTCCGGGCCGGCTGGAGAGCCGGCCCTACGTGAGCCACGGAAGCGTGTTCTCCTCATCAATGGCGAACGGGTAACGCTGGCGAATTATCTCAATGCGACCACCGTCTTCGCCTACTCGTCCGCGCGGCTGGAGATCATCCGCGGCGCGCCGGAGGAGCGGCGGCGCTTCCTCGACCGCGGCGTGGCCAGCATCCATCCGGCGCACCTCGATGAGCTGACGCGCTACGGCCGCGTGCTCAAGCAGCGGAACGCGCTGCTGCAGGCGGTGAGCGTGGGCGATGCGCCGGCTTCGATGCTCGATCCCTGGGACGAGGAGTTCGTCGCCGCGGCGGAGCTCGTGACCGCCTCGCGCGCCGCGTACACCAAGCAGCTCGCGGCCGCGTACGAGGAGATCGTGGCGCGCCACGACTACCACGTGCGCGGCGTGCGCATGGTCTACCGGCCGTCCCTGGCTGATCTCCGCGCCACGCGGAAAGAGGAGATCCGGGCGCGGATGTCGCTCTCCGGTCCGCAGCGCGATCACCTCGATTTTCTGCTCGCTGACGGCGGCAAGAGCCGCCCGGCGGCCGAGGTGCTCTCAGGGGGCGAGCTGAAGATGATCGTGCTCTTCCTCAAGTTCGCCAAGATCGAGCTTTTCCGCCGGAGAATGGACGAGACGCCGATCTTCCTGCTGGACGACGTGGACGCTGAATTGGACCTCGAAATCCTGCAGAACCTGCTGGCCCGATTGCCCGCCCGGACGCAGCTCTTCGCCACCTCCGCCAAGGAGTCGTTTCTGCAGGCGTTGGAGACTGGTCCGCACCGCCGCTTAACCATTGAAAACGGGCGAGTTACAGCGTCAAGAGATTTCGCCTGAAAACGCAATTTTGCGGTACAATAAACCGTTACATTCCTCGGTGAAAACCACTCGCGATCCCGGCCGCCGTGACGGCGCCCGCCGCCCCGCGAGTAACGCCTCGAAAACGTCCACGAGAAAGTGATCCGGATGCCAGACGACTACACGCCAGATATGCCAGCGGACGAGCAGCAACCGAGCCCCGAGAATCCCGACAACCCCACGTACACCGCGGAAGACATCAAGGTCCTCAAAGGCCTCGCCGCCGTGCGCAAGCGCCCCGGCATGTACATCGGCGATACCGATGACATCACGGGCCTGCACCACATGGTCTACGAGGTCGTCGACAACGCGATCGACGAGGCGCTGGCCGGCTACGCCAACCGCGTCGGCGTGGTCATCCACGTCGACAACTCGGTGACGGTCGAGGACAACGGCCGCGGCATTCCGGTCGACCTGCACAAGGAAGAGGGACGCTCCGCGGCCGAGGTCATCATGACCGAGCTGCACGCGGGCGGTAAGTTCGACAACAACTCCTACAAAGTCTC
>DASYMJ010000184.1:0-13174 GCA_036009105.1 Thermoanaerobaculia bacterium | reverse complement strand
GCCGGCCCTACATGTTTACTCCTCCGGGATTTGCACGCTTTCCGCTTCGAACCGCAGCGGCACGTTGCGCAACGGCTCCGGCATCCGCAGCGTGATCGCCGGCAACTCGACCCGAGGCGCGACCCGCGGCTCGGCCTCGATGCGCACCAGCGAGTAGCCGAGCAGCCTTGCCCGCGGCAATGCGTTATCCAGCGCCGTGCGGTCGCCCGCCGTCAGCGGGGCATACGCCACCACCGGCAACTGCGCGGCCGGCAGCGTGGCGACGGCGCGCAACTCCCCCGCGTGCTGCGCCACCAGCGGATTCGCTTCCGCCACCACCGCCGCGTCGGTTTTTCCGAAGAGCACGTTCGCCGCGGCGGTCAGGTCGTCCGGCACGCGGACGACGGTGCCGGCCCCGGCGTCGCGGAGCAGGTCCACGGCGCTGACGGTGCGGCCGCGCAGGTCGTCGGGCGAGCGCACCGGGCTGCGCAGCGGCACCACCACCACGCGGCGGTACGTCCGCGAGCCGCCGCGCGTCAGCTGGAAGCGCGGCGTCACGTCCACCGCCTCGGTGAGCTCGCGGTTCGCGATCACCATCCCCACGCGCTCCCGGTTCGCGGCGAAGAACGAGCGCGCGTCGTCGGCGCGGCGGAACAGCTCGACCTGCAGCCGCACCGGCAGCGAGGCGAGCATCCCCCGCACCGCCTCGGCCAGCCGTTTGTCGCTCTCCGTCGGCAGGTCGGGCAGGAAGACGATCACCGTGCGCCGCGGCTCGCTGGAGGTCTCCACGACCTCCACCGCGTCGGGGACGGCCTTCGGCGCCAGCGCCTCCCGCAAGGCGGTGACCGCGGCCTGCGCCCGCTCATCGAGCGGCAAGGACGCGGCGCGATCGAGCAACGCTTTGGCCCGCCGCGGGTCCTCGGCCGCCGCGTGGATCAGCGCGATGCCGAGGGAGCGCTGCATCCGCTCGCACTGGTCGCCGCATTTCGATGTGGAGAGCAGCTCGATCGCGTCGCCGAACTGGCGCTCGCCGATGGCGAGCTCGCCGAGGGCCAGCGTCACCTCCGGCCAGTCCGGAATCGCGGCGTGCGCGGCGATGAGGTGCGGTTTCGCTTGCGCCCCCCGCCCTCCCTCCCACAGCAGCAGGCCCGCGTCGCCGCGCGCGATGGGCGAGGTCATTGCGCCGAGCGCGGCGGCGTCGCGCGTGAGCACGGCGCGGGTGAGGGGCGGGAGGGCGGCGGCATTCGCGCGCGCGGCGCCGACATCGCCGAGGCGGAGCTGGAGGAGGGCGAGCTCGGTGCGCAGGGCCGGCTCTCCAGCCGGTCCGGACTTCAACAGCTGCTCCAGTGCCACGCGCTCGGCAGCGAGGTCGCCGGTGGCGCGGGTCAACAGGACGCGCTCGCGCAGCGAGGCCGGGGTGACCGCGACGCGGTCGAGCAGCGCCTTCGCATCCCCGTAGCGCTGCTGCTGCCGCGCGGTGCGCGCCAGCGCGAGCTGCGCGCGCTCGCGCAGCTGCGCCGCGAGCGCCTTCGACGCCTCGTCGTAGTAGGCCATGCCGCCGGCGAGGAGCTGCGCCGCCTTCTCGTACTCGTTGCGCGCGAGGGCCATCTCGCCGAGGTGCAGGTAAGCCAGCGGCAGGGAGGCATCCTTCGCCAGGGCCCGCCGATACTCCTCCTCGGAGCGCTCGCGCTGGTTCGTGGCGTAGTACAGCTGCCCGAGGTTGTAGTGCGCCGAGACGTCGTTCGGGGCGAGGCGGACGGCGTTCTCGTACGCCTCGATGGCCGGCGCCCACAAACGCTGCTTGGTGTAGATCGCGCCGAGGTTCAGCCAGGCCCGGAGGAGCGACTTGTCCAGCGTCACAGCGGCGCGATAGGCCGCCGTCGCTTCGGTCGTGCGTCCCATGGCCAGGAGCAGGTTGGCGGCGCTGAGCTGATAGTGGGCGTCTTTCGGCGCCGCTTTCGTCGCCTCCAGGATCGCCGCCAGCGAATCGTCGTTGCGCTGCAGGGAGCGGAGGATGGTGGAGCGGAGCGCGAGCAGCGCCGCATCGCGCCGTTCCAGCGCCAGCGCGCGATCGATCAGCCCCAGCGCCTCGGACGACTTGCCGAGCTGCTGCGCCGCGGCCGCGGCGTTGGCGAAGAGCGTGCGTTCGGGATTCGCGCGCTGCACGCCGCGCATCAGGACCTCGTACGCTTCGTCCGCCTTCCCCTGCTCGAAGTAGATCGCGCCGAGGCTGATGTAGGCGCGGGCCAGGCGCGGCGCCACGGCCAGGGCGCGCTCGTAGCTGGAGATGGCTTCGCTGTAGCGCTGCGCGTGGCGCGCCTGATCGCCCGCCTCGAGCAGTCCGCGCGCGATCTCCGGCACATCCGACTGCGCAACGGCAGGCAGAGCGAGGAGCACGAGAAGCAGTGAGGCGATGAGCGGACGCACGCCAGCGCGAAGTTTAGCGTTGGTGAACCGCGACGGCCACCGGTTGGGTGGTGATGGTCACCGTGCCGGTCGAGGCGCCGGCGTAATTGGAGATCACGTACGCGAACGAGTCGCTGCCGGTGTAGCCGGCTGCGGGCGTGTAGACGAAGCTGCCGTCCGCCTGCACGGCGATGGTGCCGTGCGCGGTCGGGGTCGATTGGCCGATGGTGGTCTGTTCGCCGCCCGTTGTGCCGTAGCTGATCAGCGTCGCGCTGTTGCGCGTGTCGTTTGTGAAGATGCCCGGCGCGGCGACGCTGGTCACGTTCAGGTACGAATCCGCCGCGGCGATCGGCGGCGCCACGACGGTGAGCGTGGCGACGGAGGAGGACGTGCCGGCGGCGTTGGTGAGGATGTACGCGAAGGAATCGAGTCCGGTATAGCCGGCGGTCGGGACATAGAGGAACGAGCCGTCGGAGTTGAGGGTCAGCGCGCCGTGCGAGGGGCCGGCGCCGCGGGTGAGCGCGGCGTCGTTCAACTCGTCGTTGGCCAGCACGCCGGGGGCGGCGACCGCGCGCGCCGTATTCTGCGCGGCGAAGTAGCTGTCGGCGTTTGCCACGGGCGGCGCGGACAGGGTGAGGGTCACGACCGCCGCCGTGCTGGAGACGGAGTTGCCGACCATGTAGCGGAAGGAATCGATGCCGGTGAAGCCGCCGGGCGGCGTGTAGGTGAAGCTGCCGTCCGCGTTCAGAGCGACGGAGCCCGCCCGCGCGGTCGGAGTCGAGGCGCCGAGGATGATTTGCTCGCGGCCGGAGGCGGCGCCGTAGCTGAGGATCTGCGAGCCGGTGGAGTCGTTCGCCAGGACGCCCGGCGCGGGGACGACGCGCGGCAGGTTCATCGCGCCGCTGTACGAGTCGTTGTTCGCGCCGGCGGGGGAGAGGATGGTGATGGAGGCAACGCCCGTATTGGTCGAGACCGAGATGCCGTCCGACGCCTGGAAGGTGAAGGAATCGAAGCCGGAGTAGCCGGCGGCGGGCGTGTAGGTGAAGCTCCCGTCCGCGGCGAGGACGAGGGTGCCGTGGGCGGGCGGCGCGACGGCGATGGCCGTCAGCTGCGCGCTGTCCGCGTCGCTCGCTCCGCTGAGCACGCCCGGCGCGGAGATGCCGAGCGGCGTGTCCTGGGTGGCGAGGTAGCTCTGGTTCGTCACGTTCGGCGGTACGTTCGCGCCGATGGAGATCGTCACCGAGGCGGCGGAGGAGAAGAGCGTGCCGTTGGTCACCCGGTAGGTGAAGGTGTCGAGGGTGGAGCTGGTGCCGTCGTGCTTGTAGCTGAAGGCGCCGTTCGCGCCGAGGGTGAGCAGGCCATGCGTCGGGTTGGCGACGATCACGGCGCTGAGGGGGAGGCCGGAGGGATCGCTGTCGTTGGCCAGGACGCCGGGCGCGGCTACCTGGAGGAGACCACCGTTGGCCACCGCATAGCTGTCGCCGGCCGCGACCGGCGGCGAGTCGCTGGTGATGGAGAGGGTCACGGTGGCGGGAAGCGAGTCGTTGGTGCCGTCGCTGATCTTGTAGGTGAAGGTGTCGGATGGCGCGGGCGTGCCGTCGTTCGTGTAGGTGAAGCTGCCGTCCGGCAGGAAGGTGAGGAAGCCGTGCTGCGGAGGGGCGGTCTGGATGGCGATCAGTTTCTTTGGCCCGAAGTCGTTGGCCAGCACGCCGCGCGCCGCCTCCACGGACGTGGCCTGGGCGCGCCGCGCCGTGTACGCATCGTCGACGGCGCGCATGGCGGCGGGGGGGAAAGGGTTCGTGGCGCGCCGCCGCGGCGCGCTTTGGGCGGAGAGGAACGCGCCGGTGAGCGTGACGAGGAAAGCACCCGCGATTCGGGCACGAAGTGACATTGGAGTCTTTGGTGGAGCCCGGAGATTATAAAATAGGAAGCTCCCCATGGGTCGAATCCGGTTCCTGCTCCCTCTTCTGCTCGCTTTCCTCGTCCTGCAATCGTGCAAAGAGGGGAATCCGGTGGTGTCGCTGCCGACCGATCCGAGCGGACCGACGGCGGACGTCTTTGCCGTCACCATCGCCGCCCCTTCGAGCCAGGTCGAGACCGGGACGAGCGCCGTCCCGCTCACCGTGAGCGCCCGCCGCGCGGACGGCACCACGCCCGCGGACGGCACCGAAGTCACCCTCAACACGAGCCTGGGCAGCTTCGGCGTCGACTCCGCGGGGAAGCCGGTGCAGCTGACGAAGACCACGCTGGCCGGCGGCAAGGCCACCGTGCAGTTCTTCCCCGGCTCGGACGTCGGGGTGGCGAACATCCTGGCCCAGCTGGGGACGAACGTGGGACGCCTGAACCTGATGATCGTGCAGGCGCCGCCGCTGCCGGTGCCCGACTTCAACTTCTCGACCAACGGTCTGGCGGTGCTCTTCACCGACGCCACCACCGGCACGGTCACCTCGCGCAGCTGGCAGTTCGGCGACGGCAGCAGCTCCTCCTCGGTCAGCCCGTCGCACACGTACGCGACGGCCGGCACGTACACCGTGACGCTGACCGTCGCGAACTCGGCCGGCTCGGCGACGAAATCGAAGTTCGTGACCGTCTCCCTGGGCGACGCGCCGAAGGCGGAATTCGAGTCGACCGTGGAGGGGATGCAGGTCAACTTCGTCGACAAGTCGACCGGCAATCCGACCTCCTGGAGCTGGACGTTCGGCGACGGCACCGCCAGCACGCAGCGCAATCCGATCCACACCTATCCGGCCGCCGGGACGTACACCGTGACCCTGACCGCCTCCAACGCGGGCGGCTCGAACAGCACCAGCCACACGGTGACCATCGCCGCCGCGGCGGCGCCGGAAGCGAAGTTCACGTTCGAGGTCACCGGCCGGCAGGTGAACTTCGTCGACAAGTCGACCGGCAGCCCGACCTCGTGGTCGTGGAACTTCGGCGACGGCACCTCCAGCTCGCAGCAGAACCCGATCCATACCTATGCCGCGTCCGGCAACTACACGGTCACGCTCACGGTCTCGAACTCCTCCGGCTCGAACAGCACGACCGAGGTGGTGGCCGTGGCGCCCGGCGCCGCGCCGGTGGCCAAGTTCACGTTCCAGGCGAACGGCAACACGGTGAACTTCGCCGACCAGTCGACCGGCAACCCGAGCTCCTGGCTGTGGAACTTCGGCGACGGCGGCACGAGCTCGCAGCAGAACCCGGTGCATACGTACGCCGGCGCGGGCAACTACACGGTGACGCTCACGGTCTCGAATGCGAGCGGCTCGAACAGCACCAGCCAGATCGTCTCCCTCACCCCCGCCGCCCCGCCCCAGGCCGCCTTCAGCGTGACCACCACGCAGAACAGCCTGCAGGCCAACTTCATCGACCAGTCGACCGACAACCCGACCTCCTGGCTCTGGAACTTCGGCGACGGCGGCCCGGGCAGCACCCAACGCAACCCGGTGCATACCTACCCGGCGGCCGGCACGTACACCGCGACGCTGACCGTCTCGAACGCAAACGGCTCGACGAGCGCGTCGAAGGCCGTGGTGGTGCCGATGCCGGCCCCGGCGCCCTAGTTGCTGGTTACTGGTTGCTGGTTGCTGGTTGCTGGTTGCTTGCGCCTTTGCTCGAGTAACCAGCAACCAGCAACCAGTAACTGGCTACGCAATCCTTGCCAGCTCGAAAATCGAATCCGGCGGCCTCAGCCCCGCCGTCGTCTCCGTCGGCTGGCCGTAGCGGAGCATCACGTAGCGGAGGTAGCAGTCGCCGCAGAAGTGGCGGGTCTCGTCGACGACGGCGGACGGTTCGCAGCAGATCGAGCAGCCGGGGTCGTGGGCATTCTTGTGGAAGTTCACCGTGGAGTCCTCCAAATTCGGAATGGCAGGAGCGAGCCGGGGCGGACCGGCTCGCTTGCCCGCCGGAGTCAATTACAGAGCGACCGTCCAGAGCACCGTGCCATCGTTGCCGATGGCCACGAGCGAGCGGGTGGCAGTGCCGCCGCTGGTCGTGGCCGGAACGGTTACGACGGCATAGGTCCCTCCGTTGAACGGGGTGAGCGAAGAGATGCGGCCGGCGAGCGTCCTGGTCCAGACCACGGCGCCGGTGGAGCCGGAGCGAGCCGTGATGGTGGAGCTGACCGCGCCCGCGCTGTCGGTCGTGCCCGAGACCGAGAGCAGGTTCGAGCCGGAGAGCTCGAAGTGCGTTGCCGAACTGCCCAGGTTGACCGTGAAGAGCGTGCTGCCGGTGGAGCTGATGCCGACCAGCTCGTACGTGTTCGCCGTGCTGGCCGACGCGCGCACGACGTAGACCGTGCCGCTCGTGCTGACCAGCAGGTCGCCGCCGTCGCGCAACCCCTCGCCACCGCGACCGCCCTCCGCCCCGCCGTTGTGTGCGGCGGCGGCGCCCGCGGCCATGGTCAATGTGAGGACTGCAATGAGGATCTTCTGCTTCATGTGTGAGGCTCCTTTCGGGGTCTCACACATCACAAGCGCGGTGCCATGCCCCGCAAGGGTAGGAGGGCGGGCTGGCGGGTCGAAATGACCCGCCGCGGCGGGGTCAATTGCGCGTTGTTGGGACTACGCGCCCGGCGGCTTGGGCGGTTTCCCCCCGCCCCCCGGCCCGCCCGCCCCGTCCGGACGCGGCGGAGGATTGCCGCCCTGCTGGCCGCCGTGCGGGTCGTTGCCGCCCGGCCCGCCGCGGTGATCGCCGTCGTGACTGCCGCCCTGCGGCTGGTTGTGATCATTGCCCAGGCCGCGGTCGCCGCCCGGCCCCCGCTCGCCGCCCGGGCCGCGCGTGGCGCCCTGCTCGCGCTCGTGCTGGGTCATCGGCCGCGACGTCGGCGCCTCGCGCCGGCCGTAATTCGCCGCCTCGCCGGCCCGGACGAAGATCGGCTCCGGCCGCAGCTCCGAGCGCAGCTCCACGATCCCCTCGAACACCCGCAGCGTGGTCTGCCCGCTGCTGTCCACGTCGACGTCGTACTGCGTCCCCCGCACCGCGAGCAGCGCGCCGGGCGTCTTCACGATGCGCGGCTCGGTGCCGGTGATCTTGTCGAAGATCGCGTGCAGCCTTCCCCGCTCCACCGAGAGGATCACGCCGGGCGTCCCTTCCGCGAGGCGCACGTCGGTCGAGCCGAAGAGCTCGAACTTCGCCCGGTAGCGGTCGGAGGCGATCAGGGCGTAGGAGAACCACCCGGTCTGCACCTTGTCGCCGCCCTGCGCGCGGTGGCCGCGCGTCACCTTCAGCTCCTGGGTGCCGCTGGTCAGCGTCACCGTGCGCCGCACCTCGTCGAAGCGATAGTCGATGGGCGTCTGCGCCGCCGCCGCAAAAGCAGAAAAACCGAGCACTGCTGCAACCAGGGTCTTCATCACGGGCCTCACGATTTGTCGATGCCGAGCCGCTTGATCTTCCGGGCCAGAGTCTTTCTTTCAATGCCGAGAATGAATGCCGCCTGCGTCTGATTCCCGGCCGTGGCCTGCAACACCGCCATGATGTGCCGCTTTTCGGCCTCGTCCAGCGGCACCAGCTCGTCGGGCTCCGGCTCCTCCGCCTGGACCGCTTGCAACACCGCGGCGCGCGGCGCGATCGATTGCAATGCGCGCTCCGCCGCCGCGGCATCGACCAGCCCGCCGGAATCGATCACGATCCGCCGCAGCACCAGCTCCAGCTCCCGCACGTTGCCCGGCCAGGCATGCCCCTCCAGCACCTCGAGCAGCGCGCGCGACGGCCCCGGCACCGACTCGCGATGCAGCTCCGTCGCGATCCGCCGCCGGAAGTGATCGACCAGCAGCGGAAGGTCCGACCGCCGCTCGCGCAACGGCGGCACGCCGATCTCGTACCCGGCCAGCCGGTAATACAAATCCTCCCGGAACCGCCCCTCGGACACGAGGCGCTTGAGGTCGCGATGCGTCGCGGCGAGGATGCGCACCGTCACCCGGTGGCTCTTCTCCGCGCCGAGGGGGGTGACCAGGCCGTCCTGCAGGAAGCGGAGGAGCTTGACCTGGAAGGCCGGGGAGATGTCGCCGATCTCGTCGAGGAAGAGCGAGCCGCCGTCCGCGCGGGAGAGCGCGCCGCGGCGGTCGGCGCGCGCGTCGGTGAAGGCGCCGCGCGTGGCGCCGAACAGCTCCGCCTCGAGCAGCGTGTCGGGGATGGCGCCGCAGTTGATGGCCAGGAACGGGCCGTCCGATCTCCCGCCCAGGTCGTGGATCGATTGGGCGACGAGCTCCTTGCCGCTCCCGCTCTCGCCGAGGATGAGCACCGGGACAGCGAGCGGCGCGACGCGGGCGATGGCCTTGTACATCGCCACCATCGCCGGATGCGCGCCGATCATGCGCGAGGAGGGGCCGGGCTCGATCTCCGCCGTCTCCGGCTCCCGCTTGCGCACCGCCTCCGCCACGCGCGCGATCAGCTCGGAGAGCTCGAACGGCTTGGCGATGTAGTCGAAGGCGCCGAAGCGCTGCGCGAGCGCGGTGGTCTCGATGCTGCCGCGGGCCGTCATCAGGATCACGCGCGGCGGATCGCGCTGCTCGGAGATGGCCTGCAGCAGGGCCAGGCCGTCCTGCCCCGGCATGTAGATGTCGCTGACCACCACGTCCACCCGTTGCGCGCGCAGCGTCTGCAGCGCGGAGCCGGCGTCGGAGGCCTGCAGGATGCGATGGCCGACTTTCTCCAGCGCCAGCGCCGCGCTCTCCCGGATGCCGGCATCGTCGTCTACCACCAGCACGCGCGCCATCTACATCGCCTCCGCCCGCGCCGCCGCCAGCGGCAGCGCCACGCGAAAGCGCGAGCCGCCGCCCTCTGCTTCGTCGAGGGTGACCGCGCCACCATGCCAGCGCGCGACTTCCGCCACCAGGGAGAGGCCCAGTCCCAGGCCTTGCGTGCCGCCGGCGGTGGTGCCGCGGAAGAAGCGGTCGAAGATGCGCGCCCGCTCTTCGGCCGCGATCCCCGGCCCCCCATCCGCCACCTCCAGCACCGCCTCGGACGCCCGTCGATGAACCGAGACGGTGATGGGGGAGGCGGTGTACTTCAGCGCGTTGCCGACCAGGTTGTCCATCACGCGCTCCAGCAGCGCGGCGTCGGCGCGGACGAAGACTCCCCGTTCGGCTTGCAACATCAGGTCGCGGTCGGCGCCGGCGCGCAGCAGCTCCAGGCGCGCGCCGGCCAGTTCTCCCAGATCGATGACGGACGAGGACTGGCCGAAGTTGCGCAGCGACAGCCGTTCCAGGTCGAGCAGCACGGAGACCAGCGATTGCAGTTTCCCCGCCTCCGACTCCAGCAGGCCGGCCACGCGGCGCCGTTCGGCGTCGGTCAGCTCGAAGCCGGCCAGCAGCTGGGAGAGGCCGCGCATGGAGGCCAGCGGCGTTTTCAGCTCGTGGGCGAGGAGGCGCTTCGACTCGGCATCCTGCTCCCGCCGCGCGCGGCTCTCGCGCAAGGCTCGGGTCATCCTTCCCGCCTCGACGGCGCTGATGGTGATGGCCACGGTGAGCAGGAGGATCACGAACGGGATGGCGGTGCCCGCGCCGAGCAGCGCCAGTCCGCCTCCCACGATGACGATCCCGCCGGCCGCCGCCATCAGCCGCGGCCTTTGCGTCATCAGAATGGCGGCCACCGCCCCCGCCGCCAGCAGGCCGGCGACGATGGGCGGCAGCGCGCGGATCGTCTCGCCGCGGATCAGCGACTCGGTCGCCGCGGCATGCACCGTGACGCCGGGATCCTGCACGCCGCCCGAGACCGGGGTGAGGACGCGGTCGCCGGTGCCGAAGGCGGTCGGGCCGATGAACACCAGCTTCCCGCGGATCGGTGCGTTGCGGGTGAGGCGCGAAGCGGAGATGCGCGGCACATCGCGCGGCCGCGTGCGGAACGCCGGCGCGATCGATTGCGCCACGGGGATGGGCCGCCCGGTCACGAGCGAGGCGGCCTCCAGCGACAGCGCGGTGAGCGCGCGGTCGCGGCTCTGCTTCGTGGATGCCACCCGCCGCATGATGCCGTCGTGATCGAGCTCGAAGTTCCCGTGCGCGGCGCGCGCGGCGAACGGCGGCGCGAGCCACTCGCCATGCTCGTCGAGCACCGCCACGGCGACGGTCGGCACGCGCCTCATCGCCGCGGCCAGCGCCTCGTCCCCTTCCCGCGGCTCGGCCAGCAGCACGTCCACCAGCACGCCGCGCGCTTCCCCGTCCGCCGCCGTGGCGATGACCTGCGCCAGCCGCGCGCGCGGCCACGGCCACGGCCCGACCTCGCGCAGCGACTGCTCATCGATCGCCACCACGACCGTCGCCGAGGCGGCCCGCCCCGGCAGCGCGCGCATGGCCACGTCGCGCACCGGCAGCTCCACCGCGTCCATCGCGCCGAAGGCGAGGAGGGCCGTCACCGCCACGGCGGCGAGGAGCGCGTAGAGGATGCGCATCGCGGCATGGTACGACGCGCCCGCGAACCGCCGCTTCACGACGCGCTGGAATTCCTGAGGTAGGGATTCACCCGCTTGCGGCACCTCCTAGCGGGAGGCGGCCTCGCATGAAACCGGAGATCACCACGCGTGCCGAGCCGCTCGACGCCCTGCGCGTCGCGGCGGAGCTCGAGCACGGGCTGATGGCGCAATACCTCTTCGCCGTCTACTCGCTCAAGCGCTACACCTGGGAAGGCCTCGACGCGGTGCAGCTCGAGCGGGTGCGCCGCTGGTCCTCCTCCATCGCGCTCATCGCCCGCCAGGAGATGGAGCACCTCGGCCTCGCCTTGAACCTCCTCTCCTCCGTCGGCGGCACGCCGTCCTTCACCCGCCCCAACATGCCGCAGCGCGCCGACTACTACGGCCAGGCGAACATCAAGCTCGCCCTCACCCGGGGCGATCTCGACACCATCCTCCGCTTCCAGCGTTTCGAGGCGCCGGACGAGCTCACGCGCAAGCTCGGACCGGACGAGCACATCGATCAGAAGAAGGCGCGCAAGTGGTGCGGCACGAAGGACAAGCGCGTCGGCTCCCGCGCGCAGCTCACCGCCATGCTGGAGGAGCAGCCGGACGCGCCGCTCCTGGGAGGCGCCCCGGTCCTCGGCTTCGGCTGGGACTCCGTGCAGGACCTGTACGAGAGCATCCTCGCCGGCTTCGAGAGCCTCTCCGCCACCATGGGGGAGCGCAACCTCTTCGTCGGCAAGGCGCTGCCGCAGATCTTCGGCGGCCCGCGGAGCCCGCAGCACGGCGGCATGAACGACCTCAATCAATATGACGTCGATCTCATCGCCGTGACCAACCTGGGCACGGCGCGGCAGGCCATCACCATGATCCTGGAGCAGGGCGAAGGCATCAAGGTCAACGCGGCGTACCTCCGCTGGACCCACTTCTGCCTCTTCACCGGCATCCGAGAGGACATGGAAAAGTACGACCTGGGCGACATCGCCGCGCGTCCGGTGGTGCCGAATCCGATGACCATCCTTCATCCCGACGTCGGCCCGCGCGACGAGGTCACGCTGCTCACCAACGGCGCGACCATCGAGGTGGCGAAGCTGTTCAACCAGTCCTACGAGCTGATGCTCCTCCTGCTCCTTTTCCTCTACAGCGAGAACGTGAAGACGCAGGAGGAAGTGAACGGGCTGATGGACGCCGCCTTCTTCCCGCTCATGACCATGTTCGTGCGTCCCCTGGCCGAGCTGCTCACCGAGATGCCGGCCTTCGAGGGCGGCCGCCGCAAGGGGCTGTGGACCGCCGGCCCCGGCTTCGAGCTGAACGGCGACGTGCTGCTCTTCCCCAGGATCGGCGCCACGTGGGACCTGTTCCAGGAGCGCATCGATACGATCGTCGCCGGCTACGAGCTGCTCCTGCGCGACGGCGATCCGTGGCTCGACCTGCCCAACCAGCGGGAGAGCGGCGAAGCGCACTCCCGCATCTGGCGCCGCCTCGACTACCTGCGCTCGAACATGCAGCGCCTCGCCGCCGACTGGCGCGCCCACTGGCTCAATATCGGATTCACGGGGGCTTGATGCTGATCCTCGACTTCGAAGGTTGGTTTCAGATGCGGATGGCGACCGATCCCGATCCGACGGACGAGCTCCGCGGCGTGAGCGGCTACACCTTCGCCCTGGCCGGCGAGCCCGATTTCGACGCGAAGATCCACCTCCAGCCGGACGAGCCGGGCGTGTGGGAGCGGGAGTTCGGTCCTCCCGGCACGCCCGGCCCGAAGGTCGGCGTGCAGGTCACGCGCGCCACGCGCAACCGCGAAGACGCGCCGGAGCTGGTGGGGACGAAGATCGCCTTCGTCGACGCGCGGATCCTGGAGCACAACGGCCTGCTCGTCCGCGACGACTACTTCATCATCAACCCCTTCCGGGTCCGCCTCACCCACGGGAAAGACGTCCTGCTGGAGCGCGTCGACAATCTCGATCCGGCCAATGCCTCCATGCCGGAGAACGAGGCGACCTCCGTGATGCTGCGGCGCCGGCAGGCGACGACGTTCACGCCGAACTCGCAGCAGGTGGCCGACGCGACCGGCCTGGAGAGCCCTGCCAATGTGGCGCTGATCGCGAACCGGCTGCAGCGGCGGCGCAATCTCGAAGCGCTGCTGGCCATGACGCCGAAGAAGGACGCGGTGAAGCGCATCGCCCTCCAGTCCCGCATCGAGCAGCTGGACATCGTGGAGCAGTGGTGGAACCTCTCCGAGGGGACGCCCGGCAACCGGCCCATCGATCGCCGCGCGGCGCAGCTCGCCCTGCAGCTCTCCGGCTGGAACATCGACATGAACGGCGCCATCACCGCCAACACCCTCGGCGCGGACGAGTCGTATCCGTGGAACATCAGCTTCTGGATGGGCGGCTGGGACGGCGA
>DASYMJ010000183.1:0-3183 GCA_036009105.1 Thermoanaerobaculia bacterium | reverse complement strand
CCGACCGGATTCGAGCGTTTCACCTCAAGCCGTTGCTGCCGCATTTCCCACACCCTCCCGTTGGCGTCACGCGAATGAACTTATCTTAGGTTCTGTCGCGGCGATCGTCAAGCTGTTGACGAGGTGAATCCTGCTATTCTTTTCGCCGATGCGCATCGCCGTCTATCCCGGCTCGTTCGATCCGCTCACGAACGGACACCTCGACATCATCCGCCGCGCCACCCGCCTCTTCGACCGGGTCCTCATTTCGGTGCTGGAGAACGAGGGGAAGTCGCCGCTCTTCAGCGTGAGCGAGCGGGTGGAGCTGATCGTGCGGTCGACGAGCGACATCGCGGCCGTGGAGGTGCATTCGTTCTCCGGCCTGCTCGTCGATTTCATGCAGCGCATGCACGCCACGGCGGTCATCCGCGGCATCCGCGCCGTCTCGGACTACGAGTACGAGCTGCAGATGGCGCTCATGAACCGCGAGCTCAATCCCGGCGTGGAGACGATCTTCATGCTGCCCGCCGTCGAGTACACCTACGTCTCCTCGCGGCTGGTCAAGGAAGTCTTCCGCCTGGGCGGCGACATCGCGCGCCTCGTGCCGCCCGAGGTGCTGGAGTCTTTGAAAGCGCGGCTGCCCCAGGCCGTGTCATCCTGAGGCGCGGAGACGCCGAATGGATCCGCACCTTCACGCGCGGCGCAAGATCGGTACGGATCCTTCGGCCTCCGCGGCCCTCAGGGTGACACGTCAATCGCTCCGCGGATCGAGCGCGTCGCGGAAGCGGTCTCCGATGATGTTGAACGCGGCGACGGTGGTGAAGATCGCCAACCCCGGAAACACGACCAGCCACCACGCGTAGTCGATGTACTGTTGCGCCGTGGAGAGGATGCTCCCCCACGATGCGGTGGGCGGCGGCAAGCCGAAGCCGAGGAAGGAGAGCGCGGACTCGGTGACGATGGCGCCGGCCACGCCGAAGCTGGCCGAGACGAGCACCGGCGCGAGCGCGTTCGGCAGCAGGTGGCGGAAGATGATGCGCCGGTCGCGCGCCCCGCTGGCCCGCGCCGCCTGCGCGAAATCCAGGCCCCGCAGCCGCAGGAACTCGCCGCGCACGAAGCGCGCCTCGGAGGTCCACGTGGTGAGGCCGAGGGCGATCATGATCGTCCAGAGCGAGGGGCGGAAGAGCGCCACGATGCCGAGGACGAGGAAGAGGAAGGGGAAGCAGAGGACGATCTCGATCAGGCGGGAGACGAACCAGTCCACCGCCCCGCCGTAGTAGCCGGCCATGGCGCCGAAGAAGCAGCCGACCACCAGCGCAAGGGCGGTGGCGGAGTAGCCAACGGTGAGCGAGATGCGCGCGCCGTGGATCATCCGGGCCAGGACGTCGCGGCCGAGGTCGTCGGTGCCGAGGCGGTGGATGGCGTTCGGCGGGAGGAGGCGGTTCACCACGTCGACCTCATCCGGCCCGAACGGCGAGAGCAGCGGCGCGAGGAGGGCCACGAGGGTCATGAAGCCGACGTAGACCAGCGCGACGACGGCCAGCTTGCTGCGCTTGAAACGCCCCCAGATGGAATGCGTCAACGCCTCCCCTCCTCCAGGCGGATGCGCGGATCGGCGAACGCGTAGAGGAGGTCGGCGAAGAGGCTGGCGAAGAGCGTCACCAGCGCGGTGGCGACGGTCAGACCGAGCACCACCGGGTAGTCGCGGGAGAGGATCGACTGGAAGTAGAGGTGGCCGACGCCGTCCCACTGGAAGATCTGCTCCACGATCACGCTGCCGGAGATCAGCATCGGAATGGTCAGGCCGAGCAGGGTGATGAGCGGGATGAGCGCGTTGCGGAAGGCGTGACGCCAGAGCACCGCGCCGGGCGTGGCTCCTTTCGCCCGCGCGGTGGTGATGAAGTCCTGGCGGATGACCTCCGTCAGCGCGGACTTGGAGAAGCGGGCGAAGATCGCCAGCTGGGCATACGCCAGGGTGATCACCGGCAGGACGAGGTGCCGCAGGCGATCGAGCAGGCGCGCGCCGGTCGCGAGATCGAGGTACGAGTCGGAGGTCATCCCGAAAAGGGGCAGCACGCGCAGCTTCACGGAGAAGAGCTCCATCAGCAGCAGGGCGACCCAGAAGGTGGGCAGTGAATAGAGGAGGAAGAAGAGCACCGCCGAGGCGCGCTCGCTGGCGCGGCCGGAGCGGGAGGCGCTCCACAGGCCGGCCGGCACGCCGACCGACGCGGCGAGGAGGAAGGCGATGAGGTTCAGCTGAAAGGTGTTCGGCAGCTTCTCGAGGATGACTTCCGTGACCGGCCGCCGGTCGGTGATGGAGCGCCCGAGGTCGAGGGTGAGGATGCCGCGCAGCCACCAGCCGTACTGCACCGGCAGCGGCTGATCGAGATGGAACTCGTGCTTGATCGCCTCCAGCGCCGCGTAGTTGATGTGCGTGGAGCCGCTCTTCCCGAGAAAGAACTGCACCGGATCGCCCGGGACGCTGTGGATGAGAACGAACGTGGCCACCGTGATGCCGAAAAAGGTGAGGACGGCGTAGGAGAGGCGACGCAGAAGGTACGCGGTCATGGCGATCGGCGATTGGCCATCAGCGATTGGCGATCAGGAGACGCAGGCATTATCGCCGGATCACCACCGATCGCTGTTCGCCGATCGCTACCTCCGCCGCTGCGTGGCCGGGATCCACCAGTCGAACGGGCCGGGGTACCAGCGATTGAGGCCGTAGCCCTTCGACTCCCGCACGCCGTGCACGCGTTTGTTGAAGGCCCACTTGGAGGACACCTGCACGGTCCAGGTGTACGGCTGGTCGTCGGCCAGGACGGCGTGCAGTTGCTGGTAGAGCTTCGTCCGCTTCGTGAAGTCGAGCTCGCGGCGGGCGGTGTCCATCAGGCGGTCCGCCTCCGGGTTCGCGTAGAAGACGAAGTTCTGGCCCTTGGGGATGATCTCGCGGGAGTGGAACTCGGCGGAGTTGTCGGGGTCGGCGTCGAGGTTCCAGGCCATGAAGACGGCGTCGTAGTTGCCGCCCAGGACGCGGTCGATCAGGCCGGCCGGCTCGATGGGGCCGATCGACATCTCCACGCCGATCTTCTTGAGGTCCGCCTGCAGCAGCTGCGCGAACGGCAGCGCGATCTGGTTGCCGGCAAACACGTTCAGCTCGAACTGGAACGGCTTGCCGCCCCGGTCGAGGATGCCGTCATGGTTCGT
>DASYMJ010000182.1:0-2448 GCA_036009105.1 Thermoanaerobaculia bacterium | reverse complement strand
GACCTGAACGAGGAGTTCATCTACGTCGAGGGGCGCAACCTCCTGGCGCTGGAAGACACGCTGACCTATCGCGTGGAGCCGATCTACGACACGTCTTACCAGCGGAAGATCGATGTGGTGAAGATCTTCGGCCGGGGCTCGCTGGCCATCTCGACTTCCATCGAGCCGCTGACGCTGCGCGTGACCCGCGAGTACCCGCTGTCGATCTCCTCCAACGCGCTCGTGGCCTGGACCGGGAACCTCATTCCGAGCGTGATGGACGACAAGTCGCTGGAGAACGTGATGATCCCCACCGTGGCCGGCGACGACGGCTTCAAGATCCGCTTCGAGGGCGAAGGGGTCGTGGTCAGCGAGCAGTGATGGCGCGCTTCAGCGACGAGGTCATCGCCGCGATCCGGAAGAGCCTCGTGCTCGGCATCCGCGCCGGCGGTGGCACCCACAAGATCATCGGCATCTGGGCGGTCGTCGTCGAGCGACGGGTCTTCATCCGCTCCTGGGGCCTGAAGGCGGGAGGCTGGTACGCCACGTTCCTGGCGGAACGGCGCGGCGTGATGCGGATCGATGACCGGATCATCCCGGTGCGCGCGGTCCGCACCCGCAGCGAGCGATTGAAGGCGGCGGTCGACGAGGCCTATGCCGCGAAGTACCACACCAAGGGGTCGATGCGGTGGGTGCAGGACCTCAAGCGTACGGCATCGCGCGACTCGACGATGGAGCTGGTACCGCTTGAGTGAGGCTCTGATCCGCGCGGCGCGCGCGGCCTCGAACGCCGCCATCGCGCGGCGCGATCCTGTCGCCATCGCCGCATTCCTCGCGCCGGACGTTCATGTGGTAACCAGCAGCGGGGCGCATCGCCACGGCCGCGAGGAGAGCCGGCGCAGCTGGGTTGCCCTGTTCGCCAACGATCCCACGCTCCGCTACGTCCGCACGCCAACCGAGGTGAGGGTGAGCGAGGCGGCGGGCGTCGCGCACGAGTCGGGGCGGTGGGAGGGGACGAGCGGAACCGGGGTCTACGCGGCGCGGTGGCGGCGGGAGGAGGGCGAATGGCTGATCGAGGCGGAGATCTTCACGCCGCTAACCGCCTGACCAGGGTGTAGAGAAATTGCGTTCCCTCGTAGAACTGCGGTACGCCCACGCGCTCGTCCCGGCCGTGGGCCCGGCTGTCCTCGATGTCGCTGAAGATGCCGGAGATGCCGTAGGTGGGGATGCCGGCATTGCGCGTGTAGAGGCCGTCGCTGGCCCCGGTAGCCATCAGCGGCATCACCGGCACGCCGGGCCAGAACTCTTCCGTCACGTCCGCGATCGGCTTCATCACCGCGGGGGTGAGCGGGGAGGGGATGCTCGGCTTGGCCCGGTCGATCCAGGTCACCTCGATGGAGGGATCGGCCAGCACCTCGACCAGCTTGGAGCGCACCGCTTCCGGATCTTCACCGGGTAGCACCCGGCAGTTGACGGTGGCTTTCGCCGACTGCGGCAGCGCGTTGTCCGCGTGGCCGCCCTCCAGGCGCGTGGCGACGCAGGTGGTGCGCATGCGGGCGTTGTACGGCGGCGTCTCGGCGAGGCGGGCGGCGGCCTGCGGATCGTCGCGCTCGGCCAGCGCGCGCATGTCCGCCGCCTTCGGCCCATCCTCGATGGAGGCCATGCGCGAGAAGTAGGCGCGCGTCACCTCGTTCAGCTTCACCGGGAAGTCGTACCTGGCGATCCGGGTCAGCCCCTCGGCCAGCTCGTAAATGGCGTTCGCCTTCTGCGGCACCGAGCTGTGGCCGCCTTTGTTCTTCGTCTCCAGGCGAAACGTCACGTAGACCTTCTCGCTCGCGCCGACGCCGTTGTAGAGGTACTTCCCCTTGCGCATCGCGCCGCCGCCGCCCTCGTTGAGCGCGAATTCGGCGTCGATCAGCTCGCGGTGATTCTGCAGCAGCCACTGCACGCCGTTCGCATCGCCGGTCTCTTCATCCGCGGTCAAGGCCACGATGAGATCGCGTTTCGGGACGAAGCCTTCCTGCTTGAAGCGGATCAGGGTAGCGATCCAGATGGCGGCCATCGCTTTGTCGTCGCCGGTGCCGCGGCCGTAAAAGTAGCCGTCCTTCTCCAGGAACGTGAACGGATCGACCGACCAGTCCTCGCGCTTCGCCTCGACCACGTCGAGATGGGCGAGCAGCAGCAACGGCTTTTTCGCGCCGCTGCCGTGCAGCCGCGCCACGAGGTTGCCCTTGCGCGGATTCGGCCCCAGCACCTGCACGTCCGCCGCGGGGAATCCCGCCGCGCGCAGCCGCGCCGCCATCGCCTCGGCCGCGGTGGTCGTGTTGCCGATCGAATCCGTGGTGTTGATCTCGACCAGCTCCTTGTAGATGTCGCGGGTCAGCTGCCGCGCCGCATCGGGCAGCGGCGGCGGGGCGGCGAAGACGGTGCAGGTGGCGAGGAGAGCGAGGGCCAGGAGGAGCTTGCGCA
>DASYMJ010000181.1:0-29733 GCA_036009105.1 Thermoanaerobaculia bacterium | reverse complement strand
AGATCGAAGCCTTGCAGCTCGCCGGCGTCCTCCGTGGCTCGCGCGCCGCGTTGCCGGGCCAGCGCGAGCTTCTGCGGCACCACGTCCACCGCCGCGATCTCCTCTGCGCCGAGGGCGCGGGCCAGCTCCAGCGCGGAGACGCCGAGGCCGCCGAAGCCGAGCAGGGCCACCTTTTCGCCTTGCCGCATGCGGCCTACGCGCAGGGCGTGATAGGCCGTCGCCGTGGAGCACATCATGAGGGCCGCAAGCTCCAGCGGCACGTTTGAAGGCACCGGGATGGCGTTGGCCGCGGGCACGTTGACGAACTCGGCGTAGCCGCCGTCGCAATGCTTGCCGATCATCTCGCCCCGCCCGCAGAACTGCTCGCCCGACTGGCGGCAGGCGCGGCACTCGCCGCAGCTGCGGAGGTAGTGCACCGCCACTCTCTCGCCGGCACCGATGCCGGTGACCCCGGCGCCGACCTCACGGACGAGGCCGGCGATCTCGTGCCCCGGCGTGCGGGGGAGGGCGATGTTGCCGAAGCCGGCGCGGTAGTGCCCGTCGCTGTGGCAGATGCCGCAGGCCTTCACCTCGATGCGCACCTCGCCCGGGGCGGGTGGGAGGTCGGGGAGGGTGGCCTCGCGGAGCGGCCTGTTCGGCGCGACGATGCGGACGGCTCGCATGGTCCGGTAAGCTTCCTCCGTTTGCCGAAAAAAGACGAGCAGCGCGTCTACTTCCGCGGACTGGATGGCCTGCGCTTCTTCGCCGCCCTGGCCGTGGTCATCGGACATGTCGAGCTGCTGAAAAAGTACCGCGGCTATCCCAGCGCCGCGGACCAGCCGGTGCTGTATGAGCTGGGGCGCATCGCCGTCACCTTCTTCTTCGTCCTGAGCGGCTTTCTCATCACCTACCTGCTGCTCGCGGAGAAGGAGCGGACGGGGCGGGTGGCGGTGGGGAAGTTCTACGTGCGGCGCATCCTGCGCATCTGGCCGCTCTATTACCTGGTGGTGCTGCTGGCGTTCTTCGTCCTGCCCCGCATCGAGGCGTTCCGCATCGGCGTGGTGACGCCTGCCGCGCTGCCGCTGTATCTCGTGCTCCTGCCGCAGATCGCGCTCAGCCTCCATCCGCCCGTTCCGTTCGCGGAGCCGCTCTGGTCCATCGGCGTGGAGGAGCAGTTTTACCTGCTCTGGCCTCTGCTGGTCGGCCGCGTGCGGCGCTTCCTGCCGCTGGCCCTCGGCATCGCCGCCGTTTTCATCCTGGCCAGGACGGTGCTGCTCGCCTACGCCTCCACGGTGCGCGACGAGTCGCAATTGCCGATGTGGAATCACCTCATCGACTACTTCTACTTCACCCGGCTGGAGTGCATGGCCATCGGCGCGATCGGCGCATGGCTGGTCATGGAACAGAAGCGATCCGTACTCCGCCTGCTCTATCGCCTCGATGTGCAGCTGCTGGCCTACGCGGCCGCGGCGTACCTGCTGCTGACCTCGCGCGGCAAGCCGCTGCTGCACTATTCGCTGCACTCGGTCGTCTTTGCGATCCTCATCCTGAACATCGCCACCAATCCCCGCTCGCTCGTGAAGCTGGAGAGCCGTTCCCTGACCTTCCTCGGCAACATCTCGTACGGGATGTACATGCTCCACGAGCTCGCCATCGTGGCCGTGCTGCGCCTGCTCGGCGCCGGCTCGCCGGTCCTGCTGTACACGGCCAGCGTCCTCGCCACCATCGCCGGCGCGACGGCCGTCCATTACGGCTACGAGGTGTGGTTCCTGCGGCTCAAGAGCCGCTTCGCGGTGATCCGGAGCGGGCCGCCCACTCATCTAAGTGACACATCCCTAAAGACTTCCTAAACCGACCGGGCGGTCGGCTCCATGGCTCCAAAGAGCCATTTGCCGAGCCGTGACAGGCAGAGCCCAAAAATGGCTCTTCGGAGTGATTTGCGGGCGGCAGAAAAGACCCATCGTATGGGCGCAGCACTTCGGAGGAGCCGTGAACTACCGCAAAATTGAAACCGTTTACATTTCTGCCGCTGTCGCCTTCCTGCTCATCGTCCTGGCCAGCGGTTGCGACGAGCGCTCGGCCAGCGCGAACACCGTCCGCCCCGAGCTTCCGGAAGCGACCGCCCAGCTGCTCAAGACCCGCGCCGAGCGGGGCAAGTACCTCGTCACCATCATGGGCTGCAACGACTGCCACACCCCGCTCAAGATGGGCGCGAACGGCCCCGAGCCGGACATGGCGCGCATGCTCTCCGGCCACCCGGCCGCCATCGGCAAGGTGCCGGCGCCGAAGCTGGGGGAAGGCCCGTGGATCTGGGCCGGCGTGGGGACGAACACCGCGTTCCACGGCCCGTGGGGCACCTCGTATGCGGCGAACCTGACCCCGGAGCGCAACACCGGCCTGGGGATCTGGGACGAGGCGCTCTTCATCAAGGCCATCCGCACCGGCAAGCACTGGGGCACCTCCCGTCCCATCCAGCCGCCGATGCCCTGGCCGTTCTTCCGCCAGGCCACGGACGAGGACCTCAAGTCGATCTTCGCCTATCTCCGCACCCTCGAGCCGATCGAGAACCAGGTGCCCGACTACGAGCCGCCCGCCGCACCGAAAAAGTCCTGACGACGGATGGAGTCCCCAATGAAGATCCTGCTCATCGGCGGTACCGGCATGGTGGGAAGCCACGTGGCCTCGGCATTGGCCACGCACGGCGTTCCGGTCCGCTTCCTGACCCGCTCGCGCCAGACGCTGGCCGCCGTGCAGAAGCCGCAGGAGGCGGTGCTCGGCGACCTCAATGACGCCGACAGTCTGCGCCACGCGTTCGACGGGATCGAGGCGCTGTTCCTGGTCACCGCCCACAGCATCACCGAGACCGGGCAGGGTCTGACCGCCGTGCACGCCGCGCTGGATGCCGGCGTGCGGCGGATCGTCTATCTCTCCATGGCCGTGGCGCCGGGCACCATGCGCATCCCGCACGTGGCCAGCAAGGCACCCATCGAGCACACGCTCATCACCTCGCGAATCGAATACACGATTCTGCGCGCGTCGAACCTCTTCCAAAATGACCGCTGCGTCGACGAATTCATCGTGGGCGGCACCTATCCTCAGCCGATCGGCCGCCTCGGCATTCACCGCATCGACGCGCGCGACGTCGCCGACGCGGCGGTCACCGCCCTCACCCTCTCCGGCCACGAGCGCCGCATCTACACCCTCGGGGCGCCGGAACTGCTCAACGGCGACACCATCGCCGCGGCCTACGAGCGCTGCCTGGAGCGGCGCGTCCGCTACGCCGGCGAGGATCTCGAGCTGTGGGAGCGCACCGTCGCCGCATCGATGCCGAAGTGGAAGCGTGATGACTACCGCATCATGTACCGCTTCTATCAGGAGCACGGCCTCGTACTCGACCCGCGCGACCTGCGCGATCAGGAGACGATCCTCCGCCACGAGCCGCGCCGCTTCGCGCACTACGTGGCGTCGGTGTGCAGGGAGCTGGTGGACCGCGAGCCGGCCATGGCGTAGCGGAACGTCGGACCGGCTCTCTAGCCGGTCCGGGCCGGCTGGAGAGCCGGCCCTACGCTCGCTCCCGCGAGCACGGTCGTTGCCGCGCCGATCACCGCGTACCACGGCCAGGCAACGCGGGTGGCCAGCCACACCGTGAGCACGGCGGCGATGCCGGCCGTCATCCCGATGAGCGCCGAGCGCGGCGTCCCGCGGCGGATGGCGCCGAGCAGGAAGACGCCGAGGATGGGGCCGTTGATGAGGGACGCCACGGAGAGCGCCGCGTCGAGGGCCGAGCGCCGCTGGCTGTGCATGGCCAGGCCGACGCCGATCTGGGCGACGCCGGCGATGACGGTCACGATGCGGGAGACCTTCAGGTAGTGCGCGTCGCCGCGGCCGCGGACCACGGGCGCGTAGAGATCGGCCACGAACGTGGCGGCGATCGAGTTGAGCGAGGAGGACATCGCGGCCGCGAAGATCGCGGCCACGACGAGCCCGGCCAGGCCTGATGGGAGATGCCGGGTGATGAAGTCGGGGAACACCTGATCGGTCGCCGCGAACGGCGCGCCGTTGTAGAAGGCGAAGAGCATCACGCCGATGAAGAGGAAGCCGATGAACTGGGCCAGCACCACGGCCCCCGAGGTGAGCAGGGCGATGGAGGCCTTGCGCGCGCTGCTCGTGCAGAGGTAGCGCTGCACGAGGTACTGATCGGTGCCGTGCGTCGACATGGTCAGGAAGCAGCCGCCGATCAGGCCGGACCAGAAGACGTAGGAGCGGGTGAGGTCGAAGGTGAAGTCGAACACCTGGAACTTGCCGTTCGCGGCGCCGACGGCGAGCACCGTGTCGAGCCCTCCGGGGATCTTCCGGGCGAGGACGACGGCCGCCCCAATGGCGCCGGCGATGTAGATGAAGAGCTGCACCACCTCGATCCAGACCACCGCTTCCATGCCGCCCATGAAGGTGAAGACGATCATCACGATGCCGATGGCGATGATCGAGGTCTGGATGGCGGTCGAGACGTCCGCCGAGGAGACGAACGCGCGATAGACGGCGCCGAGGACGATGGCGGTGAGCAGCAGGCGCACGCCGTCCGCGATGGTGCGCATGGTGATGAAGAGCGAGGCGGCGAGCGCCTTCACCCGCGCGCCGAAGCGTTGCTGGAGCAGCTCATAGACGGTGACCAGTGAGCCGCGGAAATAGGCGGGCATGAACACCATGCAGATGACCACGCGGCCGCAGAGGTAGCCGAGGACGAGCTGGAGGAAGGTGAAGTTGCCGCCGCGCGCGTAGGCGATGCCGGGCACGGAGATGAAGGTGATGGTCGACGTCTCGGTGGCCACGATCGAGGCGGCGATGGCCCACCACGGCACGTTGCCGCCCGCGAGGAAGTAGCGGCTCGTGGTCGACTGCCGCCGCCCGAACCACGCGCCGGCCGCGACCACGGCCACGAGGTAGGCGGCGATGATTGCTAGGTCGAGGAGCTGCAAGGAGCGTCATTGTAGTCATGGATAAACGATGAAAGATGAAAGATGAACGATGGACAAAAGCGGGCGGGCGGGGTTCATCGTTCATCTTTCCTCGTTCATCGTTCGTTCCTCCGTGCGCGGCCGTTACAATCACCCCGTGCCCCTCACAACCTGGCTGCCCTGGTGCGCGCTGAGCCTCGCGCTTTTCGGGCTGGCGGTGGCCATCTGGGCGCGGCAGCGCGCCTCGCGGGTGGCAGTGCTCTTCTGCGCCATGATCGTTTTCGTTGCGATCTGGTTCGCCGCCTTCGCGCTCCTGTTCGCCTCCACCACCGCGGAGGATGCCGGCGAATGGGCGCGGCTCGCCGTGGTCGCCGTCGCGTTCCTGCCGGCGGCCGTCTACGAGTTCACCATCACGGCGATGCGTCTCGCGCGGCGCAGGGTGGCCAACGTCCTGTGGCTGGTGAGCTGCCTCTTCACGGCGCTGATCATCTTCAGCAACTACGTCATCGCCGGCCTGCAGCGCTTCCGCTGGGGGTGGTATCCGCGTTTCGGCGTCCTCGGCATCGCGTTCGTGGCCTGGTACGGCGCGGCGCTGCTGCTCAATGCCGGCGAATACGTGCGCGAGTACCGGCAGACCGTCGATCCCGTGCGGCGCGGCCGGATCCGCGACCTGCTCATCGCCTTCACCATCGTCTACTGCTCGGCCATCGACTTCGCGCCGATGTTCGGCGTCGACCGGCGCCCGGTGGCGTACATCCCGGTGCTGGCCTTCATCATCTTCGCCGCCCAGAACATCCGCCGGCACCGGCTGCGCTCCATCACCGCCGCCCGCGCGGCGCGGGAGATCCTGGAGACGATGGCCGACGCGCTGTTCGTGCTCGACGCCGACGGCCGCATCCGCGTGATCAACGATGCGGCCCGCAAGCTCTTCGGCTACAGCGAGGCGGAGATCCTGGGCAAGCCGATCGACGTCCTGGAGGAGGTGGATGCCAGCTCGGTCACGCTGCGCGGCCTGCGCGGCGCGGTGCGGGACCAGGAGCGGGTCTTCATCAGCCGCAACGACGAGCGCATCGACGTCAGCATCTCCGTCTCCGCCGTGCATGAGGACGAGGTGGAGGAAGGGGCGGTCGTGATCGTGCGCGACATCCGGGAGCGGAAGAGGGCCGAGCAGGAGCTGCATACGCTGATCGAGAAGTTGCGGCAGAGCAATGCCGAGCTGGAGGATTTCGCGCACGTCGCCTCGCACGACCTGCAGGAGCCGCTGCGCAAGATCCAGGCGTTCGGCGAGCGCCTGCGCATGCGCTATGCCGAGGCGCTGTCCGAGGAGGGGCGGGACTACGTGGCCCGGATGCAGAGCGCCGCGCAGCGGATGCAAAGGCTGATCAACGACCTGCTCGCTTTCTCCCGCATCACCACCAAGGCCCAGCCGTTCGTTCGGGTCGATCTCGAGCAGGTGGCGGCGGACGTGGTGCACGATCTCGAGGTGCGTCTGCACGACACGCAAGGGGAGGTGCGCATCGGCGAGCTGCCGGTCATCGAGGCCGACCCGCTGCAGATGCGGCAGCTGCTGCAGAACCTGGTGGGGAACGCCCTCAAGTTTCACCGGGAGGGCGTTCGGCCGGTGGTGGAGATCGAGGCGGGCATCGTGCATGCACCGCGCGCAAACGGCAATGGCCGTTGTGAGCTGACCATCCGCGACAACGGCATCGGGTTCGAAGAGCAGTACGCCGAACGCATTTTCACCATGTTCGAGCGTCTCCATGGACGGGGAAAATACGAAGGGACGGGCATTGGACTGGCGATTTGTCGCAAAATAGTCCAACGCCATCACGGAGACATCTCAGCCCGCAGTGCGCCGGGGGCCGGCGCGACGTTTGTCATCACTCTTCCGTTAAAGCAGTGATCACCCGTACGCGAACGCATGCCTGACGCAGCACGCCCGATCACCATCCTGCTCGCCGACGACGACGAGGAGGATCGAATGCTCACCAGCGACGCGCTGGCGGAGAGCCGTGTGGTCAACGACCTCCGCTTCGTGGAGGACGGGCAGGAGCTGCTCGACTACCTCTACCGGCGCGGCAAATTCTCCGCCCCCCACGCCGCCCCCACCCCCGGCCTGATCCTGCTCGACCTGAACATGCCGCGCATGGACGGCCGCGAGGCGCTGCGCGAGATCAAGGCCGACCCCGAGCTGCGCCGCATCCCCATCATCGTCCTCACCACGTCCAAAGCGGAGGAAGACATCTACCGCACCTATGACCTCGGCGCGAACTCGTTCATCTCCAAGCCGGTCCAGTTCACGTCGCTGGTGGAGGTGATGAAGGAGATCAAGCGCTACTGGATCGAGATCGTCGAGCTGCCGAAGGACAGGAATGATCGCTGACATCGAGACGCGTCCCATCCGCGTGCTGCTCGTCGAGGACGACGAGGACGATTTCGTGCTCACCCGCTCCCTGCTCGCCGAAAGCCGGCGCATCCGCTTCGAGCTCGACTGGGCCACCTGCTACGAGGAAGCGATCGCCAGGATCGTCTCCAACCACTACGACCTCTACCTCCTCGACTACCGCCTCGGCGACCACGACGGCCTGCAGATCCTGCGCGAGGCCAAGTCCCTCGGCTGCAAGCGGCCGATCATCCTCCTGACCGGCCAGCGCGACACGGAGATCGACGTCGCGGCCATGGAGGCCGGCGCCGCCGACTACCTCATCAAAGGGGAGGTCGACGCGCAGCTGCTGGAGCGCTCCATCCGCTACGCGCTGGCCCAGGACCGCACCCTGGAGGCGCTGCGGGAGAGCGAGGAGCGCTACGCCCTCTCCGCGCGCGGCGCGAACGACGGGCTGTGGGTGTGGGACCTCCTGGCCGGCACGGTCTACTACTCGCCGCGCTGGAAGGAGATGCTCGGCGAGGCGGAGGAGGACATCGGCAACTCGCCGGAGGAGTGGTTCTCCCGCGTCCATCCGGATGAGCTGCAGCTGTTGCAGGCCGCGATCGGCAGCCATCGGGACGGGGTGAGCTCGCACATCGAGATCGAGCACCGCATGCGCTGCCGCGACGGCAGCTGGCGCTGGATGCTCAGCCGCGGCCTGGCCGTGCGCGATGCGGACGGCATCGCCATGCGCATCGCCGGCTCGCAGACCGACATCACGGAGCGGAAGCTCGCCGTGGAGCGCCTGACCTACGACGCCTTCCACGACTCGCTCACCGGCCTGCCCAACCGCGCGCTCTTCATGGACCGCCTCGGCCGGGCCATGGAAGCCGCGCGCCGGCATTCGGAGCGCCTCTTCGCCGTGCTGTTTCTCGACCTCGACCGCTTCAAGGTGGTGAACGACTCGCTGGGCCACACCTTCGGCGACCGGCTGCTCATCTCCGTGGCCGCCCGGCTCAAGCAGGTCATCCGCTCCAGCGACACCGTGGCCCGGCTCGGCGGCGACGAGTTCACCGTGCTGCTGGAAGGGATCGAGCAGGTCACCGATGCGGTGCGCACCGCGCAGCGGATCCACGAGGCGCTGCAGGTGCCGTTCTCGTTCGACGAGCGGGAGCTCTTCACCACGGCCAGCATCGGCATCGCCCTCAGCCCCACCGGCTACGACCGGCCGGAGGATGTGCTGCGCGACGCCGACATCGCCATGTACCGGGCCAAGGCGCGGGGCAAGGCCCGGCACGAGGTGTTCGACAAGACGATGCACGACCGGGCGGTGAAGCTGCTGCAGCTGGAGACCGCGCTGCGCCACGCCGTGGACCGCGACGAGCTGCGCGTGCACTACCAGCCGATCGTCTCCCTGCTGACCGGGAAGATCATCGGCTTCGAGGCCCTGCTGCGCTGGCAGCGCGGCGACCAGCTGATCTCGGCCGAGGAGATCGTGCCGGTGGCGGAGGAGACGGGGCTCATTTTGCCCATCGGGGAGTGGGTGCTGCGCGAGGCCCTGCAGCAGTTGCGGTTGTGGCGCTCCGTCGATGCCGACCGCGAGCCGCTGCACATCCACGTCAACCTCTCGCCCCGCCAGTTCCTCCATCCCAATCTCTACTCCCAGGTCGAGCGCGCCCTGGTGGCGACCTCGATCGATCCGCAGACCCTGCACCTGGAGGTGACGGAGAGTGTGCTCATCGAGAACGGAGACGCCGCCGCGACGCTGCTCCGATCGCTCAGCGACGCGAAGATTCGTCTGAGCCTGGACGACTTCGGCACCGGCTATTCATCGCTATCCACCCTGCGCCGCTTCCCCTTCGACCTGCTCAAGATCGACCGCTCGTTCCTCGCCGCGGACGTCGAGGGCTCCCGCGCCGACGAGATCGTCCGCACCATCGGCAACCTGGCCCGGGTGCTCGGCATGGAGGTGACGGTGGAAGGGCTGGAGAGCGCCGAACAGGTCGAGCGCATGCGCTCCCTCGGCATCGACTACGCGCAGGGTTTCTATTTTTCCAGGCCGGTCGATGCCGCGGCGGCGACGATGCTGCTGGAGAGAGCGCATCCGTTGATGTGAGGGGGCTGGCGCATGGTCGCTGCGCCGGCGCGCGCCCGCCGCACACCGGTCATTGACTTGCCGCTATCATTTCCCCATGGCGGCCTTCAATCAGGCGAATACCATCCAGGCGTACAACGACCTCAACAACCAGCCCCTGACCACGCTGCGCCAGGTCATCCTGCAGGTCAACGCGTTGCCCCAGGTGGCCGATGGCACGGCGCGCAATCTCTACTTTGCCTACCACAACAAGGGAATCGTCATCGATCAGCAGCAGAACACGGCCTGGCAACTGGTCGGGGGGCAGGACAACAGCTGGTCCATCCAGCGGCAGATGATCGTCTCGGTGATGCGCGGCTCCGGGCTGCCCGTCGGCGCGCTCGCCGGCCAGCGCCATGCCGTCACCACCCGCGTCGACGCCACCACGACCAACGCCGACTTCTGGGTGACGGAGATGCAGAACGGCTGCACGGTGCTCATCCTCGACTGGGGCAACCTCGACTACTCGATGTTTCACATCCAGCCGAGCGACGACAACCAGTTCAACCAGGTCGGCCGGGCTCTCATGTGGCCCGGCAGGAACGCCAAAGCCGGCTACAAGAACGCCTGGCTGCGCTCCGAGGCGAATACGATCGTGGCCAATACCGGGGGCAACCAGCCGGAGCGCTACATCATGGTCCAGTCGATGTTCGAAGCCGCAGGCGGCTGGGTCACTCAGCTCCTCGGCGTCAACGACATCGGTTTCACCTTCTACCGGCAGCGCGCGCGGGGCAACGCGTTGCGCGCGGAGCGCCTGGAGTGGACCACCTGGCGCTGGTACGTCCCCTGGTGGTCCACCTACTGAGGCTTGCGCGTGCGTGCCCTGCAGGCGCCTGCGCCGCGCTTCCAAATGTAGGGCCGGCTCTCAGCCGGCCCGATATCAACGGATTGCTGGGCCGGCTGGGAGCCGGCCCTACATTTTTCACCGCCGGAAGATCCGCCGCAGGCGGTCCAGCCTTCGCTCCACGACCTGCTCGGCGAAAACAGCCCGGCGCAGCAGGAGGTCGACCGGCTCACCGCCCTCTACCGGATGCCGATCGCCTCGTGGAGTAGCTCTCCTCACCGCAAAACCGCCAGCATCGCCTTGATCGCCGCCTCCAGCTGCGCGTCCTTCGCCTGCGCCGGGTCCTGTTCCACCACGACGTCCGGATCGATGCCGTGGCCTTCGATGGAGAAGCCGCCCTCCGCATCGAAGAACGGCGCGTTGGGGACGTTCACCGCGCCGCCGTCGATGAGGGCCGGGGTGCCGTTCAAGCCGGTGAGGCCGCCCCAGGTGCGGGTGCCGATGATCGGGCCGAGCTTGAGCATGCGGAAGTAGAGCGCGAAGTTCTCGCCGGCGGAGACCACCATGTGGTTGACCAGCAGCGCCTTCGGCCCAAAGTGCGCCCCCCAGCGCGGCACGGGCCAGGCGCGGTCGCTATAACGGCTCGCCGCCGCGTTGAGGCGCGGACGGGCCAGCAGCTCCGCCATCAGCCCGCCCGTCCACCCGCCCTGGCTCCAGCGCGGGTCGATGATCAGCGCTTCCTTGTCCACCTGCCCGGCCAGCTGGCGCTCCAGCGCGCTGTAGCCCTCGGTGGTGAACGTCGGGATGTGGATGTAGCCGATGCGGCCGCCGCTGGCCGCCTCCACACGCGCCCGGTTCTGCGCCACCCAGTCGCGGTAGCGCGCTTCGTTCTCGCTCGGCAGCTCGCCGCGCGGGTACGGCTCGACGTCCCCGCGGCTGGCGACGTACGCGTGGCCGACGCTGGCCTCGCCGATCATTTCCGCGAGCACGTCGTTCACCTCTTCGCGCGTGACGCACGCCTCCAGCATCGGTGCATACCGCTCGCGCTCCGCGGCCCAGTCCCCGAGCGGTGCTTTCGGCGCGTAAAAGTAATCGCGATAGAAACGCCATGCGTCGTTGAAGAGCTGGCGCCATTCGTCTTTCCTTACGACCTGCATCTTGCCCGGCGCCGTGGCGGCAATTTCGTCTCCACCGAGAACTTTGATCTTGCGGTTGAAGAGGAGATGGCGCCCGTCGGCCGCGAGCGAGAAGTCGCTGGTGCCCTCCGCGATGACCTGCTCTTTCTCCGCGTAAAGGCGGATCGAGCGCGCGCCATTCGCATCGATGAAGCCGAAGAGCGGGTTGCCGTCCGCGGTCACGGCGAGGGAGGTGATGCTGCCGGCGCTGGTCGGCAGCGGCGTCTCACCCTTCATGATCACGCCGGTGGCGCGGTGGGCGATGCGCTGCGCGATCCAGTCGACCACCGGCCGGTCGAAGTTGCGGTAGCTGATGTAGAAACCGTTCGCGGGATTGGAGACCGCATAGTCGCTGGAGGTGATCTGCGTGCCGTCGCGAAAGAGCGCCGGCAGCCGGTTCGTGCCGGTCTTCGTGTAGAGGGGCGCATCGCCTTGCCAGGCCAGCTCCGGCAGCTCGCCCCACTCGTCCTTGTCGATCTGCTTCACGGTCCGGAGGTCGGAGACGAACACCGCGCCGCGCTGGTCGACGAATGCGAGCTTCCGCGAATCGGCGCTCCATACCGGGCGGTAGCGAAAGCCGTCCGCGAAGTCGGTGATCTTCCGGCCGTCGATGTAGAGCTGGTATTCGCCTGTCGCATCCGACCACCAGGCGAGCTGCCCGTCCGGGCTCCAGGACGCCTCGCGCTCGAACACGCCACTCGTGTTTGTGAGGTTCGTGCCGTCCACCCACAGGTCGCCGCGCGCCTCGTATAAAACCTTGCTGCCGTCCGCCGAGAGCTGCTCGTTGGTGATGAAGCGGCTCGCATCGACCTCGCGGCGCAACGGCTCGGCCGGCAGCTCGATGTGCACCGGCTTGGAGAGGCCGGTCTTCAGATCGAGCAGCTGCAACCCGGCCCCGAGCTGGAACACGATCGCCCCCGGGCCGGTGGACGGATTGCGCACGTCGTACTGGCGAAAGTGCGTCAACTGCCGCCCCTGCGACCAGAGGTTGAGCCGCTGCTCGGGACCTCGATCGGAGACGTAGTAGAGCGTCGTCCCCTCGAACATCGGATGCAGGTCCGGCCCGATCCAATCCGTCGCCTTCGACGACTCGCCGCTGCGCAGATCGAGCAGGCGGATGTCCGGCGCCGCGCCGCCGCGGTAGCGCTTCCAATGCGCGATGAGGGGCGTCGGCCACTGCGGCGTGTAAGCCAGCCGGTCGCCGGAGAGCGCGCCGTCCGAGCCGTACGCCGGCGGCAGTTTCGTCGGCGTGCCGCCGCTGGCCGGCACGGTGAAGAGCTGCATCTCGATGGGCGAGAACGACTGCGCGTTCGTGAAGAAGAGCAGGCGCCCATCCGCCGTCCACTGGCAGAGCCCCTGCGGCTGGGCCATCGATGTGATGCGCTTCGGCGCCCCGCCGCGCAGAGGCACGGTGTAGAGGTCGCGCGCCACGAAGGCGATGGTCTGCCCGTCCGGACTGAAGCGCGGATTGGCCTTCACCACCGGCGTGTCCGTCACCCGCACCGCCCTCCCTCCCGCCCGCGGCACCACCCACACCTGCCCCCCATGCACGAACGCGATGTGCGTGCGGCTCACCGCCGGGTCGTGGGGGAGGGCGTGCAGGGCGGAGGTGAGGGCGAGGAGCAGCAGCAGTCGGCGCACGAGGGCGACGCTACGCCGCGCATGGCCAACGTGAATAGAACGCCCTTAAGAATTTCGCCGGTATTCGCCCGGCGTCGAGCGCATCAGCCGTTTGAAGGTCCGGCCGAAGTGGCTCTGATCGGCGAAGCCGGCGGCGAGCGCGATCTCGACCAGCGGCGCATCGGAGTCGCGCAGCGCGCGGCAGGCCTGCTCGATGCGCAGCTGGCGGATGTACGCCGCCACGGTGACGCCGAAGACGCGCCGGAACGTCACCGCCAGATGCACCGGATGCACCCTCACCTCCTCGGCGAGCTCCTCCAGCGTGAGGCGCATGGCGAGGCGATCGTGAATCAAGTGCTTCGCCGTCATCAGCCAGGAAGGGGCGGCGGAGCGGCGTTCGGCACGCGCCCCTTCCGTGAACAGCGCGAGCAGCAGCGACTCGACCGCGAGCGGCGAGACGTCATCCCCATGCGCCAGCTCCTCGTGCAGGCGGCGCCCGAGGAGGGGGAAGGCGGCTCCGGTGAAGGCGGCGGAGCGGTCGGCGGCGCGGGCCTGCTCCCGCACGCGGGCCAGCCAGCGCGGCGGCAGCTCCACGTTGAGACAGCGCCCGCCGCCGGCGTCGAAGCGATCCGAGTGCGGCTCCCCCTCCGGCCGCACGATCACCATGCCGGGCTCCGCGACGCGCTGCTTCGACTCGAAGCGCTCGGCGAACCTCCCCTGCAGCACGAACACGAGGCAGGCGTATTCGTGCGCATGCGTCGGCAGCGCGGCGCCGGCGCCGTAGCGGGTCTCGGTGAGGACGAAGTCGCCGATGGGCCGGGTGCGGACGATCGGCGCGGGGAAGCGGGCGGGGGAGAAGCGGATCATGGGACGTAGTGTCGCAGCGCGGCGAGGTATGCGTCCATCGTCGCGGTCTGTCCGAACACGAAGCGTGACAGGAACCGGAAGAGCGGATTGGAGACCTCGCCGTTCTCCGTGATGCGCAGAAGCGTGCCGCCGCCGTCCGGCTCCAGCTCATGAGTCCACGAGCCGGAGTAGCCGAGGTCGAGGTCGACGATGCGGGTGACGAGCTTGCGGCCGGCGACGTCCTCCATCACCTCGTACGTGACCGAGCCGCGCGCGCCGTGCTCGCGGAACCGCGTGGCGGAGAGGAGCTCCACGCGCTTGACGTCCTTGCGCCACTTGCCGTACGAGGCGAAGTCGTGGATCGCGGCGTAGACGGCGGCCGGCGGCGAGGCGAAGTGTTGCGAGCACGTGGCGACGTGATGGCGCGGCAGGCGCGAGCCGATCAGCGCCAGCACGGCGCCGGCCATCACCAGCAACGCGACGAGACTCCCGATGATGATGAGCGCGATCTTCATGCGTCCTCCTTCACGGCGCGCGCGGCGCGGGCCAGCAGCGCCAGTCCGCGCACCGCCTCCTCCCGCTCCGCGGCCGAGAGTTTCCCCAGCACCACCTCCACCCGCGCCGCATCGAGCACCGAAGTGGAAGCCATCGCCTCGGCGCCGCGGTCGGTCAGGCGCAGCTCGCGCTGACGGCGGTCGTCATCGCGCGGCGTGCTGGTGATGTAGCCGAGCTTCACCAGGCGGAGCAGCGCCGCGGAGAGCGTGGACGGCACCACGCCGAGGTGCGCGGCGAGGTGGCGCGGGCTGGTGGGGAGGTCGCGGTCGAGATGGGCCAGGATGGAGGCGTCCTTGGAGGAGAGCTGCCACTCCGTCGATGTCGCCCGGACGTGATCGACATGGCAGGCGAGATAGACCTGCGGATAGAGCCGCTGAATTTCCACGACCTGACGGTGCATGGGTCGCATTGTGGGGACGGGCGATCGTTCGTCAAATCGAAGGATCGGGTTGCGGGTAGGGAAGAGCCCGGCACACGCCCCTCCTCATCATGAGCTGGCTCGCACGTTTCTCGCGGCGCCTGAAGATCGTCTACCTCTTCCTGCTGCCGATCCGCTTCAGCATCCTGGCCCTGGCGGCGGCCGCCTTCGCCTTCATCCTCGCCGATCAGGGGCAGGACATCGTCCGCGCCCTGGGCGAAGTCGATCCGGCCACCGGCTCCGCGCATTGGATCTTGATCGCGGTCTTCCTCCTGCTCCTGAACCTGCTGGGGTACCAGATCTGGTTCTGGGCGCGGCAGATGTTGCGCGTCGCGCCGCCGGCCTCCGCGGACGATGCGTACTTTGGGCACACGCCCGATCCGGAGAGCGAGGGGTTGCGCGATTGGGCGCTCTGGCTGCCGCGCATCCTCGGCGCGCTGCTCTTCGTCGCCGTCTTCTACGCGTTCTACAAAGTGCGGCAGACGTACGGCGACGGCGTCAGCACCGTCATTCCCGCCATCCTCGTCATCATCGCCGTCTCGTTCGTCATCTTCCTCGTCGCCGTCGTGCTGCGCCGGCGCTGGCTGGAGAAGAAGGATGACGCCACCATCGAGCATGTATCGCCGGGGCAGCTGGCCAGGAGCACGCGTTTCATGCTCATCGCCTTCCTGGTGCTGGAGCTCATCTTCTTCATCGTCTCCACCGCGAATCCGACCTGGTTCATGGGCTTCGGCGCGGGGTCGATCGTGCTGCTCACGCTCGTGCTGTGGGTGCCGTTCGGGAGCGTCATCGTCTACTGCGGCATGCGGATGCGGGTGCCGATCCTGACCTTCCTCGTCATCGAGGCGTTCCTGGTCAGCCCGCTGGCGGACCGCAACCACATCGTTCGCACCGTGCCGGGGGCGGTGGGCGTGCGGCCGACCGTGCAGCAGAAATTCGATGAGTGGTACACCCGCGTATCGCCGAATTACGGCGCGAGCGACCGCATCCCGGTCTTCATCGTGGCGACGGAAGGGGGTGGCATCCGCGCCGGCTACTGGACGGCGGCGGTGCTCGACTCGCTGCAGGACACCAATCCGCTCTTCCGCCGCAACCTCTTCGCCGTCAGCAGCGTCTCCGGCGGCTCCCTCGGCACGCTGACCTTCAGCGCCTTGCTCTCCGAAGGCGGCCCGGACATGCATGCCCGCGGCTCGAAGGCGCTGGGCGAGGACTTCCTCTCCCCGACGCTCGCCGCCATGACCCAGTCCGACTTCGTGCAGCGCTTCCTCCCTTTCGGCTTCCCCGACCGCGAGCGCGCGCTGGAAGAGGCGTGGGAGAAGGGCTACGGCAATCCGACGTTCGCCCGCGGCCTGCTCGATCTGTACGCGAAGCATGCGGATCTGCCGTCGGTCTTCATCAACGGCACCATGGTGGAGACGGGCGACCGCATCATCACCAGCAACTGCGACGTCCGCGGCGACCGCTCGCAGCTCGTCTTCCGCGATGCGTTCGACGGCATCGCGCTGCTCGGGAGCGACCTCCCGCTCAGCGCGACGGCGGGCATGAGCGCCCGCTTCACCTACGTCTCGCCCGCGGGCCGCATCGGCACCCTCGGCCATGTGGTGGACGGCGGCTACTTCGAGAACTCCGGCGCCGTGACCGCCGCCGAGCTGGTGCTGCTGATCCGGCAGCACGCGGACCCGCGGCTGACGCCCGTGGTGATCCTCATCGATTACGAGAACTGCGGCCCGACGGTGACGAAACGGCCGGGCGACTGCAGGTTTGCCGACTTCAACCAGGCGCCGCCGGCGACGAGACCGGTCGAGCCGCAGGCCGCGGAGAAGTGGGCGAACGAAGTGCTCTCGCCGCTGCGCGCCCTGCTCGCCACGCGCGGCGCGCGCGGGCGGCAGGCGGTGGGCGACGTGCGCACCTCCTCGCAATTCGGCGTGCCGCCGCTCGGCCCGGTGCCGAACACGGTGATCGAGTTCCGCCTCGTGCAGCGCGAGGTCTCCATGCCCCTGGGCTGGATGCTGTCGTACCAGGCGCGCAAGGCGATCGACGGCGGCGTGGAATCGCCCGGCAACCTCACCTCGCGCAACTTTGTGGCGCAGTGGCTGGGGGCAGCGCCGCGGACGGACGGCATGGCGGTGCAGGCGAATCAACAGCTGCAGCAGGTCAACGGCGCGAAGGCTCCGTAGCCGACACGGCGCGGCGCGACGCCAGCCACACGCCCGTGAAGATCATCACCGCCGCGGCCACCGCGGCGATGCCGATCGTCTCGCCGAGGAACAGCGCGGCGAGGAGGGCGGTGAGCACCGGCTGGACGTAGGTGTAGGCGGCGACGGTCGAGCTGTCCGCGCGCGCCAGGGCCCAGGCGTTGAGCAGATAGGCGCCGACGGTCGGCAGGGCGATGACGAACCCCAGGCCCAGCCAGGCGCGGGGCGGGATGGCGGCCCACGGCTCGCGCAGCAGCGGCACGAGCGCCACCGGCACCAGCAGGAGCGTGGCCCAGGCGAACATCCGCGCCAGCGCGCGCCGCGCCGAAATGCGGGCCATCATCGGCTTGGACAGCACGAGGTAGAGCGCGTAGGAGAGCGAGTTGCCGAGGAGCATCAGCGTGCCGGCCAGCGTGCGCAGCGAGCCCTCCACCCCTTCCACGCCGACCACCAGCAACGCGCCGGCCGCCGCCAGGGCAATGCCGCCGACCTTCGCCCCCGTGGCCCGCTCGCGGCCGGTGGCGATCGCGGCGGCGAGGGTGAAGACCGGGATGGTGCCGATGACGATGGCCGCGATGTGCGCGCTGGTCAGCGACAGCCCGCCGAGGAACAGGGTCTGGTTGATGGCCACGGCGAGGATGGCGTAGAGCACGAGGCGCTTCTCGTCCGCGCGCGCGAGCGGCGTCCGCTCCCGCGGCAGGAGATTGAGCACGATCGCCGCGCCGACCACGCGCAGATACGCGAAGGTGATGGGCGTGATGAGGCCCATGGTCTGCTTGGAGACGATGTAGTTGAGGGAGAAGAAGATCGCCGCCGCGAGCAGCGCGGCGTGGACCCGCGGGCGCTCGCTAATCTCCGTTCTCCAGCCACACGCCGTTGTAGCGCACCGGCGGCGGCACGAGCGAGGTCCGCACGCCGCGCACGCCCGGCTTGTGCACCAGGAAGAGGCGCTCGTGGAACAACGGCGCGATGGGCGCCTCGCGCACGACCAGCTCGTCGAGGCGGCGATAGATCTCCGCGCGGCGCTCGCTGTCGTTCGTCCGCCGCGCCTCCAGGATCTGGGCATCGACCTCCGGCCGGTGATAGTGCAGCCCGCGCACGGACGTGGAGTCGGTGTGGAAGAGGACGTAGAAGAAGTTGTCCGAGTCGGGGAAGTCGGCGTACCAGTTCGCGCAGTAGAGCAGGCCGTGGCCGGGTCGCTGCCGCGGCGCGCTCGCCTCCGGCGCGGTGTGCCCGGTCACCCGTACCCGGATGCCCACCGCCTCGAGGTCCTCGATCAGCAGCGGCACCAGGCCCGAGTTGTTGAACTCGTCCGTGTCCCAGGTGCGGTACTCGATGTCGAAGCCCGCCCCGTGGCCGGCCTGGCGCAGCAGTTGCCGCGCGCGCTCCGGATCGTAGGGGAGGCCCCGGATCGTCGCGTCGTAGCCGAGCAGGCCGGGAGGGAGGAGCGACTCGGCGATCATCCCCAGGCCGGCGTAGACGCGCTCGTTGATCCGCTGCCGGTTGATGGCGTGGTTCACCGCCTGCCGCACCTCCACCCGGTCGAACGGCGCCTGCGACGAGTCGTAGCCGACGTACGACGTATGCAGCTGAATGGTCTGTTGCAGATATGGCGCGATGCGAGGATCGTCCTGCAGCGCATCGACCATCTTGAGAGGAATGGCATGAGCGATGTCGAGCTCTCCGCGCAGAAACGCCTCCGCCACATCGCGGAAGCTGCGCAGGTCGAGGCGGAAGGTCAGCTCGTCGAGCAGCGGCTCGCCGGCGACGAAGAAATCGCGGTTGCGCGCCAGCCGCACCCGCTGTCCTTCCATCGCTTCCTCCACCCGGAACGGCCCGGCGCCGACGCCGCGCAGCCGGTACTGGCCCGCGTCGCGCGTTTCCTCGACCGGGATGATCGCCGCCTCGTGCATGGTGAGGAGGGAGAGGAAGAACGCGATCGGCTCCTCCAGCTGGATCTCGACGGTGTGCTCGTCTCGCACGATCACCCCTTCCAGCGCGCGGGTCTTGCCGCTCATCACGTCCTTCGCGCCGCGCACGCTGCGCAGGATCCAGGCGCCGGTCGACTTCACCTCCGGCAGCAGCAGGCGGACGAACGTCTCGTACACGTCCCGCGCCTCCAGCAGCCGGCCGTTGTGGAAGCGGACCCCCTTGCGCAGGTGGAAGCGGTAGGTGTGCCCCTGATCGAGCACCTCCCAACGCTCCGCGATCTCCGGGGTGAGCTCGGCTCCTTCGCCGTATGCGACGAGCTTCGCGTGCACCGCCTTGGAGATGAAGCCGAGCGCGTTCGCGGAGGTGTAGGCGGGATCGAAGGTGAGGTTCTGCCACAGCACCGTGGCGGTGGTGATGGCGCCGCCCACGTTCGGCTGGGGCAGGCGGAAGCGGCCCAGCTCCTGGCCCAGGAGCGTCGACTCGTGGCTGAGGGTATTGGCCATCTGGTTCAGGTCCGTCACGCCGAAGCTCGACTCGCGCGAGCCGGCGTTGATGATCCCCATCGACTTGACGATGGCGGAGCTTTCCGCGGCCAGCACGGCGGTGGACTCGAGCACGCTCTGCACGAGGCCCATGATGTTTTCCATGGCCCGGCTGATGGCGCGGCTGCCGGTCTCCTGCTCGTTCATGGCGCGCTTGAGGTGCTTGGTGTAGTCGCGCACCATCGAGGCCTGCTCGCCGATCTTGCGCGAGGTCAGCGACTGCTGCTGCGTCGCGGCCGCGGTCTGCTGGACCATCTTCGTCACTTCCTCGATGGCCCTCGTCGCCGCGGCGCTGCCGCGCGACTGCTCTTCCGTCGCGCGGGCGATCTCGGAGATGGAGCTGGTGGAGCGGTCGGTCAGGTCGAGGATCTTGTCCAGCACCTGGGAGGCCCGCGCGGTGAGGCCGACGCCGTCCGCCACCCGGTCGGCGCTGATGTTCAGCTGCTCGCCGGCCCGCGCCACGCCGCGCTGCACGTTCTGGATCAGCGTGCGGATCTCATCCGTCGAGACGGAGGTGCGCTCGGAGAGGTCGCGGATCTCGTCCGCCACCACGGCGAAGCCTTTGCCGCGCTCGCCGGCCTGCGCGGCGATGATCGCCGCGTTCAGGGCGAGGAGGTTCGTCTGCCCGGCGATCTCGTCGATCACCCGCACGATCTCGCCGATCTCCTGGGAGCGCTCGGCCAGCTCGGCCAGCGCGTCTTTCGCCTCTTCCACCGCCTGCTGGATCTTGCGCATGCCGTCCACGGTGCTGGCCACGGCCCCGCGCCCCTCGTTCGCCGCGTCTTTCACGTAGCGCGCGAGCTCGGAGGATTGCTTGGCCGACTTGCCGATCTCGTCGGTCGTGGCGTTCATCTCCACCATGGAGCTGGCGGTCTGGGTGGCGAAGGAGGAGAAGCTCTCCGTGTTGGTGGCCACCTCGTTGATGGAGGCGATCATCTCTTCGATGGCCGAGCCGGTCTGCTCCACGAATTCGGAGAGGGTGTCGGCGATGCGGCTCACCTCCTCGATCGAGGCCGACATCTGCAGGACGGAGGTGGAGGTCTCTTCCGCGTTCGCGGAGAGGTCTTCCATGCTCCGGCGGACCGACTTGATGGAGGTATCGATCTGGCCGACCGAGGTGGAGGTCGACTCGGTGGATTGGAGCTGCGAGGCGCTGCTCTTGGCCAGGATGCGCGAGCGGCTGCTGATCTGGTCGCTGACTTTGGCCACGTCCGTGGCCAGCTGGCCGAAGCGGCGGATGGTGCGCTCGAGGTTGGAGACGAGGGCGCGGAGGGCGGCGGTCATGCGCGCCGAGCGGGCGGCGCTCTCGATGTCGCGGGCGTTGAGGGTGAGGTCGCCCGCGGTGATGCGGTTGAGCAGCTGGATGGACGACTCGCGGCGGCTCAGGACGCGGGACAGCCAGAACTGGAAGGCGACGATTGTGGCGCCTCCGGTGATCGCCGCCACGAGCAGGACGCGCCGGAACAAGGCCGCCGTCATGCCGGGCACGAGCAGAAGGAGGAGAGCGAAGAATACGAAGCAGGCGACGATCAGGACCCACATCTGTTGGGTCCGCCCGAAGTATTGACGTGCCATAGACTTCCCGCTCGGATGCTACCATGCAGCCGCCGCCATGAACGACTACTTCACCTCGCGGCGGGCCCTCATCGACGGCTTCCTGGCCGACCTCTCCACCCGCCTCGGCGCACCTCATCCGCTCGCCGCCCCACTGCAGAGGTCGCTCGCCTCGGCCGGCAAGCGCGTGCGCGGCATTCTGACCATCGCGGCAGGGGAGTCGGTCGGCTGCCGGGCCGAGAAACTCCTCCCCGCCGCCGCGGCCATGGAGCTGATCCATACCTCGTCGCTCATCCTCGACGACCTGCCGTCCATGGACGACGCTCTGCTGCGCCGCGGCGCTCCGACGCTGCACCGCGAGTTCGGCGAGGACCTGGCCATCCTCTCCGCCGTCGCGCTGCTCAATCACTCTTACGGCCTGGTCGCCCGCAACCACGCTTCGCTTTCACCGCGCCGCTGGCCGCTCGCCTCGGTGCTCGACCGGGTGGTGGAGGCGGTGGGCTGGAACGGCACGATCGCGGGCGAGGCGGTGGACCTGCACTCGGAGGGCTCGACGCTCGACTTCGACACGCTGGAGTTCATCCACTCCCGCAAGACCGGCGCGCTGTTCGTCGCGGCGGCGGCGGTGGGGGGGATGCTGGCGAACATCGATGCGGCCCGCCTCCGCCGCGTGGAGATCTTCGCCAAGAACCTCGGCCTCGCCTTCCAAATCACCGACGACGTGCTCGACGTAGTCAGCACCCCCGAGACGCTCGGCAAGGACGTGGGCAAAGACGCCCAACGCCTGACCTTCGTCAAGCTCGCCGGCATCGACGGCGCCCGCAAGCTCAGCTCGGAACTGGTGGAGACATCGCTCTCCGCGATCGCCCCCCTGGGTGTTTCCGCCGCCCCTTTGCGCGGCCTCGCCGCGCTCGTCCGCGACCGTGTTTCGTGACGGGAATGCCCTTGCCGTCCCTTGCATTTACACCCGCACCACCGCGTGGTATCTTCCGCCGCGCTTTTCGCAGGCCCCCCGCGCCCAGGTAGCTCAGTTGGTAGAGCAGAGGACTGAAAATCCTCGTGTCGGCGGTTCAATTCCGTCCCTGGGCACCACCCTCCCTCATTGCGCCATCAACGCCCGCACTCTCTCCGCGGCAGCAGCAAGCTCCGCCTCCCCCCGCCCATGCGCCTCGGCAAGAGCAGGCACGTTTCCGCCGCAGAACGGGCAGTCGACCGTCTCCGGATACACATACTGTTCGCAGCCGCGGCATAGCGTGAGGGCGGGCGGTACGCGGTCGGCGGCAGAGTGAGGCACCGAGCCGGGCGGGCGGGGAGGTGGGGGGGACTGCACGACAGCTTCGCCGGTGCCGTCGAGCGGTTCGAGAAGCAGGGCGAAGCGGCCGGTGTCGAACGAGCGCGGTCCCGCTTCCTGCACCTTCGCGATGCGCTCGCGCTTTCCCTCCCTGGCCAGCGTCAGGGCGCGGTGATGACAATACGGATTGTTCCCGGGGCGGCCGAGCAGCGAATGCGCCGACCAGGTACATCCGCCGCGGCAGACGTCCGCGTAATAGCAGGTGCGGCAGAAGCCCCACAGGTCTTCCACGGTGCGGTCGCGCGTGAAGCGGAGCTGGCTGGAGTGATTCCAGATCTGTTCAATGGTCAGGTCGCGGACGTTGCCGCCGGCGTACTCCGACGTCGGAAGGGATGGGCAACCCTTGATCGTCCCATCGGCTTCGATGCCGAGGCCGACATGGCCGGCGGAGCAGCCCTGGAAATATCCGAGCTCGACGCTCTGGGCGCGCCAGCGATGCTCATACGGCCCGAAATAGCCGAGGGCATTGGCGGGCTGCATCAGCACGCCGAGCGTCGCTGCTTCGTCGAACAGCTCCGCCAGATGGGGCATCAACTCGAGGATCTGATAAGGCTGCATCAGCACCTCGGGGTTGTCGACGGCGTTGCCCATGGCCACGGTCAGATTGATGGCCCAGTTGCGCACGCCCACGGCGGCGATGGCGTGGAGCAGGCCGCGAAGATGGGGCAGCGTGGTGGCGCCGATCTGCGTGTTGACGCTGCTGACGATCTCGTACTTCTTCAGCAGACGGAGGGCGCGCATGGCATGCTCGTACGAGCCCTTCACGCCGCGCAATTTGTCGTGCAGCTCCTGTGAGCCGTCGAGGGAGATGCCGCAGGAGCGCAGTCCCGCCTCCTTTGCCGCGCGGATACGATCTTCATTGAGGGCCAGCCCGCCGCTCTGCAGGCTGGGGTGAATGCCGTGATCGGTCAGAGCGCGGATGATGTCGAGCCAGTCGCGGCGGAGAAAGGCCTCGCCGCCGATGATCGACACTTCCCGCACCCGCAGCCGAGCAAGCTGCCGCACGACATCGAGGCACTCCTCGGTCGTCAGTTCCTCCGGCCGGGCCTTGCCGGCGCGCGATCCGCAGTGCATGCACTTGAGGTTGCACGCCAGCGTGATCTCCCATACGGCATGGACCGGATGACTGTTCGACCAGTCGTCCTCCGTTGCATAGCGGTGCGGCAGCTTTCCCGTTTCCATTGGCGATTACTTCTTGTTGATGGCGGCTTCCAGCTCCTGGATGGCCTTTGCCAGGTCGCCCTGTTCCTGGTGATGCTTCTTCGCATCGGCCAGGAGCTTCCTCATCTCGTCGTGGTTTCCACGTTTGATGCTGTCGTGGATCACCACGCCGTAGAACATGACGGGACCGCTGCCGTAGCCGCTTCCATAACCACCTTTGCCGGTATTTGCCATTAGCCTCTCCTTTCTTTCCTTTTCGCGCGATCAGCCCTTTGCCGGCTCGCCGCCACGGGATGTGCGCTCATTAGGAGGAGTGACGGGCTGGCGTAAATCCCTACCTGTAGTTATATTCCTGGCAGCGAAAATTCCGCCATGGATGTCTGTCTCGTCTCGATGCCATACGCCGCGGTCGAACGCCCTTCGATCGCCCTTGGCCTGTTGAGCGCCGAATTGCGCGCCGCGGGTGTGGATGTGCAGTCGCGCTACGCCTGCCTCGATTTCGCCGCGCGCGTCGGCCTGCATGCCTACGACGCGGTACTCGCCTCCAAAACGTCCCTGTTCATCGGCGAGTGGACTTTTGCGGCCGCTGCGTTTCCGGAAATGGCCGTTGTTGATCCTGCGTACCTCGCTACGTGCGGGGAAGAGATCTCCGGGAGCCGCGCCGCGGCGAGCGGAGCCGATCCTCGGGAGATCCTGCTTCGGCTGCGGGAAGAAGCGTCCCGCTTCACCGCACAGCTGGCCGACCAGATCGTGGCCCAACGCCCCCGCATCGTGGGCTGCACATCGACCTTCCAGCAGCAGGCCGCGTCCCTGGCGCTGTTACGCGCGGTGCGCGAGCGCGATCCGTCCATCGTCACGATCATCGGCGGCACGAATTGCGAGTCGGCCATGGGCATGGCCACGCGGCGCGCATTCCCATGGGTGGACTTCGTCGTCTCCGGCGAGGCCGACGAGATCATCGTGCCGTTCGTACGCGATGTCCTGGCCCGCGGGCGCGACATCGCGCCGCCGCCAGGCGTGATCGATGCGGCGATCGCCGCGCGCGTGGACATCGAGCCGCCCCGCGCCTCGGTCTGGTCCGTCGATACCATCCCCACTCCCGACTACGACGACTATTTCACCGCGCTGGACCGCTCGCCGCTGCGCGAGCTCATCATGCCGGCGCTGGTGGTCGAGACCTCCCGCGGCTGCTGGTGGGGCGCGAAGTCGCATTGCACCTTCTGCGGACTCAATGGCGGCAACATGGCTTTCCGGGCCAAGAGTCCGGAGCGCGCCGCGCAGGATTTCCACCGCCTGGCCGCGCGCTACGGCGTGCGCCGCTTCACCGTCGTCGACAACATCATCGACATGCAGTACCACCAGACGATGCTGCCGCTCCTCGCCGGCTGCGGCTACGACATCTTCTATGAGACGAAGGCCAATCTCCGCCGCCATCACATGCAGAGCTTTTCCGACGCCGGCGTCCGCTCCATTCAGCCGGGCATCGAGAGCCTGCACGACGAGATCCTGCACCTGCTGGCCAAGGGCAACAAGGCGTGGATGAACGTGCAGCTGCTCAAGTGGGCGGCGGAGCTGGCAATGGACATCTCGTGGGTCTTCCTGGTCGACGTTCCGGGCCAGCGCGACGCCTCGTACATCGAGATGCTGATGTGGCTGCCGTCGGTGATGCATCTGCCGCCGCCATCATTCGCCGTCCCCATCCAGTTCATGCGCTTCAGCCCGTATCACCGCGATGCGGCGAAATACGGCTTTGACCTGGTGCCGGAGCCGGCATACGCGCAGGTCTATCCGCTGGGAGACGAGGAGATGCAGCAGCTCGCGTATGAATTCGTCGATCGCCGCGCGCCGTCGCAGGAGGGGATCGGACAGAGCCTGCTCCTGGCGTGGCTCGGTCTCTGGCGCGAAGCGCATCGGAACGGCTCGCGCCCGGTGCTGGAGATGCGGTACGACGCGGACGCGATCGAGCTCGTCGACACGCGCTCCTGCCGCGCAGCGGACCGCCACCGCCTGGAAGGAGACGCCGCGCGCCTTTACGCCGCGTGCGACGAGGCCGTCGGTCGCAACGAACTGCGCGAGCGGCTGGGGATCGACCGTTTCGACGAGATTGCCGACCAGCTCCTTGCCGACAAGGTGCTTCTCGAACTGAGCGGCCGCCTCCTCGCGCTCGCCGTGGACGTCACGCGACCGCGGCCCGAGGGAGCGCCGAATCCGGGAGGAAGAATCGACTGGGCGGCCGTGACCGTCTCGTGATGACCGCGCAGACCCCCCCTCACTCCACCCGGTGGAAATACACGTCGTAATAAGTGCGGTCCCCCGCCCCGCGGCGATGCAGCTTTGCGGCATAGCGGAACACGTTGCCGTCGTCGTCCGTGCGGTCGGTGTGGCGGTAGCGGACCTCGAGTGAGGTGATGTTCGTGGATGAGAGCGGGGTGAGCTCGGGAGGGGCGGAGGTGCCGTCGTGGTTGGCGTCGACCCAGAGGAGCAGGCGGGGCCAGGAGGGGTCGCGGGCGTCGACCAGGCCGTCGCCGTTCGCGTCGAGGGCGGCGAGGGCGTCGAAGCCGTTCGCGGCGATGCCGGGCGAGGGAACGGGCGTGTGATCGCCGAACAGCTCGGCGCCGTCGTCGATGCGGCCGTTTTGGTTGCGGTCGAGGGCCAGGAAGGCCATGTCGCGATTGGCCCGGGCGGTCCAGGTGATGCGATCCAGGCTGCCGTCGGCGTCGAGGTCGAAACGCACCGGGTCATCGTCGCCGGCGAGGTCGTACTTGCCGTTGCCGAGGTTGATCACGATGGGGGAGAGCTGGCAGGTGGTGTCTTCGGGGAGGCAGGTATTGCCGGTGGGAGGGCAGGATGGATCGCCCGGGCATTCGGGCTTGGGCGGCAACAGAGGGATGCAGGCGGTCGCGCTGAGCCAGGGACCGTCCGAGCCGAGGCTGAGCGGCGTGTTGGGGGTGATGAAAGGCGATTGATCCGATGAGGTGAGATAGGCCGCCCCGTTGTTCTGAGCGAAGTAGCAGAAGCCGGGGGCCCCGTTGGCGCTGAAATTCGCGCGGTAATGCAGCGGGCTGACCACGCCCCACTGCTTCTGCAGCACGATCCCGCCGCCGCTGCTCTCCCGCAGCTGATGATTCCCCTGCATGCGATAGGAGCAGCCGGAGAGGCAGGGATAGTTGTCGAGGACGAACTGCACGTCCGTCGCGGTGAGCACCGTGGAGCCGGAGCGGGAAAGCGTCGTATAGCCATTGAAGTGGCCGTAGAAGCTGGCCTGGACGGAGGCGGACCAGAGCAGGAGGGCAACCAGGACCAGGCGCTTCATTGGCAGCCCCGTTCCCGGGCGCGGAGTTGCTGTGCGTCCTGCGGCTCGAAGAACGTGAAGAACACGCCCGGGGCGAGCGCGGTGTAGAGGTAGCGGTCGAACGTCTCGCGGCCGTAGATGGTCCGCAGGCGGCCGATGGCCGCGGCGCGGGCGGGACACTCCTCGGCCTCGAGGCGCTTGATCTCGTTGAGAAGCAGTGCGCCGTTCTCCCCGGGAGCGGTCATGCGGTCGCGCAATGCGGTCTCCCGCTTCTGCAGGGCGATGAAATCGGCCGCCTCGCGGGCGACCACGTCCAGAAAGTTGGCGGGCAATCCGAGCTGGGAGGCCTTCTCCGCCGCGTCCTGGCGCATGATCTTCGCCGTCTCGTCCTCGGCCGCGTAGGCGGCCCGGGTGAACGTACCGAAGATCTCGTGGGGGAGGAGGAGCTCGGGATGGTCGGCGCCCTGAAGCACGTCATGAAGAGGGGGGCCGGCGGTCTTGGCCTCGCCGCGGGTCCGAAGCCGCGCCTCGATCCGCGTGCGGCGCGCGCTCTCGTCGAAGCGAGCCGCGATGCGCTCCTCATCCGTCCATTGCCACGCCGGTCTCCCTGCGGCCAGCAGGACCAACAGCGCCAACATCTTCATGCGCATACCTCCTTAATACCACCAATGGGAGTGACGCTGATAGGTTCCAATACCCCCTTCCATACAAAAATAAAAAGGGCAGGAAGCAGAAACGTCCCGCCTCCTGCCCCGCCCATGGCGCCGGGCTAGTTCGGGTTGGCCGACTTGAAGGTGGCCACCATGCCCACCCATTGCGTGCCGGAAGTGCCGACCGTCGCGGAGTGGCCGAACACGCCTGCCGTGGTGGTGATGCGCTCGTGCACGGCCGCGGTCAGATAGGAGAGGACCGAGTGATCGTCGATCTCCGTGAAGCCGTTGGACGGATTGGAGAAATCCGTTCCGACGGGGACGGAAAGGGCGGTGATCACCAGCTCCTTCGGCTGCACCGTGGTCTGCGTGGTGCCGGTGCTGATGGTGCCGCTGTTGACGTTGTCGCCGTCGAACGCGGTCTTATCGAGCGGGTTGGTCAGCGCCACGCCGGAGTACTCGGCCAGCACCAGGGTCATGTTGTGGAAGCCGGCCTGCACGTTGAACGTCTCGGACGTCCGGCTGCCGGCGTTGTTCGGGATGTAGTAGATGGACGACTTGACGTTGTTCCACTCGTAGGTCACGGCCAGCTGCCAGCCGGCCGGCGGCTGGAAGACGCAGAAATTCGGGTCCGTGTCCGCGGAGATCACCGCCACGAGGAGGTTGCCGGCCTGCGTGGCCTGGGCCCAGCTCGTGGTGATGGCTCTCTGCGAGTTGACCGTGTTGAACGACTTCTGGCGCCGCGTGATCTGCGGCGGCACGACGGTGACCGTCGCCGTGTTGCTGTTGACGATCGCCGTGCCGTTGCAGCTGCTGGTCACGCGCACCCAGTACGACTTGGTTGCGGCGAGCGCGCCGGTATTGAACGAGCTGCTGTTCGTCCCCACGGGCGTCGTGGTCACGCCGCTGGTCCCTTCGTACCACTGATAGGCGAGCGGAGCGCCGCCGGCGGCGCCGACGCTGAGGGTGGCCGACTGGCCGGTGACGATCGTGGTCGAAGCGGGCTGGCTGGTGATGGAAGGCGGCGCGCAGACCGTCACCGTCGCGGTGACGCTGTCCGCGTTGCCGCAGCCGTTGCTGACGCGCACCCAGTAATTGGTGGTCGTGGCCGGCGTCACGGTGAGCGAGCTGCTGTTGCCGCCCACCGGCTGGCCGGTGTTCGGCGCGGTGCCCTGGAACCACTGATAGGTGGTGGTGCCGCTGGTCGTCGCGGTCACGGTCAGCGTGGTCGACTGCCCGGCGTTGATCGTGCGCGAGGCCGGCTGCGCGGTGATGCTCGGAGCCGCATTGCAGGTGACGGTCACATTGGCCGTGATGCTGTTGACGCTCGCCGTGCCGTTGCACGAGCTCGTGACGCGCACCCAGTACTGCTTGTTGACGGTCAGGGCCGGCGTGGTGAACGAAGCGCTGTTCGCGCCGACCGGCGTGATCGTGGTGCCGCTCGGCCCGTCGAACCATTGATAGGTGAACGGTCCGCTGCCGCCGGCCACGACGGTGAGGGTCGCCGTCGAGCCGCTCGGAATGGTCGGCGATCCCGGCTGGGTGGTGATGGTGGGCGGCGCGCAGACCGTCACCGTGGCGGTATTGCTGTTGACGCTGCCGCAGGAGTTCGACACGCGCACCCAGTAGCTGCTGGTGCCAGCCGGGGTGACGGTGAGGGAGCTGCTGTTGGTGCCGATCGGGGTGGTCGTGGTGCCGCTGACGCCCTGGTACCACTGATAGGCCGCGGCCTGGGTCGCCGCCACGGTGAGCGTGACCGACTGGCCGGAGTTGATGGTGGGGGAGGCCGGCTGGGTGGTAATGACCGGCGCCGCGGTGCAGACGACGCTGACCGTCGCCGTATTGCTGTTGATGCTGTGCGAGACGTTGCAGCTGCTCGTCACCCGCACCCAGTACGACTTCGTCACGGTGAGGGTGCCGGTATTGAACGAGCTGCTGTTCGTCCCCACCGGCGTGGTGGTCGTGCCGCTGGCGCCTTCGTACCACTGATAGGTGAACGCGCCGCTGCCGCTGGCCACTACCGACAGCGTGACGCTCGAGCCGGGGGTGACCGTCTGCGAGGCGGGCTGGGTGGAGATGCCGAGGGGGTTGCAGGCGATTGCGGTCCGCGTGGTGGACGCGGTCTGCTGGATGGTGTCCGTCACCGACAGGACCACGGAGTAGGTGTTCGCGGCCGCGTAAGTGTGCGTCTGGATGGCGCCGCCGTTCGTGAACACGCCGTCGCC
>DASYMJ010000180.1:0-1767 GCA_036009105.1 Thermoanaerobaculia bacterium | reverse complement strand
AGGGATTTTTCCTACGTACTCCAGATCAATCGGCGTTCCTCGCCCCCACCACCACCCCCGCCCCGATCGCCTGCAGCGCGAGGAGCATCATCGAGAAGCCGTGCAGCATGCCGAAGCGGCGGCGGAGCGGGTTTTCGCGGCGCAGCTCGGAGATCGCGACCGGGGAGCCGGCGCGGATGGCGCGGATCTGCAGGTCGACGAACGATTGCGCGGCTGCCAGCAGGACGCAAGCGAACAGCAGGAGCAGGACGACGCGGCGCACGCGGCGCAGCTCCAGTGCGAAGAGCACCAGCGGTGCGGCGAGGGCAATGTAGTGCCAGCGGGTGAGCATCGCGCCGACCACGTCCGCCGCGACGGTGGGATTGCCCGCGGCGCGGAACGCGGCGGAGGCGGCCAGCATCAGGAAGGCGGCGCTGCCGAACCAGAGCGCGGCGATCAGGCGTTGAAGACGTTGCGTATCGCCTCCGGGAACGGCGGGCGCAGCACGCCTCGCTCCGTAATGATGGCGGTGATGAGGCGCGCCGGAGTGACGTCGAAGGCCGGATGGCGCACGTGGATCCCTTCGGGCGCGACGCGCGTGCCGTTCATCTCCACGACTTCGTTCTCGCTGCGCTCCTCGATCGGGATCTCCGCGCCGCTCGGGCAGGCGGGATCGATGGTCGACAGCGGCGCGGCCACGTAGAACGGCACGCCGTGCGCGTGCGCGAGCACGGCCACGGTGTACGTCCCGATCTTGTTCGCGGTGTCGCCGTTCGCGGCGATGCGGTCCGCGCCGACGATCGCGGCGTCGAACTTCCCCTGCTGGAAGAAGTGGCCCGACATGCTGTCGGTGATGAGGGTGACGTCGATGCCGTCGCGCTGCAGCTCCCAGGCGGTGAGCCGCGCGCCCTGCAGGTACGGGCGCGTTTCATCGGCGAACACCGCCACGCTGCGGCCGCTCTCGACCGCGGCGCGGATCACGCCGAGGGCCGTGCCGTAGCCGCCGGTGGCGAGGGCGCCGGCGTTGCAGTGGGTGAGCACCGTGGAGGTGACGCCGAGGAGCTCGGCGCCGAAGCGGCCCATGGCGCGGTTGGCGGCGACGTCTTCTTCGAGGATGCGCTCCGCCTCGGCCGCGGGATCGCCGGAATGCGCGAGCATCCTGTCGACTGCCCAGGCCAGGTTCACCGCCGTTGGACGAGAGCGCTTCATCTCATCCGCGGTGCGCTGCAGGTCCTCCCCGGCGCGTGCGGCCATGGCCATGCCGAACGCGGCGCTGATGCCGATGGCCGGGGCGCCGCGCACCACCATGGTGCGGATGGCCTCAGCGACGGCGGAGGCGGTCCGGCATTCCAGCCACACCTCCTCCCGCGGAAGCAGCCGTTGGTCCAGCAGAAACAACGCCTTGCCGTCCCAGCGCAACGGCGTGACGCCTGAGCTGAGCAGAGCCGAAGGTTGCACGGAACTCGCAGTCGGATTCACGCCGATATACTAGCGCGGCCAGTAGAGGAGAATTTTCGATGGTTAAGGTTGGCATCAACGGATTCGGCCGCATCGGGCGCAACGTGCTGCGCGCCTCGCTAGAAAAGAAGTACGACATCGAGTTCGTGGCGGTGAACGACCTCACCGGCCCCGACACCCTCGCCTATCTTCTGAAGTACGACTCGGTCCACAAGACGATCGCGAACGACGTGAAGGCGGGCGAGAACGGCATCACCATCGACGGCCGGGAGCTGCGCGTCTTCTCGAGCCCCGACCCGGCCAAAATCCCGTGGGACGAGCTGGGAGTGG
>DASYMJ010000179.1:0-2247 GCA_036009105.1 Thermoanaerobaculia bacterium | reverse complement strand
GCTCCTCATCGGTGTACTTCTATCCGCCCCAGCCCTGCCAGCGCTCGCGCAGCAGGCCGCCAACCCGCCGCTCAATATCCGCCGCCTCACCGCCCCCGTCGTCATCGACGGCGACCTCTCCGACGCCGGCTGGCAACAGGCCGAGCGCATCGACAAGTGGTACGAGACCAACCCCGGCGACAACGTCGAGCCGAAGGCCAGGAGCACCGCCTTCCTCGCCTACGACGACCGCTTCTTCTACGCCGGCTTCGACTTCCAGGATCCCGCGCCGGCGCAGATCAAGGGCGGCTTCAACGACCGGGACAGCATCAGCGGCAACACCGACGACTACGCCGGCGTCATCCTCGACACCCGCAACGACGGCAAGACCGGCATCCTCTTCCTGGCCAACGCGCACGGCATCCAGTACGACGCGGTGAGCGACGACACCACCGGCAACGAGGACTCCGCCCCCGACTTCTTCTGGGACTCCGCCGCGCGCATCACCCCCACCGGCTGGCAGCTGGAGATCCGCATCCCCTTCTCCTCCTTGCGCTACAAGAAGGCGGATGTGCAGCAGTGGGGCATCCTGCTCTACCGCAACTGGCCGCGCGACCGGCGCTACCAGATGTTCGCCAACCGCATCCCCCGCGGCACGAACTGCTTCATCTGCAACCGCAACCCCCTCCTCGGACTGCAGGGCCTGCCGGAAGGCGGCCACCTCGTGGCCGCCCCGTACCTCAGCGCGCGGCAGCTCGGCGAGACCACCGACGGTCTCGACTCGCCGTTCGTCAACCACAATCCGGGCGGCAACGCGGGCGTCGATCTGAAGTGGACGCCGAACGCCGACACGGCTCTGGACGGCACCATCAACCCCGACTTCTCGCAGGTGGAGTCGGACGTCGCCGTGATCGAGACGAACGAGCGCTTCGCCATCTTCTTCCCCGAGAAGCGCCCCTTCTTCCTGGAAGGGGTGGAGCTCTTCTCCACGCCGCTGCAGGCTGTCTATACGCGCACCATCACCTCCCCCCGCTGGGGCATGCGCTCCACCGGAAAGTTCGACAACAACGCGTACACCCTCCTCATCGCCCAGGACCGCGGCGGCGGCTCGGTCATCCTTCCCTCGGCCACCGGCTCCGATTTCGCCGACCAGGAGTTCCAGTCGACGGTGGCCATCGGCCGCGTGCGCCGCGACTTCGGCAAGAACTCCTTCATCAGCCTCCTCGGCACCACGCGCGAGGTGAGGGGCGGCGGCCACAATCGCGTCTTCGGCCCCGACTTCCAGTGGAAGACCGAGCACAACACGCTCACCGGCCAGCTGCTCATGAGCGACAGCGTGACGCCGAACCGTCCCGACCTCTCCTCCCAGTGGACCGGCCAGAAGCTGCGGTCTTACGCCGGCTTCGCCTGGTGGTCCCGCTCCACCAAGACGTGGGACTTCTACAGCGAGTACAAGGACATCGGCGAGAAGTTCCGCGCCGACGACGGCTTCATCCCCCAGGTCGGCTTCCGCGAGAACTACAGCGAGATCGGACGTACCTGGCGGCCGAAGGGCTTCTTCAGCCGCTTCCGCCCGTTCGTCCTGGCCGAATACGACTCCAAACAGGACGGCGGCATGCTCTACCGCCTGCTCTCCACCGGCTTCAACGCGGACGGCAAGCATCGCCTCTTCATGCGCTTCCGCTACGCGTACGAGAACATCCTCAGCGGCGACCAGGTCTTCCAGCGCCACCAGTTGCTCTACAGCACGAGCATCGCCGTGAACAACGTGCTGACCCAGCTGACCGCGGACGGCTGGTTCGGCCAGGATGTCGACTTCACGAACAACCGCCTCGGCAACGGGATGAACATCTCCCTCGGCGGCACCTTGCGTCCGACCGATCATCTAGACATCCGCCTCACCGCCGCGCAGCGCTACCTCAACGTGGCCAACGACGTGGTCAGCCGCCGCGACCGCCTCTTCACCTCGCAGGTGCAGCGCATCCGCGCCACGTACACCTTCAACAACCGGATGTTCGCCCGTGCCATCGTCCAGAACACGCGCACGAACCGCGACATCAACCTCTACGGCAGCGGCTTCGTGCAGCACGGCGGCAACCTCAGCACGCAGCTGCTGCTCGCCTACAAGCTGAACTGGCAGACCGTGATGTATGTCGGCGCCGGCGACCTGCGCGCCGTGACGCCCGCGGAAGGGGAGTTCCAGCAGGACAACAGGCAGATCTTCGCTAAGGTGAGCTACGCATTTCAAAGATGAAAGATGAAAGATGA
>DASYMJ010000178.1:0-2635 GCA_036009105.1 Thermoanaerobaculia bacterium | reverse complement strand
TGCCGAAGGGCGCCGAGATCGAGGAAAGAGTCACCGCATGAAGCCACGCAGCGACGGACGCGCGCCGGACGAGCTCCGGCCGGTCACCATCCATCCCAACTTCACCAAACACGCCGAGGGGTCGGTGCTGATCGAAGTCGGCCACACCAAAGTGATCTGCACCGCCTCGGTGCAGGAGAAGGTCCCGCCGTTTCTCTATCGCAGCGGCAAGGGGTGGGTCACCGCCGAATACGGCATGCTCCCCCGCGCCACCACGGACCGCGTGGAGCGCGAGGCCGCGAAGGGGAAGCAGGGCGGGCGGACCATGGAGATCCAGCGCCTGATCGGCCGCTCCCTTCGCGCCGCGGTGAACGCGGAGATGCTCGGCGAGCGGACCATCTGGATCGACTGCGACGTGATCCAGGCCGACGGCGGCACGCGCACGGCGTCCATCACCGGCGCCTACGTCGCGCTGGTCACGGCCCTCGGCCGGATGTACGTGGACGGCAACATGGCCAGCTGGCCGGTGACCGACTTCATCGCCGCCGTCTCGGTGGGGATGCTCGGCGGCTCGGCGCTGCTCGACCTCGCCTATGACGAGGACTCGAAGGCCGGCGTGGACATGAACATCGTGGCCACGGAGAAGGGCCGCTTCATCGAGCTGCAGGGGACGGCGGAGGGGGCGACGTTCTCCGACGAGGAGATGCTGGCCATGATCGCGCTGGCCAGGAAAGGGATCGGCGAGCTGATCGCGAAACAGCGCGAGATCCTCGCGCCCCTTCTGGCGCGCGTCGATAATGTCGCCCGTGACCGGCTCAACCGGAAGTTCCGCTAGCGAGCAGCCGATCGCCGACCGCCGCATCGCCGAGTGGCTGTTCCTGCTCACCTTCGCGGTGTATGGCTACTTCTACGCCGGCGCCGGCTGGAACCAGAACTCCCAGCTCGACCTCACCCGGGCCATCGTGGAACAGCATTCGTTCGCCATCGATGCGTACGCCGCGAACACGGGCGATGTCTCCATGCACGGCGGCCGCGTCTTCTCCAACAAGTCGCCCGGCCTCTCGCTGCTCGGCGCGATTCCGTACGCGCTGATCCATCCCTTCGTCGCGGATGATGCGATCGCCGCCTGGCTGGTGACGCTGCTGACGGTGGTGCCGTTCGGCGCGCTCATCCCCGCGCTGCTGTACCTCGAGGGACGCCGCCGCGGGCTCATGCCGTTGTGGTGCGCGGCGGTGGCGCTGACCATCGCCTTCGCGACGCAGCTCTTCCCCTACTCGACGTTCTTCATCCTGCACGCGCCGAGCGGTGCGTTGATGCTGCTGGCCCTGACCTCGCGCCGTGCCGCTGCCGCCGGACTGGCCGCCGGCGCCGCGGTGACGATGAACTACCTCTGCGCGCCGATCCTTCTCTGCGCCGTGCTGCTGCGCGGCTGGCGCGCGCTGGCCGGCGCCGCGCCGCCGCTGATCGCGCTCGCGGTGTACCAGCGCCTCTGCTTCGGCGCGTTCACCACCATCTCCATCGCGAAGGAAGATCCGCGCTTTCTGACCAGGGGGCACGTGCTGGGCGTGTTCGGCGCGCCGTCGCTGGAGGCGCTCTTCGGCATCACCATCTCGCCCTACCGCGGCCTTTTCTTCTTCGCGCCGGTCCTGCTGATGGCGTTGGTGGGAATCTGGTTCTGCCGTCCCTGGTGCATCCTCTTCGTCTCCGCCGTCTTCTTCGCCTTCAACCTCACCTTCAACGGCTGGGAGGGCGGCTTCGGCATTGGCGCGCGTTACCTCGTTCCGCTCATCCCGCTGTGGGGCATGGCGCTGCTGTACGCGAGGCCGCGCTGGCTCGTCGTCGCGCTGGCCGCGATCAGCTTCCTCTTCAACTTCGCGGCGGCGGCCGTCGACCCGCAGCCCTCCGGCACCATTCCGGCGCCGATGACGCAGTACATCCTGCCGCTGCTCATCCGCGGCCGGTTCTCCGAGCGCGTGCCGATCACCCCGCCGTGGAGCGCCGCCACGTTCACCGGCCACACGTCCGTGAACCGGATGGCGCACGACGAGGCGATCGTTTTCTCGAAGCATCCGCCCGGCAGCCTCACCTCCGAATGGTCGAGCTTCAACCTCGGCGAGCCGTTCTTCGGCCCGGGCGACGCCCGCTCGCTCATCCCGGTGCTGCTGTTGCTCGCCGGCGGCGCATTCGCGATCTTGCGCCGAGCACGGCAAGCGTCGCCAGCGTGAGCAGCGAGAGGGCGGCCGTCGCGTAGAACGAGAGCGGCGCGTAGTGCACCCGCACCTCCGTGTCGCCCGGCCGCACGATGTACCCCAGGAATCCGCCGTTCACCTGCAGCGCCTCGGTGCGCCGGCCGTTGCGCGTGACCTTCCATCCCGGCCAGAACGGAATCGAGCTGACCACCAGCGTGTAGCGCGGGGCCTTCACGCGCATGCGGTAGTCCGTCGGGCGGACGCTCGTCAGCTGCAGCGTCGCCTGCGGCGCGTCGTGCGGGCGCGGCGCGAGCAGGTCGAGCCGCTCCTGATCGCTCTCCACCGGCAGCTTGTTGAGCACCGCGGTGTGCGCCCAGTCCTCGTGATGGATCATCCGCTTCACGAACTGGTCGCGCTGGAACTCCAGCACCACGTTCGGCGTCGGGTAGAAACGGGGCAGCACGTCG
>DASYMJ010000177.1:0-5324 GCA_036009105.1 Thermoanaerobaculia bacterium | reverse complement strand
GTCGATATCTTCCAGGTCATGAGCAAGCGGAAAGTGACCGATGTCGTGAAGAAGCGCCGCAAGCAACACGTCGCGGCAGTCGCCAATAGTGATCCACTGCTTAAAGAGAGGCGATATCGGGTCTGAGTAAAGCGCCTTTAGGAACTGAATCGCCCAACCGTATGTTCCGAGGCTGTGCTCCTTACGTGTATGCCTCGCTTCTGGATAAACTTCCACGACCATTCCCAGTTGAGCAATGCTATCAAGCCGTCGCAGCGCGCGATGCTCGAGCAGCCTGATCAACTTCGGCGTTAGTGGGACATGAATACCCTCGGACGGTTGCAACGTGGTCACAGCCCGCATCGCCATTTCTGGGATGGCGTCGAGCGGGTTCGCAGTGCCAAGTAGTCGATCGAGGAGTTCGAGCCCCTCTCCGGCGGTCTCCACCGCCATCGATTTCACCAGCGGCTGCGACAGCCCTATGCGGTCGTTAAACCATGACGGCATGTCTTCCATTTTTTCGTTCGCCATCAGTCGAGCCGATAGGAGGATCACGTATTTGCGCGTGTAAGGACGTAGGAGGTCGCCGGCGGCCCCTGCGGCTACTTCGCCATTGCTGTGATCGATTCCTAGCCAATGCAGCATCGAAGCGGCGAACGTCCAAAGATCCCACGTTTGTTTGATGTCTTCCCGCGCGATCTCCCCGCCTGCGCGATTCTTGTCTGTAGGATCTTTGCGCAGCCGTCTCGCTAAGCTTGGGGCAGCCATCGGCAGTGTGCAAGCAACAATCGTATTGTCCTGGCCTCCGTGGACCTGCTTACATGTTCCTAGGTCGATGAGCACGGGTTGGCCATTATGGGTCACGATAATATTTTCGGGCTTAATATCAAGATGCACACGCATGCCCGATGAGTGTTCGTGGAGGTATCTAACAGAGTCGAGGACAGCGCGGAACATCATTAGGACACTCTTTTCGAACCTATCAACCGCGGATTCAGAACGAGGGTCGCTGATGCCAGTCACCAGCAAGCGCATGTGCTTGTCTGATCGCGTGCCATCCACGGCTTCCATTAAGTAAAAGGGCATTCGATCACGTTGGTCTGCAACTACCAGACGCGCGTGATAGAGGATACGAACAATTCCTGGGTGCTTCAGCTCCGCTAGAAAATTAATTTCCTTCGCCAGCATCTCCGCCAGCAACGACGTGCGGCCAATTACTGGACGAGGGAACTTGAGCGCGACATCTTGCGACGCGAAGACATCGTCGGACAGTCGCAGAACTATTCCAGAACCACCGGCGCCGAGAATGCTTTTGTATTTGTATCGGTCGTCCAAATGATCACGAAGAGCGAGAAGCGCGACCTTCACGCCACCGACTTCCTCGTTCCAGCAACTCTTCAGATCGAACTCACCCGCATACGTCACTTCGAGATCGGCAAGTATTTGGTCGATCGGCCACCGTGCGTCGCCCGAATCTGACATTCCGCTCCTTCCGGACGACGCCAGCCGTCGTCACGCAATTCTAAACACCTTCATCACTTCATTGTCACTTCATTGTCGGGATAGTTCCGCCCCTAACTTCTGTTGAGCGTCGCCGGACGGCGCATAGTATCGGGCAAGACGCATCGCGCATCATCTCCGCGCCTACCGTACGCGTGACGGCAACTATCACGTCCGCTGAATCACCACCTCCGCCACCCCCACCCCCGCGAATGCCGCATCCACGATCACCTTCGCCACCTCCTGCGGATCCATGAATTCCGTGCGGGCGGTGGGCCAGAAGGGGGTGCGCATGCCGCCCGGCGAGGCGGCGAGGATGCGGACGCCCGTTCCCTTGGCCTCGGCGCGCAGTGCCTCGGTGTAGCCGCGGGCGCCCCATTTGGCGGCGCAGTAGACGGTCTCGTTCGGCTTGCCGGTGAGGGCGGCGGTGGAGAGGACGTTGACGATCGTCCCGGAGCCGGAGGCGCGGAAGAGGGGGAAGACGGCGTTGCAGAAGACGATGGTGGCGATGAGGTTCGCGTCGATCAGGCGGCGGATGGTGGGGGTGTCGTAGGAGCCGGCGGGGCCGTAGATGCCCGCGCCGGCGCAGTTCACCAGGAGGCGGAGGTTGCCGGCAGCGTGGGCAAGGTCGAGGGCGGCGTGGGCGGTCTCGGGGAGCGAGGCGTCGCCGAGCGTGCGGCGGGAGACGTCGATGACGGTCAGGCCGCGAGCCTCGAGGAGGCGGGCGATCTCCAGGCCGAGGCCGCTGCTGGCGCCGGTGACGATGGCTACGTCCGTCATGATTTCGCCCGGCAGATGAAGAACAGCTTCACGCCCTCGGCGTCGACGTTGCCCGCCTCGTCGTAGGGATCGAAGTCAAGGACTTCCACGGGGGCAAGACCGGCGTCGGTGAGCGACTCCACGATCTCCCGCTCGCGGTACGAGCGCTGCTCGTGGCGCTCGTGAATCTCCACCTTCGCGCCGCCGGGCAGCACGGCCCAGCCGGTGACCAGGGCGTGGCCGATGCCTTCCCGCTTGCGCCAGGTGGTGGCGATCTCCAGGTGGTAGTCGGCGCCGCCGGCCACATACGGCTCGCGCATGCCCCAGACGGCGGGGTAGATGTCGGGATGATTCATGTCGAAGAGCAGGAGGGAGTCGGGGCCCATCAGGCGGCGCATGGAGCGGAACGCGGCGGCGAGCTCGGTGCGGTCCTTCAGGTGATTGAGGCTGTCGTAGAGGCAGGTGATGCGCGCGAAGGTGCCGCGAAACGGCAGCGCGCGGTAGTCCCCCGCCACCACGCGCGGCGCCCGGACGCGCGCCATCTGCAGCATCGGCAGCGAGGCGTCGACGCCGAGCGAGCTCCACCCCTGGCCGCGGAAGAAATCGACGGCCAGACCGGTGCCGCAGGCGACGTCGAGATGCGTGCGCGGCCCGCGCGGCGGGTACTTTTCGAGGCTGTCGCTCAGCAGGCGGCGGACGGCCTTGAAGAAGCGCGCGCCGAGGGCCTTGTCGTAGGCGTAGGCGAACGCGTCGTAGGACTCAGCGCGGGAGGCCATGGATGTAAGCGAGCGCGCGCTCCAGCACCTCGTCGCGGCCGGCGCGGAGGCCGGCGATGGTCGGCTCCACCGCAACGTCCGGCTGGATGCCGAGGCGTTGCAGCTGCCGCCCGTCCGCGTGGCGGACGTCGTGGCCGGTGAAGCCGATGCGGAAGCCGCCGGGCAGGGTGAGGTTCGTCACGTCGCCGTTCGCGCCGGCGGTGGGCGAGCCGATGAACGTCGCGCCGTTCGCGGCCTCGAAAAAGAGACAGGAGTGCTCCGACTGGCTGATGGCGCGGTCGTCGATCAGCACCACCATCTTGCCGCGATACTTCGGCTTCTCGGCGCTGGGCAGCGGCTGCTCGAAGAAGAAGCCGCTGGCGCCTTCCTCCACCGTGTTGATGCCGGAGAACTGCGCGCGGCGGAACTGAGCGCCGATCTTCGCGCCTCGCGTGTTGACGTGCGGCGCGATCGGCCAGGCGGTGCCGTTCGGGTAGCCGCGCAGGTCGAAGACGATGGCGCGCGTCTTGTCGAGCGCGGTGAACATCTCGTCCACCTGGCCGGGCATCAGCTTCATCAGGTCGACGTAGCCGATGTCTTTATCGTCGCCGTCGAGCAGGCGCCACGAGGCGCCGCTTTTGTCCAGCGGCTTGAACGGGACGCGCGGCACGCTCACCTCGCGCACCGCGCCGTCCGCGCCTTGCAACTTCAGCGCGGCGATCGAGTCGCGCGAGCCGCGCAGGGCGACAGAAGCGATGCGGTTGACGCGCGCCGCCTCGGTGGACGCCGGGATGTACTTGCGCAGGCGCGCCACGCGATCGGCGAACGGCTCGCCGTCGATGCTGACCACGACGTCTCCCACGTTGGCGCCGCTCGGCTCGAGCACCCTGGTGACGACGAACTGCCCTTCGACGCGCCGCACTTCAAACGGCAGGCACAGCGTGCCGTAGATCTTGTCGGCCGAGGGATGGCCGCTGGCGCCGGAGTGGCCGTCCTCGACCCGCGCATCCATCTCCACCACGGCCGCCCCGTATTCATCCAGGTTCTTGGCGTCGATGAAGCGGGGGATGAACTCGGCCAGCACGGCGTCCCAGTCGCCGATCAGGTTCTTGTATGGGTAGAAGCGGTCGATCACGCTCCAGAGGCGGAACGCGGCGAGGAGCCGATACTCGAGGTCCGGATAGATGAGCGTCGAATACGTCGCATCCGGCTTCCACTGCGGGACCGCCGCCACGGCGGCGACCGACGCGTGCCGGGCCGGCATCGGCTTCTCGCCCCTAAGAACAGCCAGCGCCTCGGCGACAGGATCGGCCACGACGGCATCCGGTCCGATGCCGCCGGCCAACGGCAGCGCGACGCGGATGGTCGCCGACCGATCGGGGGTGATCTTCTCCGGGCGGGTCATGGCCACGACCTCGTCGCCGAAGGGGGCGGAGGAGATCAGCGCCGCGCCGGCGTCGTGCAGCGCGAGAGCGCCGAGAGGGAGGCGCGAGGTGCCGTCGGTGATGATGGCGATGCGGGCGGGAGCGGTCCGCGAGGCGCGCAGGTTGGGGCCGGGCACGGTGAGCATGGCCGTGTAGTAGCCGCCAGAGGTGTCGCCCAGCTGGGGGCGATAGCCGGAGTGAAACATGGCCTGCAATGGCGGCGTGGGGAGCGCTTGCGTGGTGAAGCCTTCCAGGTTGGTCAGTATCCAGTCGAGGTCGTCCGCCTCGCTGCCGGAGTAGCGGACGTCGATCAGCACCGCGTTCGCCCCCAAGAGCTGCTTCGGCAGATTGCGCATCTCGCCATACAGCACATCCGCGCCTTTCGCCTCGGCGTAAGGCCCGAGATTGAGGATCAACACGTCGCCTTCGGTGCGGGTGAGCTGCACGTCCGCCGCGGCGCGCGGCGCGCTCTTCGCCGCCACGCGCGTGGCCGGATCGCCGAGCTCGCGCAGCATGGCATCGATGGCGTTCGCCAACTCGTCATCCGTCTTCGCCGCGCGCACGGCGGGGATGGCGTGGACGAGCGCCGCGTCCCAATCGATGCTCCTGGTCAGCATGAAAGGATGGAGGTAGCGGACGTCCGACCAGACGCGGGCCAGAGTGACGAGGCGTTCGGTCTCGGTGGCGGCCCGGAGGGGGAGGGCGAAGAGAAGGGCGAGGAGGAGCAGCGCGCGCTTTGTCAATCTTTCTCCCAGACGTAGAAGCCTTCGCCCGTCTTCTGGCCGAGCTTGCCGGCGGCGACGAGATCGCGCAGCAGCGTGGGGGGCTCGAAGCGGGGGCCGAGAGTGGAAGCGAGGTATTCGGCGATGCCGAGGCGGACGTCGAGGCCGACGAGATCGGTCAGGCG
>DASYMJ010000176.1:0-5951 GCA_036009105.1 Thermoanaerobaculia bacterium | reverse complement strand
TTCACCTTCTTCCTGACCGTGGCCGGCCTGGCCGTGATCGCCCTCGGCGTCTTCTGGCAGCGGCGCGGCCGCGCGGTCGAGGCCTGGTTCCAGACGCGCGTCCCGCGCGGCTTCCAGCGCTTCATCCCACCCCAGGCGGTGAAACGGGCATGATCGTCCGCGCGGTCTGCCCGCACGACTGCCCGGACACCTGCGCCATGCTGGTCACGGTGGAGGACGGCCGCGCCACGCGCATGGCCGGCGATCCCGAGCACCCGTTCACTCAGGGCTTCCTCTGCACGAAAGTGGCGAAGTACCTCGAGCGGACGTACCACGAAGGGCGGCTGCTCCATCCGCAGATCCGCGCCGGCGCCAAGGGCGAAGGGCGCTTCCGCCGCGCCACGTGGGAGGAAGCGCTCCAGCTGATCGCCGACCGCCTGCAGGCCGTCATCGACTCGCCCGACGGACCGCAGGCCATCCTCCCCTACTCCTACGGCGGCACCCTCGGGCTAATCCAGTCGGAAGGGATGGCCTCGCGCTTCTTCAAACGGATCGGCGCCTCGAATCTCGACCGCACCATCTGCGCGAGCGCGGGGATGAAGGCGTGGACGTACACCTACGGCCTGCGCATGGGGACCGATCCCGAGACGGTGCCCGAGGCGAAACTGATCATCCTGTGGGGCACCAATACCCTCACCTCCAATCCGCATCTCTGGCCGTTCATCCGCAAGGCGAAGGAGCGCGGCGCGCACACGATCTGCATCGATCCCTTGCGCACGCGCACCGCCAGCGCGTGCGACGAGCACATCGCCATCCGCCCCGGTACGGATGCCGCGCTGGCCCTCGGCATGATGCACGTGATCTTCCGGGACGGCCTGGAAGACCACGTCTATCTCGATGCGATGACCATCGGCTGGGAGAAGCTGCGCGACCGCGTGCTGAACGAGTACTCCCCGGCCCGCGTCGCGGAGATCTGCCGCCTGCCCGTCCAGACCATCGAGCATCTCGGCCGTCTGTATGGGGAGACCCGGCCGTCCTTCATCCGCGCCAACTACGGACTGCAGCGCCATGGCGGCGGCGGCTCGGCCATGCGCGCCATCATCCTGCTGCCCGCCATCACCGGCACCTGGGATGACGTCGGCGGCGGCTGCCAGATGTCCTCCTCCGGCACCTTCTCCCTGAACGCGGCGCGCCTGGAGCGCAGCGACCTGCAGCAGCCCGGCACCCGCACCATCAACATGTCCCGCCTCGGCGAAGCGCTCACCGAGACGGACGATCCGCCGGTCAAGGCGATGATCGTCTACAACTCCAATCCCGCGTCCGTGGCGCCGGAACGGGAGCGCGTCCTGGCCGGCCTCCGGCGCGACGATCTCTTCACCGTCGTGATGGAGCACTTCCAGACCGACACCACCGACTACGCCGACGTGCTCCTCCCCGCCACCACCCAGCTGGAGCACGAGGATGTGCACAAGGCCTACGGCCATCTCTATCTGATGTACAACCGCCCGGCCATCGCCCCGCTCGGCGAGTGCGCCTCGAACACGGAGATCTTCCGCCGCATCGCCGCCGCCATGAACCTCGACCATCCCGAGCTCCGCGCCTCGGACGATGAGCTGATGCGCGACCTGCTCGACGGCGCCGGCCCCACGACTCCGCGCATCACGCTCGACCAGTTGCGCGAGCTCGGCTCGGTGCGCATCGAGGTGCCGTCGCCGCATCTCCCCTACCGCCGCGGCGAGCGCCTCATGACGCCGAGCGGCCGCATCGAGATCGAGTGCGCGTCGCTCGATGCGGTGGGCATCGACCGCCTGCCGCTCTACATCCCGCCGCACGAGTCGGAGGAGCTCACCCCCGAGCTGGCCCGCCGCTATCCGCTGGCGCTCCTCTCGCCGCCCGCCCACAGCTTCCTCAACTCGACGTTCGTGAACGTGGCCTCGCTCCGCCGCGCCGCCGGCAAGCCGATGCTGGAGATCCACGAGGAGGACGCCCGCCCGCGCGGCTTGGGCAACGGCCAGCGGGTGGCGATCTTCAACGACCGCGGCTCCTTCACCGCCGAGGTCTTGATCACGGACAAGGTGCGGCCGGGCGTGGTGTTCGCTCCCTCGATCTGGTGGGGCAAGCTGACCCCGGACAACACGAACGCGAACCAGACGACGAGCCAGGCCGTGACCGACCTGGGCGGCGGCGCCACGTTCTTCGACAACCGGGTGGAAGTCCGGCCGATGTGAAACCGCCGGTCGAGACCGTCCGCACGATCGACATCCGCGGGTCGGGCGGCTGGTCGGCGAGCTGGGTCTCGTGGTCGCCGAAGGGAAGGATGCTGGCGGTGGGGGCGGTCGACGTTCCGGCCATCCGCTTCATCAATGCGAACAGCGGGCAGACCGTACGCGAGCTGAAGACCGCCGGCGGCGTGCTGTACGCGGAGTGGTCGCGCGACGAGCAGTTCCTCGCGGCGATGACGGACAAGCAGATCATCGTCTGGAACTGGCCGCGGGGCGACATCGCCGCCGAGTTCCGCCGCCACGGAACGGTGCTCGCCTGGAATCCGCGAAAGCCGCTGCTCGCCACCTCCGCCGAAGAGGCCATCGTGTTGCTCGACCCGAAAACCAGGCGCCAATCCGAGCCTTTCCGATGCAGGCATGTCCGGGATGCCGCCTGGCTGTCCGAGCAAGACCTGCTCATTGGAACCGGCGAGCGCATCCAGATTGTCCGGCATGACCTTCCTGACGATTCGTTGTTCGAAGTGGCAGGCGCCGACCATGCCGGTCATGTCGTGACCGCCTGCCGTTCCTACATCTGGGCGGCCAGCGTCGGAAACGAGATCGCCCTGCAAGGCAGGGAAGGTCCGGTACGCATCGAGCATCATCGAGCTCCCGTCACCGCCCTCTCCTTCTCCTCCGACCATTGCCACTATCTCGTGGCGCGCTCGGCGGATGGCGAGACCTCGATCTGGAGTCTGTTCGGGCGTCCCGCGCTCGTCACCGCATTCGCGAATGCTTCGCCCAGCAACACCTTTCGAAGCATTGCGTTCAGCCCCGTCGAGGACCTGCTGGCGACGCCCGTTGCCTACGGGTCGGCAGTGGCAATCCTCGGCCGGGGCGGTCCAGGCTTCACCCCGAAGAAAAAGACCACCTTCTACACCACCGCGAAGATCGCCCTCGTGGGCGACAGTGGCGTCGGCAAGACCGGCCTCGGCTGGCGGCTGGCCCATGACGAGTTCAAACATCACGAGTCGACTCATGGCGAGCAGTTCTGGGTCATGGGCAACATCTCCACCGTCCGGGAGGACGGCGCGCAATGCGAGGCCGTCCTCTTCGACCTCGCCGGGCAGCCGGACTATCGCCTGACGCACACGCTTTTTCTCGATGACGTCGACGTCGCGCTCATCGTCTTCGATCCGACGAACGGGCAGGATCCGCTCCAGGGGGCGCAGTTCTGGCTGCAGGCGCTTCGCAAACGGGCGCGCACCATCCTCGTGCCGGCGCGGAGCGATCGCGGCACGGGCATCTTCACCCCCGACGAGCTGACCCGATTCGCGCAGCAGGAGGGGATCACGGGCGGGGTCGTCTTCACCAGCGCGCTGAACGGGGAAGGCATCGACGAGCTGCTGAGCAGGATCCGAGACGAGGTCAATTGGGATGGGCGGCCGGCCACGGTCACCACCGAGACGTTCAAAGCGATCAAAGATCACGTCCTCCAGCTGAAGGAAGCGGACTCCAAGAGCGGCGTCCTCCTCACGCCACAGCAGCTGCGCGACGCGGTCAGCGAGGCGGCAAAGACCGACTTCGCGCGGGAAGACGTCGCCACGGCGGCGCGCCACCTGGCCAACCACGGCTACGTCCGCGAGCTGCGCGGCAGTCATGGCGACGAGTGGATCCTCCTCGCGCCGCAGCTGCTGCACAACCTGGCCGCCTCGATCGTCCTCGAGGCGCGGCGCAATCCGAAAGGCCTCGGCGCACTCCATGAGCGACGCCTGCTGGCCGGCGAGTATCGCTTTCCGGAGCTCGATCGCCTGACCGAGCGCGAGCGGGAGATCCTCCTCGACGGCGCGGCGGCGCTGTTCATCGAGCACAACGTCTGCTTCCGGGAAGCGCTCGGCAACGACGTGTTCCTCGTCTTCCCATCACTGATCAACCTGAATCGCCCGCAGCTCGACGACACACCGATGGTCGACGGCAGCGCGTACGTCGTCTCCGGCGCCACCGCAAGCATCTATCCGGCCCTGGTGGTCCTCCTCGGCTACACCAATACCTTCACGCGCACGAACCAGTGGCGGAACAACGCGCGTTACGAGATCGCGGGCGGCGCGACCTGCGGCTTCCGCCTGACCGACGAGCGCGAAGGGCAGATCGAGCTGGAGCTCTACTTCGCCGAATCCGCGCCGCCGCCGGCGCAGCAGCTGTTTCAGGGATTGTTCGAGACCTTTCTCGCGGCCAGGCCGGTCACGGTCGAAGCCTTCCCGCCGCTCTTCTGTCCCTCCTGCCGCTATGCGCAGCCGCGCAAGGAGGTCATGAAACGGAAGCGCCAAGAGCAGGAGCAGCTGTTCTGCTCGAATTGCGGCACGCGCGTGCCGCTCGGCGCCCCCGCCGCGCCGCCCGGTCACGACGAGGCGGTCGAGCGCAACCGCCGCGTCGCTGCCAGCCGCACGCACTACGCGAACGCGCTGAGCCGGATGAAGAGCTACCTGCGCGACGCCGCCATCACCGCTCCGTCGTGCTTCATCAGCTATGCGCGCGGTATCCAGGAGCAGGAGCGATGGGTCGAGGTCCTCGCCCGCGACCTGCTGGAGGCCGGCATCCGGGTGGTCTTCGACCGCTTTGACAACCGCGGGGGCGGGAGCATCTCCCGCTTCGCCGAGCGGATCGATCAGGAAGATTTCGTCATCGTCATCGGTACGCCGGCCCTGCTGGCCAAGTACGACGGCCTGGAGGGCGTGGTGGCAGGCGAGCTGCTGCTGGCGAGCAAGCGTCTGAGCAAGGGCGTGCTCCCCATCCTCCTCGACGGCGACGCGGCAACCGCGTTCCCGCCGCTCTACAAGGACACCGTCCACTTCGACTTTCGCCATGAGGAGCACTACTTCGAACGGCTCTTCGATCTGCTCCTCGTCCTCTACGGCATCCCGTACGAGGAGAAAGCGGTGCAGTACATGCGGGACGCGCTACACTTCCGCCCCGCATGAGCCCATTCGTCATCCCCATGATCGGCGTCGCCGTCGTTTACCTGGCGATGATCGTCCTGAACGAGCGCGTCGGCCTGTTCCGCTGCGACGTGTTTCCCGCGCCGTGGATGAAGGGCCTCGCCTACGCGTGGCTGGGCCTGTTCATGCTGTTCCTCGCCTTCCTGGTCATCGCGTCGTCCATGCGCCAGCCGACCGCGCAGCAGATCGCGGCCACCCCCTTCTACCAATTCTTCGCCCTGCACGCGATCCTGGTGATCTTCCTCGGCGGCTGGTGGCTCCTCACCGGACGCCCGCCGCTCCGCCAGTTCCTCAACATCCGCTCCGAGAGGTCGGGGGAAGCGGTTTTGACCGGCTTCGCGGTGGGGGTGGGCGGCTGGCTGGTCACCATCGCCGTGGCGCTCCTCGTCGCCGCCATCCTCAAAGCGACGGGCCTGCTGCCGAAGGACCTCAAGCCGTCGCCGATGATCGGCTACCTCGCCGCGGTCCCGCTCTGGAAGAAGGCGCTGATCGTCCTCTCGGCCATGACCGTGGAAGAGGCGTTCTTCCGCGGGTGGCTGCAGAAGCGCATCGGCCTGATCCTCTCCACCATCCTCTTCGCCTCGGCCCATGTGACGCTGGGGCAGCCGCTGCTGCTCATCGGCGTCACCGTCATCTCCCTCATCATCGGCGCCACCTTCTATCGCACCAAGAACCTCCTGCCCGGCATCATCGCCCACGGCGTCTTCGATGCCGTCCAGCTCTTCGTCATCATCCCCATCGCCTTCCGCTTCACGGAGATCGGCACCTAGCCCCA
>DASYMJ010000175.1:0-19352 GCA_036009105.1 Thermoanaerobaculia bacterium | reverse complement strand
GGATGGGAGCGCTCCAGCCGCTTGATCTGCTTCTCGATCTCCTCCCGGGCCTCCTGGGGGATGGCCTTCTCCTCGATCTTCTTGCGGTAGTTCTCCACCTCTTCGGTGAGCTCTTCGCCTTCCCCCAGCTCCGATTGGATGGCCTTCAACTGCTGGCGCAGAAAGTACTCGCGCTGGCTCTTGTTCATCTCCCCCTGCGCCGCGGAAGAGATCTCCTGCTGCATGGTGAGCAGGTTGATCTCCCGGGTGAGGAGCTCGTTGACCTTCTTCAAGCGCTCGACCGGATCGATCGTCTCCAGGATGGCCTGCGCCTCTTCCAGCTTGAGGTCGAGGTTCGATGCGGCGAGGTCGGTCAGGCGGGCCGGATCATCGAGGTTCGCCGCGATGACCATGACCTCCGGGGAGATGTTCTTGCCCAGGGAGACGGCGCGCTCCAGGTTCTGCTTCACGGCGCGGATCAGCGCCTCGGTCTCCAGGCCGCGGTCCTTCGTGACCGGCTCCTCGATGCGGGTGATCTTCGCCTTGAAAAACGGCGCGGTCTGGATGAAGTAGTCGATGCGGGCGCGGGAGAGGCCCTGCACCAGGATGCGGATGCGGCCGTCCGGCAGCTTCAGCATGCGCATGATGATGGCCACGGTGCCGACGCGGTACAGATCGTCCTCGCCCGGGTCCTCGTTCTGGAAGTCCTTCTGCGCGGTCAGCATGATCACGCGGTTCTCGGCCAGCGCCTGATCGACGGCGTTGATCGACTTCTCCCGCGAGACGGACAGCGGGACGATGATGAACGGAAAGATCACCAGGTCCTTGAGCGGCAGCACCGGCAGGACGTCCGGGATTTTGATGGCTTCTTCTTTCGCGGCTTCGTTCGCGTCGGTCATGCATTCCTCACATCAGGGGGAGACCATTGAGCTTTCGTGTGCAATGGCCGTTCCTCCCTCATTTCAACTGGTGCAATTCTTTGACAAAGGCCTCGACATCCTCGTACCGCCGGTACACCGAGGCGAAGCGGACATAGGCCACCGGGTCGAGATCGCGGAGCTGCTGCATCACCTGCGTGCCGAGCTGCAGGGAGGAGATCTCCCGCTCACCGGCGTCCTGCATGGCGACCTCGATCGCATCCGCAATGCGCTCCAGCTCCGTCTGGGAGACCGGGCGCTTGCGGCAGGCGATCTGCAGTCCGCGCATCAGCTTCTCCCTCTCATACGGCTCCCGGCGCTGATCGCGCTTGACGACCTGAAACGGCAGATGCTCGATCTTTTCGTAACTGGTGAAGCGGCGGTCGCAGCGGGTGCACTCGCGCCTGCGGCGGATGACGTCCCCCTCCCGGCTCTCGCGCGAGTCGACGACGCGGTCCTCCGTGTTCCCGCACCAGGGGCAGCGCATGGCCCCGCCGTCATATCACAGCTACTCGTGACCGGACTGCTTCAATTCTTTCCAGCTCAGCCCCTCTTTGATGAAGAGCACCAGCCCGGTGATCAATACGGGCAGCGTCCCCACCACATGGAACACGATGGCCACGGCCACCGAGCTGTCGATGTCGAAGCCGTAGAAGGTGGTGAGCACGAGCTGACAAGCTTTGTGGAAGCCGCCCACCCCGCCCGGCGTGGGGATGGCCAGCCCCAGGGTGGTGATGCCGGTGACGAAGAAGCTGGCGTCGAACGGCAGCGGGCGGTGCATGCCGACCGTCACGATCCAGAACTGCGCGGTGAGGCAGAACCAGACGCCGGCGGTGCAGAAGAGCACCTTGAACAGCGCGGAGGGCCGCTCGGTGATGTCCAGCGACTCGGCGAACGAGTCGAAGAAGTGCATCCAGGAGGCGCGGAAGCGCTGCGGCACGATGCGCCCCACGAACTCGTGCGCGCGGCGGATGCCGCCGCGGAAGAAGTAGAGCCCGAACACGAAGATGGTCAGCACCACGAGCACGACCGCCGCGCCGACCGCGCCGCTTCTGATGATGAAGAACGAGGTGCGGCCGGAGTAGTCGTTCCAATGCCTGGCGGCGAAGTAGACGTACAACAGCAGCAGGCTGTACAGGTCGAGGATGCGCTCGGTCAGCACCGTGCCGAGGGCGGCGGAGAAACGGACTCTGGTGCGGCGGGCGAGGAGGGCCGGGCGGGCCACGTCCCCGGCCCGGATGGGCAATACGGTGGAGAGCATGTAGCCGCAGGTGTTGGCGAAGAAGGTGTCGTAGAACGGCGGCGGATCGCCGGCGTCCAGGATAGTGCGCCAGCGCAGGGTGCGGAAGACGAGGGCGAACCAGTTCACGAAAAGGCCGAGGGCCAGCCACCAGGGATTCGTCGCCTGCAGGATGCGCCAGACGTCGCTCAGGTTGCTGCTGCGCAGGAAGAGCCAGAGGAAGAGGACCATCAGCACCAGGGCGACGGTCAATTGGAGAATGCGTTTCAAGGGAGGGGGGTTGTACCACACGTGGGGCCGGCTCTCAGCCGGCCCAAACCACGCATACCGGTACGCCGCCATTGGGCCGGCTGGAGAGCCCGCCCTACGTCATGCACATCTATACGAATTCGGTTTTCTATAAGCACGACACCGGCATCGGCCATCCCGAAAATGCGCGGCGCCTCGATGCGGCGCTCGCCGGTGTCGATCGCGCCGGCCTCGGCGTGCTGCGTGACGTGGCACCTCATCCCGAGACGGACCGCATCATCGCCAAAGTGCACTCCGCCGATTACGAGCGGCAGCTCGAAGAAGCGGCGCGGATGGGGATGCGCTACTTCCACTCCCTCGACAATCCTTTGTCCTCCTCGTCTTTCGCCGCGGCCCGCACCGCGGTCGGCACCGCGCTGGAAGCGGCCGATGCGATCTGGCGCCGCGAGGAGAGCGACCGCGCGTTCGTCATCGCCCGCCCTCCCGGCCATCACGCCGAGCGCGCACAGGCGATGGGCTTCTGCTTCTTCAACACCATCGCCTGCGCGGCCGAGCTGCTGCGCGAGCAGCCCGGCATCGAGCGCGTCTTGATCTTCGACTTCGACGTCCATCACGGCAACGGTACGCAGCATCTGTTCGAGGAGCGCGCCGACGTCTACTACGCCTCGACCCACCGCTTTCCGTTCTATCCCGGCACCGGCGCGGCAACGGAGATCGGCATCGGCGAAGGGCGCGGCTTCACGCGCAACTTTCCGCTGGCGGGCGGCGAAGGCGACGGGCCGCTGCTGCGCATCGTGGAGGACGAGATCGTGCCCATCCTGGACGACTACCGCCCGCACGCCATCCTCCTCTCCGCCGGCTTCGACGCCCACCGCCGCGATCCCCTGGGCGGCATGCGCGTCACCGAGCAGGCCTTCGGCGAGCTGACCCGGCGGGTGGTGGAGGCCGCGCGGCGCCACGGTGGCGGACGCGTGCTCTCGCTGCTGGAAGGCGGCTACGACATGGAAGGCCTCGCCGCCAGCGTGGCGGAGCACGTGACGGCGCTCTCGGCGTAAACTGCTCGCCTATGAGCACTGTGCCGCCGCCGTACGTTCCGCCGCCGCCGATGAGTCCCGCCCAGCCGGTGCCTGGCCAGGCGCCGCCGGCCAAGAGCGGCTGCGGCAAGATCGCCTGCATCGGCTGCTCGGTCCTGGCCGTTCTCGGCGCGATCGCCGCCTTCTGCCTGGTCTTCTTCGTCTTCCGGGTGATCAAGTCCTCGGACGTCTACACGGAAGCGGCCAACCGCGCCACGCACGACCCGCGCGTCATCGCCGTCCTCGGCGAGCCGATCGAGACCGGCTTCTGGGTCGGCGGCAGCGTGAAGATCGACAACGATCACGGCACCGCGAACATCAACTTCCCCATCTCCGGCCCGAAGGGGAAAGCTCGCGTGCACGCCCGGGCGAACAACGACGGGCACGGCTGGCAGTACGAGGTGCTGCGCGTGCAGCCCAGCCAGGGCCCGCCGATCGATCTGGCGCCGTGAGCGCGAAACGGGCGGAAGCGTAGGGCCGGCTCTCCAGCCGGCCCGGAACCACGCATACCGGATCAGCCACCATTGGGCCGGCTGGAGAGCTGGCCCTACATTTCCCCGTCATTGGGCCGGCTGGAGAGCCGGCCCTACGTTTTTCGCGCCAGAATCCGGCCGTACAGCTCCTCCAATCGCGTGATGCGCAGCTCCTTGGAGAAGCCCTGCACCACGTGCCGGCGCGCGCTCTGCGCGACTTCCGTGGCCCGGCGCTGATCCTCCATCACCACGCCCATCGCGCTGGCCAGCGCGCCGACGTCCTTCATCGGCACCAGCCAGCCCACGTCGGGTGATGACACCAGCTCGCGGTTGCCGCCCGCGTCCGTGGCCACGACCGGCTTGCCCATCGACATCGCCTCGCGAATGGTGCCGGTGATGCCGGTGCCGGCCCACGACGCATCGATCACCACGTCGCACGAGGCGAACACGTTCGGCATGTCGGTGCGGTACTCGATGGCGCTGACGTGCTCCCCCATGCCGTGCTCGTTCGCGTAGCCCAGCACTTCGCTCGTTTCCTCCTCGTTGCGGCAGCCGATGAGCGCGACATGCAGTTCGGGATGCCGCGCCACGAGCGACTTCGCGGCCTGGATCAACTCCATCCACCCCTTCCAGTCGCGGACGCCGACCTGGCCGATGAGGAAGCGGTCGTCCCCGATGCCTTTCTCGCGGCGGAACGCTCGCGCATCCCACCGGCCGGGATCGAACAGCGTGACGTCCGTTCCGGCGTAGATGACCTCCACCTTTTCCGCCGGCAGGCCGCCGCTGGCCACGATCACCTCGCCGATCTGGCGGCAGACGGTGACCACGCGGTCGACCCGCCTGGTGCGGTACTTGCCGCGGTTCCAGAGGTCGAGCGGAAAGGACACGCCGCGGTTCACCACGAAGGCGCCGACCGGCTGGCGGATGGTCGCGGCGAGCGCGACGGCGTGGGCGACGCCCTTGTGTACATGGATCACCTCCGGCCGCTGCGCGGCGACGAGGCGGCGCATCGCCGCGATGCTGCGCAGATCGAACTGATTGCGCAGCGGGAGGCCGACGAATGCCACGCCGCGCTCCTCGCTCTTCGCCTGCAGGGTGGCGTCGGGGCGGCTGATGATGGTGACGTCGTGGCCGCGCTCGCGGAGGCCGGTTGCGGCCTGGAACATCTGGTGCACCGAGCCGGTGTTGAACTGATTGAACTCGAGGATCTGGAAAATCTTCATCGCGGTGGCGGCGCTCGCGGCGGCGCACTGTAACACCACCGATCACACCCGGCGGGGCTACCTCCGCGCCCTCGCCGCGACCTACGACGCGCCGCCGCGGCCGGTGATCATCGTCCCCGGCTTCGGCGTGACGCGCCTGTACGATCCGGTGGCGAACCGCTACGTGTGGGGCACGCCGCGGGCGACCGTGCTGACGCACTACGAAGACGATCTGGATCTGCCCCCCTCCGGCCACGACCGCCTCATCCCCCGCGGCTTCGTCGGCTCCCGCGGCCCGGTCAACATCGCCTGGCAACTGCGGGAAGGTTTGCGCAAGTTCGGACGCTACACGCCGGACCGGGACCTCTTTACCTTCGCCTACGACTGGCGCCTCCCCGCCCGGGAGAACGCAACGCATCTCGGCCAGCTCGTGGAGCGGGTGCGCCACGGCGGGAAAGTGGACATCGTGACGCACTCCGCCGGCGCGATGGTCGCGCTCACCTACGCCAAGCTCCTCGGCGGAGCGGATCACATCGAGCACCTCGTGCTCGTCGCGCCGGCCCAGCACGGCGTGGTGGATGCCTTCCGCATCTTCGTCCGCCCGGAGCGCTTCATCCGCCGCTCGTTCTCGCCGCGGATGGTGATGACCTGGCCGTCCGTCGCCGAGCTGCTGCCGGAGAACGGGCGCTTCCTCCTCGACGAGCAGGGCCAGCCGGTCGATCGCGACCTCTGGACCGCGGCCGGCTGGCGCGACATCATCAACGGCACTCCACGCGGGCTGGAAGAAGCGCGGCGTTTCCGCACCGAGCTGGCCAACGCGCCGCTCACCATCCGGCCGGTCGTCATCGCCGGCGACTGCGTCCCCACCGCCCGCCGGGTGCTCATGCGCCGCGACGGCACCTTCGCCTTCTACCCGGACGAGACGGCGCTGCCGCTCTTCGAGCCGGGCGACGGCACCGTGCCGGTCTCCGGCGCCGGCGCGGGCGCCATGCTCTTCTGCGACGGCCACCAGGGCATCGCCGCCGACCCGAGCGTCCACCGGGCGATCCTCCGCGCACTGCGGTCCCCATCGCTATAATCCGCGCTCATGCGCAAGCTCCTGGTCATCGCCGCGTTCACTCTCGCCTGCCATGCGCAACAACACGATCACGGCGCCGCCACGGCCGCGGAGCCCGCGACGGCGCCGCCGAAAGCGCACTCCGGCACCGCCGTCAAATACGGCGACGGCGCGAGCGGCTACCTCGCATTGCCGGCCGGTGCCGCGAAGAAGCCGGCCATCATCGTGATCCAGGAGTGGTGGGGCCTGAACGACTGGGTGAAGGATCAGGCGGACCGCTACGCATCCCAGGGCTACGTCGCCCTCGCCCCCGATCTCTACCGCGGCCAGGTCGCCACCACCACCGACATGGCGCACGAGCTGAGCCGCGGCCTGCCCGAGGATCGCGCCATCGGCGACCTTCGGGGCGCGTTCAACTATCTCGCCTCTCGGGATGACGTCGACCCCAGGCGCATCGGCGTCATCGGCTGGTGCATGGGCGGCGGCTACGCCCTCGGCCTCGCTTTGAACGAGCCGCGCATCGCCGCGGTGGTGATGAACTACGGCCGCCTCGTCACCGACCCGGCCACCATTGCCGGGCTGACCGCGCCGCTGCTGGGCAACTTCGGCGCGAACGACCGCGGCATCCCCGCCGCCGACGTCCAGGCCTTCGACGCCGCGCTGAAGAAGGCCGGCAAGTCCTCCGACATCAAGATCTACGAGGGCGCGGGCCACGCGTTCATGAACGAGAACAACCAACAGGGCTATGTGAAAGACGCGGCGGCCGACGCACGGAAGCGCATCGATGCCTTCTTTGCCAGCCGCCTGCGCGGGTGATACGATTCCAAGTCCCTGATTTCACAAGAGATCGAGGCCACTTTGGCAAAGGACGACAAGCAGCCGCACAAGGAACAGATCAAGGTCACCGACAAGCGGATCTTCACGCCTGAGGGAGACCTGCGCGAGGAGTTCCGCGACCGGATTCAACCGTCGGAGCCGAGCTTCACGCCCGAGCCGCCGCGCGAGGAGCCGGCCCCGCCGGCCGCGGAGAAACAGCCGCTGGTGGAGAAGCGCCTGCGCAACGAAGGCAGCCCGACCGGGCAGGAACGCCGCCGCACCCTGAAGGACAAGGCGGAAAACCCCGGCACCCCCTTCTCCAACTTCGTCGAGCCGCTCATCGCCCAGGCCTACATGAGCCTGGGCATGCTGCGCAATCCCTACCAGCCCCAAACCAAGATCGACGCCGCCTCGGCGCGGCAGATGATCGACATCATCCAGCTCCTCCACGAGAAGACGATGGGGAACCTCACGCCCGAGGAAGAGGACTTTCTCGACACCCACCTGGGAGAGCTGAAGCTCGCGTACGTGCAGAGGACGAAGAGCATCTGATGAAATCGCGCCTGCTCGCGTCGTCGCTGCTCGCGCTCGTGTTCGCCGTCCGCGGCGCGCGCGCGGCCGAGCAGCTGCCGCCGCGGGACATCTGGCCGCAGGCAACCGCGGCCGCGGCGGCGGGCGATCTCGCCGAGGCGGCGAAGAAGACTACCGAGCTGACCGAGACCGGCAAGTCGTACGGCCTGAAAACCTACCCGCTCTACGCCGCCTCCGCCGCCGGCCTGGCCCGCGCGGCGGACAAAGGCGGCAACAAGGACGCCGCCGACTGGGCGCGCAAAGCGGCCGCCCAACTCGACCCGAAATCGTCGCAGGTGCTCTTCAGCGAGGCGGACATCGCCGCCGAGCAGGGCAACCGGAGCCGCGCCATCACCATCACCATGGCCGGCATCGGCCGCGTGCTGGCCAATTACCGCACCAGCCTCCTCGGCCGCGCCGACCTGATCGTCTCCATCGCCCTGGCCATCGCGCTCACCGCGGCGCTTTTCGCCATCGCGCTCTTCATGCGTTACGGCCGGGCCATGGGCCACGACTTCCGGGAGATGCTCGGCGAGCGCTTCCACGGCGGCTCCGTCACCGTTCTCGGCTTCGCGCTGCTCTTCCTGCCGCTCTTCCTCTGGCTGGGGCCGATGTGGCTCGTCCTCTACTGGTTCGCCATCTTCTTCGGCTACGCGGCGCGCGCCGAGCGGGTGTTCATCATCATCCTCGCCGTGCTCCTCGCCGCGCTGCCGGTGGCGGTGGACTACGCGGCCAGCCGGATGGCCGGCGTGGAGAGCCCGGTCGTGATCTCCGCCATCGCCGGCAACGAGCAGAGCTATCACCCCGAGGCCTTGCGGCGGATGCAGGAGCTGGCCACGGTGGTGCCGGACAACGCCACCATCCAGATCCTGCTCGGCAACCTGCAGGCATTCGAGGGGAACGAGCAGCAGTCCGCGGTGCACTATCGCCGCGCGGTGCAGCTGGCCGACGCGGCCGGCGCGCACGTGAACCTCGGCAACCTGCACTTCGCGGACAACGACTTCACGGCGGCGATCACGGAGTACCAGAAGGCGCAGCAGAAGGATCCGAAACTGGCCATCGCCTTCTACAACAACTCCGTGGCCAGCGGCGAGACGTACAAGTTCGACGACCAGGGGCAGAAGCTCGAGCAGGCGAAGAAGATCGATCCGAACGTGATCGAGCGGGTGCCGGCCGGGCAGAAGGTGGTCACCTATCGCCCGCCCATCCGCGAGGCGTGGGCGGTGGCGACGTCGATCGCGAAAGTCAGCGCGGCGCGCTCTCTGTTCGGCAACTACTCCTACTTCGATCCGCTGGTCAGCGTGGTCAACCCGGTGACGCTCGGCTCGCTGCTCGCCGTTTTGCTGGCCGTAGCGATCTGGCTGAAGCGCCGCAAGACCGGCTTCGCCGGCCAGTGCATCAAGTGCGGCCGCACGTTCTGCCACCGCTGCAAGTCCGCCCGGGAGAGCGCCACGTACTGCACGCAATGCATCCACATCTACCTCAAGCGGGACGGCGTCTCCCTGGCCACCAAGCGCGCGAAGCTGGATGAGGTAACGGATCACCACACCGGCGTGTCCCGCCGCAACAAGGCGTTCGCCACCTTCCTCCCCGGCTCCGCGCAGGTGCTGGAGGGGCGGACCCTGGCCGGCGTCTTCGGCATGTTCCTCTTCCTGCTCTTCCTCTCCCTCGCCCTGCTGGTCGGCCGCCTCGCGCCCGCGTTCGGACCGGTCGGCACGACGCCGCAGCTGATGTTGCGAACGGTGGCCATCGCCGTGGCCGTCATCATCTGGCTCTTCCTTTCCCTGCCCGTCTACCGGCGGAAGGCGGCGACGTAATGGCGCTGGAAGGAACTCTCCGCGACTTCAGCCTCGCCGACATCTTCCAGCTCATCGGACTGCAGCGGAAGACCGGCGTGCTGACGCTGCGCGGCAAGGACGACACCGTCACCGTCACCTTCCTGGACGGCAAGGTCGTCGGCGCCGACTCGCTGAACCGCCGCCTGGAGCACCGCCTCGGCAGCGTGCTGATGAAGAGCGGCACGCTCACCCAGGACCAGCTCGGCCGCGCCCTGGAGATCCAGCGCGAGACGCTGCAGCGCCTCGGCTTCATCCTCACCCACTACGGCATCATCTCCGCCGACTCCCTCAAGCAGGCCATCCAGCTGCAGATCCTGCAGATCGTCTACCGGCTCTTCCGCTGGAAGGACGGCGACTACCACTTCTCGCAGGAGACGACCATCGAGTACGACCGCGACAACGTGGTGCCGATCACCGCCGAGTCGATCCTGATGGAAGGCGCGCGGATGATCGACGAATGGCCGATCATCGAAAAGCGCATCCGGTCGTACGACCAGGTCTTCCGCAAGAAGCTCACCGACCAGGAGATCGTGGTGGTCGGCGCCGACGAGGCGGACGAGATCGACTTCGACGGCGAGGCCAGCCACGTACGGCGGCGCCGTCCCGGCATGGGCGACAAGATCCGCATCTCGCGCGAGGAGAAGGCGATCTACGACCTGGTCGACGGCACGATGACGGTGGGCGACATCGTGGAGGTCTCCCGCCTGGCCGAGTTCGACGCGAACAAGTCGCTCTACGAATTGCTCACCCGCGATCTGATCGAGGAAGTGCGCGGCCAGAGCGCGCAGGCCGTGCTCGACCAGACCCCGGTGGACGAGACGGAGGTGGCGGAGACGCCCGTGCCGCTGCCGCTCGTCGCCATCATGGCCATCTGGGCCATCCTTTCGCTGGTCACGTCGTACCGCAACCCGCTGAACAGATTCGCGCCGTTCGGCCGCGAGCACTCCGCCGTCGGCGAGACGCAGAAGTCGATCTCGCTCCAGCGCATCGAAGCCATCGGCCAGGCCATCGAAAAGTACAACGTGGTGAACGGCCATCTGCCGACCAAGCTGCAGGACCTCGCCCCGTTCTACATCTCCGCCTCGCTGCTCACCGATCCGTGGGGCAACACTTACAAGTACCTGCAGCGCCCGGAGCGCTACCTCGTGATCGGCTTCTCGCCGGACGGCAAGGCGGACACGGACCTGTTCCTCTCCCGCGCCATCGACATCGGGCCCGCCACGCCGACGCCGGCCAAGACGGACACCGGCGGCATCGAGCTGATCGAGTAGATGTAGGTACGGCTCTTAGCCGGCCCCTCGTGCTTTACTGCGGCCGGCTGAGAGCCGGCCCTACATTACGGCATCACCATCCGCAGCTTGTGCCCCATGAACCCGAACTGCACGGGGGTGGTGGTCAGCCGCTCGCCGTCCGCGTACACGTCCATCGGCCGCTCGCTCTCCACGTTGAACTGCGCGCCGTGGCGCAGCTCGACGAACGGGCTGTTCACGTGCCGCCCCGAATAGGCGAGGGGCAGTGTCTTCAGCAACTGGAAGCGAGACGTGCGATGGACGATGCAGACCTCGAGCAGGCCGTCGTTGATCTGCGCCGCGGGGGCGATGCGGATGCCGCCGCCGTACTGCGGCGTGTTGCCGAAGACGGCGAACATGATCTCTTCCTCCCGCCCGTTGATCCGCACTTTGTGAGGCGTGAAGCGCGGCAGCACGCGGAGGATGGCGTACAGGTACACGGCCGAGCCGCGCAGGTAGCGCACTTCCTCGTTCGCATAGCGCGCCACCTCGGAGTCGAAGCCGAGGCCGGCGACGCCGAGGAAGCGCAGGCCGTTCGCGGTGGCCACGTCGATCTCGCGCACCGTGCCGTCCAGCACGACGTCGCACGCTTTGCGCACGTCGCGGGGGATGCCGGAGACGCGCGCGAAGTCGTCGCCGGAGCCGAGGGGGAGGAGGGCCAGCGTGCCGCGCTGGAGGTCGAAGTGGCGGACGCCGAGGTTGAGGGTGCCGTCCCCGCCGCAGACGACCACGCGGTCGTAGCTGTCGCGGGAACTTTCGGCGGCGATGCGCGTCAGATCGGCGGGGCTGGCGCTTTCGGCGAGCTCGACGATGGCGCCGCGTCCGCGCAGATACTCCGCCGCCTCGCCGACGTGCCTCCGGGCACGGCCGCGGCCGGCGGCAGGGTTGTAGATCAGTTTCAACCGCACGATTTCCCGCGAGGATAACATTCACGCATGAAGCACCTCCGCACGCTCTTCCTCATCCTCCTCGGCCTGGCCTGCAAGCCGGCCGCGGAGTCGCAGCCGGTCGCGCCGCGCCCGCAAGCGCCCGCCGTGCCGCCCACGGTCAGCGCCGCGCGCCGCACGCCGGTCGTCCTGGTGGCGCACAACGTGTTGCCGTCCGTCGTCAACATCCAGACCGAGGCGACCATCCGCCGGCGGGAGATGGACCCGTTCGATCCGTTCAGCTTCTTCGGCGGCGGCGGGCGCGAGCGCGCCTACACCTCCCAGTCCCTCGGCTCCGGCTTCGTCTGGACCAGCGACGGCATCATCGTCACGAACAATCACGTGGTGGAAGGGGCATCGCGCATCACCGTCAACTTCAACGACGGGACGCAGCTCGCCGCGAAACTGATCGGCGTCGATCCGGACAGCGATCTCGCCGTGCTCCGCGTGAACGAGAAGGGCCTCGCCGCCGCGCCGGTCGGCACCTCGGGCGACCTGATGATCGGCGAGACGGTCGTCGCCGTCGGCAACCCCTTCGGCCTGAGCGGCACGGTCACCACCGGCGTCGTCTCCGCGGTCGGGCGTTCGGTGCCATCGAAGGAGGCGGGCCGCACGTTCACCGACTTCATCCAGACCGATGCCTCCATCAACCCCGGCAACTCCGGGGGGCCGCTGCTCAACATCGAAGGACGGGTGATCGGGATCAACGTGGCGATCTACGCGCAGGGGCAGGGCATCGGCTTCGCCATTCCGGTGGATCGGGCGAAGAAGGTGGTGGAGGACATCCTGCGCTACGGCTCGGTGCACAGCGCCTGGATCGGCGCCGTGACCACGACCGTGACGCCCGAGGAAGCGAAGCGGCAGGACATCCGCGCCTCGAAAGGCGCGCTGGTGGCACGCGTCTTCTCCGGCTCGCCGGCCGCCGACGCCGGCCTGCGCCCCGGCGACGTGATCACGTCCGTCGACGGCCGCCCGGTCGACTCGCGCGAGTCGTTCTCCACCTTCACCGCCACGATCCCCACCGGCAAGCCGCTGGACCTGGGCGTGACGCGCAACGGCAGCGCGACGCGCGTTTCGGTGCGTCCGGGCGAGCCGCCCTCGAACCTCGGCCTGCGGGTGCTGGAGGAGATCGCCGGCGTCCGCGTGCGCGACGCGGGCAACTCCATCGTCATCTCCGAGGTGGCCCGCGGCTCCCGCAGCGAGCGCATCGGCCTCCTTCCCGGCGACTACATCGTCGGCGTCAACGGCGCCGAGACGCCGTCCGTCTCCGCCCTGAACAGCGAGCTGGCAAAATCGGTGGAGCGCTCGTCCGTCGTGCTGTCGGTGGCACGGGATCGGTACGTGTACAACCTGACGTTTCCGATGGGGATGTAGAAGCAGTTGCTGGTTGCTGGTTGTTGGTTACTGGCGCCTCGGCGTGTCTACCAGCAACCAGTAACCAGCAACCAGCAACTCAGAACAGTGCCGCCTGCACCGGCTCCGCGGGCGGCAGCGCCACCACCCCCCGGCGCGGCTGCAGCTCTTCCTTCTTGCGGCCGAGGAGGAGGAAGAGGTTGCGGCGGATCCATTCCTGCGACTCGCGGTAGTACGTGAAGCGGCGCTCGTGGGAGTGGAAGCGGCGGTTGTGGTGGGCGCCCAGGATGTGGTGCAGGTACTCGTGGTAGATGATCGACTGGATGAAGAAGCCGGGGATGTGCGGTGAGTTCAGCAGCGGATGGATGCGCACCTCGGTGGTGTGGTGGTTGTACGAGCCGAGGCGGATGGTGCGGCGGCGCTTGCGCGTGATCTGCTGGCCCCAGCGGACGGGCAGCGGCGGGTACTTGGCGAAGTAGGTGCGATGGACTTCTGCCGCCAGGTCCGCGAGGCGGTCGAATTCGGGGAACGGGAAAACCGAGGGCATCGCCGTCATTGTGCGTAGCGGCGATGCCCCTTGCAAGTAGAACCGCGCCGGCTCAGCGCTCGCGGTCCATCGCCGAGGAGACGCCGGACATCGCGGCGGCGGTGACCAGCGACGTGCCGGCGGCGATGATCTCGTCCCCTTTCCGCATGCCGAGCCAGACGCCGGCGGCGACGCCGGCGACCACGGCCAGGAGCGGAAAGCGCGTCACCTGATCGCGCACCGGCTCGGGGATGAGGTTCTCCAGCTCCTCGAAAAACGCCTCCGGCCCGTCCTGGACCAGCGCCTGGCCGAGCGAGGCGGCGCGCTCGCGGATGGGGAAATCGAAGTCGAGGCCGCCCGCGGAACGCTCGTGATCTTCTGGGTTCTGTGCCATGGGGATTAGTCCTCGTTCTCGTCGCGGCGCAGCATCAGCCCTACCAGAAAGCCGACGCCGAGCGAGATCAGCAGCGCCTTCCCCGGATTGGACCGGACGTAGCTGCGCACCTGATCGGTCACGGCGTTGAAATCGACATCGTCCACCTTCTCGCGCATGCGGTTGTACGCATCGCGCGTCGCGCCCGAAGCGGCGCTGTACTTCTCGTTCACGAATTCCTTGGCGCGGCCGAAGCGGCCACCTTCCTCGCCCGTGTTGGGATCTTCGGTGTCTGCCATTTCATCCTCCTTCAGATCGCCCTGCGCCCGGAGACGAGGCGAACGATGACCAGGATGATAGCGATGATCAGCAGAAGGTGCAGAAGTCCGCCCAATGTCACCTTCATGATGAAGCCGAGGATCCAGAGAATCAGCAGGATTGCGATGATGATCCACATGCCGGGCCGGAAGTGCAGAGTTTGTGCCTTGGAAAAGGCGACCGGAGTGCCGGCCTCCGATCGCTGATCGCTGATTGCCGATCGCTGCCGCGGCGGCCCGCTACAATCACCGCCCCATGCGCGTCCGCCTCGACCAGGTCAGCCACGCCTACGCGCCGAGCGACGAGTCCGCGGCGGTGCAGGTCCTCGAGGACGTCTCGCTGGAGATCGCATCCGGCGACTTCGCCGTCTTGATGGGCGCCTCGGGCAGCGGCAAGTCGACGCTGCTGAATCTGATCGGCGCCGTCGATCGCCCCACTTCCGGCCGCGTCATCCTCGGCCAGGTCGAAACCTCGGCCCTCGATGAAGCGCGCCTCACGAAGCTCCGCCGCGAGTCCCTCGGCTTCGTCTTCCAGTTCTTCAACCTCATCCCGACGCTGAACGTCTTCGAGAACGTCGCCTTCCCCCTCTCACTGGCCAGGCGGCCCCGCACCGAGATCGCCAAGCGCGCCGGCGAAGCGCTGGAGGAAGTGGGCCTCGCCCCCCGCGCGACGCATTTCCCCAACGAGCTCTCCGGCGGCGAGATGCAGCGCGCCGCCATCGCCCGCGCCATCATCCATCGCCCACCCCTGCTTCTGGCCGACGAGCCGACCGGCAACCTCGACTCGAAGAACGGCGCGCTCGTGCTCGACCTGCTGCGCCGCATCCACGCCACGCACAAGCCGACGATCGTGATGGCCACCCATTCCTCGCAGGCCGCGGCGTACGGCGACTACGTGATCGAGGTGGTGGACGGGCGCGTGCGATGGTCCTGAAGGCGCTGGTCCTCCGCCCCCTGCTGCGCGAGAAGATCCGCACCGCGCTGACCGTGCTCGGCATCGCCGTCGGCGTCGCGGTCGTGGTGGCCATCCAGCTGTCGAACCAGAGCGCATTGCGGGCGTTTCGCGAGTCGGTCAACGCGGTGGCGGGGCGCGCAAACTACCAGATCGTCTCCGAGGCGACGCCGCTCTCCGAAGACACGCTGCTCGGATTGCAGCCGTTGTGGCGGGAGGGGGTGCGGTTCGCGCCGGTGATCGATGTGGAAGGCATGGTCGAGCCGGCGCAACTGCCGGTGCGGCTGCTCGCCGTGGACCTGCTCTCCGATCTGCACTTCCGCGACTACAAATACGCGAAGGTGCGCCGCGGCTCGTTCGACCTTTTCGCGGATGATGCGGTGATCGTCCCCGCGCCGTTCGCGAAGGAGCATGGCCTGGCCATGGGCAGCCCGCTCACGCTGAACATCCTCGGGCAGACGAGGCGGATGACGGTGCGCGGCATCCTGGAGGCGCAGGGGCCGGCCACGGCGTTCAACGGCGCCATCGTCGTCTGCGACATCGCCACCGCGCAGAAGGCGTTCGGGATGACGGGCCGCCTCACCCGCATCGATCTCATGGTGCCTGATGACGAGTTGCTCGAGCGCATTCACGTGCCGCCGGGCGCGCGCGTGGAACGGCCGTCGCGGCGCAACGAGCGGGTGGAGAAGATGCTCCGCGCGTTCCGGGTGAACCTGTTCGCGCTGGCCGGCGTGGCGCTGCTGGTGGGGATGTTCCTCGTCTACAACACGGTGCTGATCTCCATCCTGCGCCGGCGCCGCGACGTCGGCGTCCTCAAGACGCTCGGCGCTTCGCCGCGGCAGATCTTCGGCGCGTTCGTGGCCGAGGGGCTGCTGTTCGGGGCCATCGGATCAGGGCTGGGGGTGGCGCTGGGAAACGGGCTGGCGTTCGCCATCCTGGGGCTGATCGGAAAGACGATCAACTCGTTGTACGTGACGTCGCGGCCGGAGGCGATCGTGCTGACCCCGGAGGTGATCGCGATCGGGTTCGCGGTGGGGATGGTGCTGTCGTTCGTGTCGGCGGTGCAGCCGTCGCTGGAGGCGGCGCGCGAGAGGCCAGGCGCATTCATCAAACGTGGGGCCGGCTCTCCAGCCGGCCCGGGCCGACTGAGAGTCGGCCCTACATTTTGTTTTGTCGTGGCAGCACTCGTTGCGCGCTTGCCACCGTATAAAGGCATCGCCGTGGCGGGATACATCTCGGTGCTCCTGGTGGTCATCGGCTTCTCGTTGCTCGCGCCGGCGGTGATCAAGCTCATCGCGAAGATTCCGCTGCCGTTCGGCATCGTGGGGCGACTCGCCTCCGCCTCGCTGCCGGCAAGCCTCCGGCGCACCTCCATCGCCAGCGCGGCGCTCTCCATCGCCATCGGGATGATGGTCGCCGTGGCGCTGATGGTGGGGAGCTTCCGGGAGACGGTGCACATCTGGGTCGACCAGACGGTCAGCTCCGACCTCTGGCTGCGGCCGGCCAAGGGGCTGTCCAATGCGGGCGCGGCGCTCTTTCCGCCGCAGATCGCGGACGAGTTGCGGCGGGTGCCGTTCGTCGCCGCGTTCGATCGCGCGCGAGGACGCGACATCGTGATCGGCGACAGCCTGGTCACGGTCGGCAGCGGCGACTTCGACGTTGCGGCGCGCTTCGGCAACCTGCCCATGGTCGCGCCGCGCGACTCCCGCGCCGCGATTGCGCGGGCCCGCCGCGAGCACGGCGTCGTCGTGTCGGAGAGCTTCTCCACCAAGTTTGGCAAAGGGGTGAACGACACGGTGGAGATTCCGGGCGCGAAGCCGTTCCGCATCACCGGCGTCTACCGCGACTACTCGAACGACCGCGGCACGATCGTGATGGACCGCGAGGACTACGTCCGCGCCTTCCGCGACGACGCCATCAACACCATCGTCGTCTACCTCGAGCCGGGCATCACCCGCGAAGAAGCAAGAAGGAGGCTGGAGGCGCAGTTCGGCCCGAAGTACCACGCCTTCGCGGTCACGAACGGCGAGATCCGCTCCGAGGTGATGCGCATCTTCGACCAGACGTTCCTGATCACGTATGCATTGCTCGGCGTGGCCATCGTGGTGGCGGTGCTCGGCATCGTGAACACGCTCGCGGCGCTGATCCTGGAGCGGACGCGCGAGCTGGCGCTGTTGCGGGTGACCGGCATGTCCGTCGGCCAGACCCGGGCCATGATCGTCCTCGAGTCGTCGCTCCTCGGGCTCGCCGCCACGGTGGTCGGCGTGGCGATGGGCTACGCGCTTTCCTGGATCCTGATCAACGTGATCAACAAGCAGTCCTTCGGCTGGACCATCGAGTTCCACACGCCGGTGCTGCTGATCGCCGCCTCGCTGGCCGTCACGTTCGTCGCGTCCGCGCTGGCCGGGCTGTTGCCGGCCCGGCTGGCCGAGCGCATCCACATCGCGAGCGCCATCAAGAGCGAATGAGCGGTGTCATCCTGAAGCCGCGCAGACGGCGAAGGATCCCCTCGCACTTGCCGGGAGATCCTTCGGCCTCTGCGGGCCTCAGGATGACACGCGAGGGAGTAGACTCCGCCTCATGCGAAGACTCGCGCTCCTTCTGCTGGCCGCGGTGTCGCTGCGCGCGCAGACCGCGCCCGACATCATCTTCACGCACGGCAAGATCTACACGGCCGATCCGGCGAGGCGCTTCGTGGAGGCGCTGGCCGTCGGCGGCGAGCGCATCACGGCCATCGGCACGAACGCGGAGATCGAGGCGCTGGCCGGCCCGAAGACGAAGCGTTTCAATCTGGAAGGACACGTGGTCATCCCCGGCATCAACGATGCGCACACCCATCAGACGCCGGAAGGGGAGTTGATCAAGATGGTGACCTCGCGCGATCCGACCTGGACGGAGATCGAGCCGGCCATCACCTCGGCGTGGGACGAGTCCGCCGGCGATGCCTGGATCATGGGCGAGATCGGCCCCACCCTGCTGCGCGATCCGCAGGTGACGGCCGAGGCGCTGGACAAGGCTTCGCACCGGCGGGCGGTGATGCTCGTCTCCTGGACCGGTCACGGCGCGATCTTCAGCAGCACGGCGCTGCGCATGTTGAGAGTCTCCGACAGCGCGCCCGATCCGCTCGGCGGCTGGTTCGAGCGCGACGCGAACGGGAAGCTCACCGGCAAGGCGTTCGAGTACGCCGAGTACGCCATCGAGCGGCGGCTGGCGGACGGCGTCAACGAGGACGAAGCGGTGCGCCAGCTGGGCGTCTGGGCCGAGACCGCGCATCGATACGGCATCACCTCGACCCAGAACATGTCGCTGCAGTCGCTGAGCCGGTACGAGAAGAACGCCCGCCACGCAAACGCGCCGCTGCGCATCCGCATGATCCGCTTCGGCAACACCGACACGAAGGCGCGCGATGTGCGCGAGGCCGCCGACCTGCCGGCCACCCATCGCGAGCGGCCGCTGACGGTCATCAGCGGCACGAAGTGGATCCTGGACGGCACACCGGTGGAGCAGGGCGCCGCGCTGCGCACGAACTACAAGGACACCCAGGCGAACGGGAAGCTGAACTTCCCGCCCGAGCAGATCGCGGCGATGATCGACGAGTCGCTGAAGAACAACGATCAGCTGCTGCTGCACGTGGCCGGCGACCGGACCGCCGCGGCGGTGCTCGATGCGCTCAAGGCCGCGGCGCCGGAGATCCGGACGCGCCGGGTCCGCTTCGAGCATGGCGACGGCCTGCTGCCCGACCTCATCCCGACCGCGAAGGCCATGGGCGTCGTGGTGGTGCAGAACCCGACGCACATCATTGCCAAAGGCGCCTACCCGGGCGGCGACTACCTGCCCCTGCGCTCGCTGATCGAGGCCGGCATCCCGGTCGCGCTCGGCTCGGATGGACCGATGAACCCGTTCCTGAACATCCTGCTGGCCACGACCGCGTTCGGGAAAGAGTCGATCACCCGCGAGCAGGCGGTGGACGCCTACACCCGCGTGTCCGCGTTCGCCGAGCTGCAGGAGAAGGAAAAAGGGACCCTGACCGCGGGCAAGCTGGCCGATCTCGCGGTGCTTTCCCAGGACATATTCACCGCGCCGGCCGACCGTCTGCCGGACACGATCAGCGAGCTGACCATGATCGGCGGGAAGATTGTGCGCGATACCGGTGTCGTGAAGAGGTAATCCATCATGCGTAGACTATTTCTCGCTGCCGCCGT
>DASYMJ010000174.1:0-3080 GCA_036009105.1 Thermoanaerobaculia bacterium | reverse complement strand
CTGGGCCGGCTGGAGAGCCGGCCCTACGTTTCCTGTCCGTCCCTGAACACGTGAGTGACCAGGTTCACGCCGAAGTGGTAGACGAGGTGGAGGTACCGCGGCGCGTCGAGCAGGATGAAATCGGCGCGCTTGCCGGCCTCGATCGAGCCGGTCTCCTCGGCCAGGCGGAGTGAGTACGCGCCGTTCAGCGTGGCGGCGGTGAGCGACTCCTCCACCGTCATCCGCAGCTGCAGCGTGGCCAGCTGCACCACGGTCTGCATCGATTCCGTCATCGACGTGCCGGGGTTGCAGTCGGTCGACAGCGAGACGATCGCCCCTTTCTCGATGAGGCGGCGGGCGGGCGCGTACTGGTCGGCCATCAGGAAGAAGCTCGTGGCAGGGAGGAGATTCGCGACGGTGTTCGAGGCGGCGAGCGCGTCGATGCCGCGCTCGGAGATCTGCATGAGGTGGTCGGCCGAGGCGCAGCCGAGGGCGGCGGCGAGGGCGGCGCTGTCGGTGTCGGAGAGCTCGTCGGCGTGCAGGCGGGGGATCAGGCCCAGCGCGGCGCCGGCGCGCAGCACCAGCTCCCCCTGCTCCCGGCTGAAGACGCCGCGCTCGACGAACGCGTCGCAGAACACGGCCAGCTTCTCCTCGGCCACGGCGGGCAGGATCTCGCCGAGGATGGTGGCGATGTAGCCCTGGCGGGCGGACTCGCTGCCGCGGCTCTCGGGCGGGAACTCGTGGGCGGCGAGGCAGGTCGGCACGAGGCGCACCGGCGAGGTCTCCGCGGCGCGGCGGATGGCGCGCAGTTGCTTGAGCTCGCACTCCTTGTCCAGCCCGTAGCCGCTCTTGGCCTCCGCCGTGGTGGTGCCGTAGCGCGCCATCATCCTCGCGCGCGTGAGCACGTTCGCCACCAGCTCGTCCTCCGTGGCGCGCCGGGTGGCCTGCACGGTGGAGGCGATGCCGCCGCCGGACGCGGCGATCTGCTCGTACGTCTCCCCCTGCAGCCGGCGGTTGAACTCCGACTCGCGCAGACCGGCGAATGGGATGTGGGTGTGCGAGTCGACGAAGCCGGGGATGGCCGTGGCTCCCTTCGCATCCAGGTCCTCGTCGATGACGAGGTCCGCCGGCTTGTCCCGCTCCGGGCCGACGTACGCAAAGCGCCGGTCGCGGATCACGATCACCGCGTTTTCGTGAATGCGCAACGTGCGCATCGCGGCGCCGCGAACGGCGGTGGAGCCGACCGGCGTGGCGATCTGGGAGAGGTTGCGGACGAGGAGGCTAGTCACGCTTGTACATCGCCGTGATGGGCAGCTCGTTGGCCTCCTGCTCGGCGTCGAGCATGATGAGCTGCTGCACCGTGTCGAGCGTGGCCTGCAGCTTGTTGCGCGCGCCGTGGCGCTCGATCTTGAGGTCCTGAATCGACTTCTCCAGGTCCGCAACGCGCGACATGGCCTGCATGATGATGCGGTCGGAGATCAGCTCCGCATCCTTCACGATCAGCTCGGCCTCCTTGCGCGCGTTCGCCTTCACGTCCTCCGACACCTTCTGGGCGGAGAGGAGCGTGTCCTTCAGGATGCGCTCGCGCTGGGAGTGATCGTCCAGCTCCTCCCGGAGCATGGCGTTCTCGCGGGAGAAGCGGTCGACGTCGCGCAGCAGGCGCTCGATCTCTTCGGCGATGAGGTGGAGGTAGGCGCGGACTTCGTCGGCGTGATAGCCCTTGAGGACCCGCGAGAAAGTCTGCTTCTGAATCTCGAGCGGTGTGAGGTTCTGCATGGGGATCGCCCTCCCGTCACGTCACAGGTACTTCAACGCGACAGTATAGCGACCGCGGCCCAGTTGATCAGCCCCTGCAGCAAATAAATGATGAGCAGCAGCACCAGCGGCGACCAGTCGATGCCCGCCGTATCGAAGCGGCCCAGCCCGCGCCGGATCGGCTTGAGGAACGGATAGGTCATCCGCGTGCAGATGTCGTTGAGCTGCTCGAGCAGCAGGTAGAACTGCCGGTAGCGCCACTTGACCTTGGAGCGCCCGAGGAAGAAGAGGACCCAGCTGAGGATGACCCAGACCAGGACGATCCAGCGGATGACGTCCAGGGCGATGTTGACCACCCGCAGCACGACGATCAGCGCGCCCATGGCCTAGCCTCTCGCTCCGAAGATGGCCCGCCCCACGCGCACCATGGTGGACCCTTCCTCGATGGCCACCTCGAAGTCCTCGCTCATGCCCATGGAGAGATGCTGCGCGCCGATGCGGTCGCGCAGCAAGCGCAGCTCTCGAAACCAGCGCCGGGTCTGCTCCGCCTCGCCTGCCGGCGGAATGGCCATGAGCCCCTGCAGCTGGAGCGCCGCTACGTTGCGGATGCTGGCCGCCAGCCGCTCGACCTCATCCGGATCGATGCCGCTCTTCTGCGGCTCGCGTCCGATGTTCACCTGGAGGAGGATCTCCTGCCGCTTCCCCTCCCCTTCCGCCGCGCGGGCCAGCTTCCCGGCCAGCGCTTCCGAGTCGACGGACTGGATCATGTCGAAGAGACGCACCGCATCCTTCGCCTTGTTCGACTGCAGGTGTCCGATGAGATGCCATCGGCCGGACGCCTTCACGAGCGGCTTCTTGTCGCGCGCTTCCTGCACCCGGTTCTCGCCGACCTCGCCGATGCCCGCCGCGAACGCCTCTTCCACGGCCTCGGCCGGGAAGGTCTTGGAGACGGCGACCAGCGTGATCTCGCCCGCGTTGCGGCCGGAGCGCGCACAGGCGGCCCCGATGCGCGACCGCACCGCGGCCACGTTCTCACACACCGGCACGGTGCCTCTCCATCCAGCGGCCGTTCGCGCGGTCGACGGCGAGATTGGCCAAACGGTCCGCATCCTTGTTGCCGCCGCGCAGCGTGTGGCGGATGGAGAAGCGGGGGAACTTGCGCACCAGCATCCGGGCCCTGGCGTGCATTGGCACGAGGTTCGGATGCTTGACCTTGTACTTGCCCAGCATCTGCTGCACCAGCAGCAGAGAATCCGAAATGATCTCCACCTCGGACGCCCCTTCCGAGGCGGCGACTTCCAGCGCCTCCAGGAGGCCGGCGTACTCCGCCACGTTGTTAGTCGTGG
>DASYMJ010000173.1:0-16040 GCA_036009105.1 Thermoanaerobaculia bacterium | reverse complement strand
TGTCATCGGCAGCGTGGTCGACAACCTCTCCAACGATCCGACGAACATCCCCTCCTCCGGCAGCGCGACGGAGCTGTTCTTCCCGGTGGTGGGCAGCACGGCCGGCGCGCAGTCGACGGTCTGGAGCACCTCCGCCTCCATCAGCTCCCGCTCGGACGCGGCGGGCGACGTGACGTTCGCCTATCGCGACAATGCCACCGGCCAGCTGTACACCAAGACGATCCCGGTCGGCCCGCGCGGCACGGTGAAGTCGGACGATCTCAACACCTTCCTCGGCGCCGGAGCCGGCTCCGGCTCGCTGACCGTCAGCTCGACGGTGCGCGTGGTGGCCACGGTCCGCGTCTTCAATACGTCGGCGGATGGCTCCACCTACGGCTCGGCGCTCCTGCCGCAGACGAATGCCGTCCGCTCTTCCCTCGTCACCATCAAAGGCGTCCGCCGCGACGACGCCTATCGCCTGAACATCTCCCTCTCCAGCCAGTCCGCCGCCACGGACGGCACGGTCCGCCTGCGCGACGACCGCGGCCAGGAAGTGGAGTCGGAGCCGTTCCACCTGGAGTCCGGCAGGATGATCCAGGTCTCGCTCAATCGCGGCTCGGCGCAAGTGCGCTCCGGCGAGGTGGAAGTGGAGACGCACAACGGCGTGCCCATCACCGCCGTCGCTTCCAGCATCGACAACAGCACGGGCGATACGTCGCTGCGGGAGTCGGAGCAGGAGAACGAGCGGCAGCGCGATCTGGAGATCCGCATCTCGCCCTCCACCACCACGATCGGCACGCCGGTCGCGTTCTCCATCGGCAGCGGCAATGGCGTGATCGCGGTGCGCTGGTCGTTCGGCGACGGCACAACGGGCAGCGGCATCAACACCTCGCATGCCTACGCCGCCGCCGGCGAGTTCGCGGTCTCCGCGGAAGTGACGCTCGCCAGCGGCGCCATCGTGCGCGATCAGGAAGACGTGCACGTGCTGTCCAGCGGCGGCGGCACGGTCAGCAACGGGCCGATCGATTTCAGCTGGTCGCCGCTCTCCCCCGCTCCGGGCCAGCAGGTCACGTTCACCGCTTCCCGCACCACGGACGGCGGCTCCTTCCGCTGGCAGTTCCCCGGCAACGTCCGCGTGAGCGGCGCGGTGGCCGCCTTCACTTTCGCCGCGGCCGGCTCGTTCGAAGTGGAGCTGGAACTGGAACACGAAGGCAACACGACGCTGCACGCGACGCACGTCATCACCGTGGGCGGCGGCAGCACCACGCCGACGCCGACGCCGGGCGGCGGGACTTCATCGATCAACTTCTCCTGGACGCCGTCCGCGCCCGCGGCGGGCCAGTCGATTACGTTCACCGCGTCCGGCGGCAACGGCGGGACGTTCGTTTTCAAGTTCCCCGGCAACGTGCGCAAGACAGGCAGCAGCGTGACGTTCACCTTCGCCGCGGCCGGCTCGTACGAAGTGGAGCTGGAGCAGGAGCGCGAAGGCAGCACGACGCTGCACGCCACACACGTGGTGGTGGTGGGCGGCGGCAGCACCACGCCGACGCCGGGCGGTGGCGCGGTGAGCAGCGTCGACTTTTCCTGGTCGCCCACCTCGCCGCGCGTCGGCCAGGCGGTGACGTTCACCGCTACGTCCGATCAGCAGCCGCCCTCCGGCGCCTTCTTCAAGTGGCGCATGCCGGACGATTCCCGCCCGACGGGCAGGACGGCCACGTTCACCTTCACCGCCCCCGGCACCTACAAGATCCGCGTGGAGCTGGAAAGCGCCGGTTCTGCCTCCATCGAGAAGGAACGCAACATCGTCGTCGCGCCGTAACCCCGCAGCAGGTCGCGCGCGCCGTGGATGTGCTCACGGCGCGCGTCAGCTGGCCCGCACGTGCTCGAGGATCGCCTGGTTGACGAACGCCGCGTGGGTGATCGGACCCATGTGGCCGGCTCCCTCCACCAGGTGCAGCCGCGCGTTGGGAAGCGCGGCGCCGAGCTGCTCCACGACGCGCCGCTCGAGAGGCGGCGAGGTCGCGCCGCCGAGGATGAGGGCCGGGGCGGTGATCGTGGCGTAGGTGGCGCGGTCGGTGCGGTCGGCGGCCAGCGTCATGACCTCCTGAAACAGCTTCCAGCCGACGGAGCGGAATGCCTCGCGCGTCGGCGCGGGCAGCTGCGCCCAGGCTCCCCTGCCGTTCCACCAGTCGACGAACGCCTCCAGCCACGGCTCATCGACGCCGCTCGCGTCGGGCTCCCAGGTCTGCCTGAGGAGATTGTCTTCGAGGCTGCCCAGGATCCCGAACGCCACCGGGTCGTAGACGGCGATCGAGCGCACCACCTCCGGCCGGGCCAGCGCGAGCTGCAGCGCCAGAAACCCGCCGTACGAGTGGCCGACCAGATGCGTCGGCCCCTCCACGAGCGACTGCAGATACTCGAGGTCCTGCCGGAAGTGAAACGGCTCACCCGCCGGCCATGGCGCCGCAGCGCCATAGCCGAGCAGGTCCGGCGCGAGAACGTGATACTCCGGCGCAAGCCCCTCCGAGAGCTTGCGCCACTGCCGGGAGGTGAAGCCGCCGCTGTGCACGAGGAGGACCGGCTGCTTGCTCATCGCCGGCAAGAGTACACGCGATCCTCCGCTTCATTTCACCCCCGCCCGAAGGTCGGTCAGCTGCGAGGAGGCCGGAGGCGCGCCCTGGGTGGGCGTCGTCTGGAATGAGATGCCGGCCAGCCCTGCCGCGTTGCGCGCGGTGTTGAGGGTGCTCATCAGGACGGTGAAGTCGGCGTCGTCGATGACCTGCGTGCGGACGGTGTTCTCATCGAGGGCCGAGCCGGTGAAGATGTTCGCCTGCCCGCTCAGCTCGCGCAGTCCGTTGACCGCGCTGCGCAGCTCCACGATGTGCCTCGCCTTGATGATCGTGCGCGGCGCCCCGGTGAGCGGCGGGTCGTCGGTGAACGTCTTGGTATAGGCGACGTCGTGGTTGCTCGGATCGGAGCGGATGCCGTAGCGCACGCCGCGCACGCGGTAGAGCACCACGCCGGTCGGCACCGTCGGCGTGTCGTTCAGCGAGGTGGCGGTGGGCGTCGCGAAGGCCGTCCACGCGGCGGTGCCGATCTTGCGCTCCACCTCGTAGTTGTCGACGTTCGCCACCGCGTTCCAGGTCACCGTGACCGTGCCGCCGGTCGCGCCGGCCAGCAATCCTGTCGGCGCCGCTACGACCGGCGCGACGATGGCGATGTTCGTGTCGGCCGAGTCGCAGCTGCTCCGCACGCGCGCGAAGAACGCTTTCGGCGTGGTGACGTTCACCGAAAAGCTCGACGAGGCCTGCGGCCCGGCGATCTTCGTGCCGGCGGCGGCATTGGAGTGATAGGTGACGAAGTCGAATTCCGGGTTCACCTGCCACAGCTCGTAGGTGAGCGAGGTCGTCCCGCCCGCGGAAACGTTGATCGTGGTGGGGCCGCTCGGCGCCGCGGCGATGCTCGCCGGAAGCGAGGCCACGACGTCGGTCAGGTGCAGGACAGCGTTGGGCGTGCCACTCACGCCGGGCGGATTCAGCTCCAGCGGGTCGAGATCGGGCGTGGTGAGGCCGATCAGTGCGGTGTGGACGTCGTCGACCGTGTAACTCGGATTGTTCTGCAGGATGCGCGCGGCCATGGCAGCCACGATCGGTGCGGACCAGGAGGTGCCGGAGCCGTTTTGCCCCGACGCTCTCGCATCGCGGTATCGGGTAATTGCGTTCTGATTCGCCACCGGGATGTTCTTGGCCGGAGCGAACAGCGTCACGCACTGGCCGCCATTGGAGCCGAGCAGCGTGGCGATGAACCCACTCGGGTCCGTGGCCGGATCGGGAACCGTGGGCGGCGGATTGGAATAGATGTTGGCTGGCGATGGAGGCCAACCGACCTGGCAGTTGTCGGTATCGCCGGCGTGGCACCGCCAGCGCGCGAAGAGACTCGGCTTCGTGTTGTTGTAGGCGGGCTCGGGCAGTTGCACGCCGCTGCCGCCGGTCGCCGGATTCGGATCGATGTTGTTCCGGATCATCATCCCGCCGGCGGTGATCACCTTGTACGGCCGGTTCGGGTCATGGGGATTGTTCGGATTGTTGCGGGACATCCGCGACGGCGTGGTGTCGCACGCGTTCGCGTCCTGATTGTTCGCCGAGGCGATCACGGTGATGCCCTGGCCGTTGTTGTACTTGAGCAGGCTGCCGATGGCATCCTCCACGGCGCCGGCTCCGTTCTCGCCGGCGAGGCGGTACGTGCTGAGCGTCACGACAGCCGGCGACTTCGGATTCGGGTTTCCTCCCTGCGCGGCCGGCCGCAGAATCCAGTCCAGCCCGTCGGCCAGCATGGCCGCGGTTCCGCCCTGCGGCAGCGACCCGTAGTACTCGAGCTCCACGGTGCCCCACGTGGTGCAGCAGGTGTTCGGCGGCCAGGCCCAGGTATGCGGATAGGTGGCCTGCGAGCCGGTCGTTCCTCCCGTTTTGACCCTGTAGTGAGTACTGTTCGCGAATACGATCTGGGTGGCGACGTACGCCGTGTCTGCCTGGAGCGATTTCGCGCCGTCCGCACCGCACGGCAGCACTTTCACCGGCACGATCTTCGTGGCCCGCGCGACGCCGAGATGGCTTCCCGCCACCAGCGAGCCGACGCCCGTGCCGTGGCCGTACGCGGCGAGCGGGAAATTGCGCTCGTCGCCCACGGCCGGTCCATGGCAGGGATTCCAGGCCGGGAACCAGTCCGGATCGCCGGTCGCGTCATAGCCGTTCAACACCCGGTTCGCATCATTGTTGAACTCCCGGTGCGAGCGCATCACGCCCGTGTCGACGACGTACACGTACACGCCGCTGCCGTCCGTGCAGTACGAATACTCGTTCGTCCACACCGGCCCTTTCTGGTCCATCACGTCGAGGTGCCACAGCCGGTTGTCCGCCGTGACGCAGGACTGGCCCGGCCCCGGATCGCACGCTGGATCGATGTTCGTCGGCGCGGTCGCCGACAGGTACATCAGCGCGTTCTCCTCCACGTACTTGACCTCCGGCCTGCTGCTCAGCTTCTCCGCCTGTTCGCGGGTCAGCTGCACCACGAAGCCTTTGAGCGCATCGCGCCAGACGCGTCCGATCCGTCCGCCGTGCAGCGCGGAGAGCTCGGTCGCGACGTCGCGGATCCGCTCGCGCGGCGTGTCGTCCTCAAGCACGACGATGTATTCGCCCTTGACCGCATTCGGCCTGGTGCGGATCCGCCCTTCGCCCGCCTGCAAGACGATGGGCGCGAGCAGGACGGCAAGAGCGAGGAAGGATGTCCTGATGGTCTTCATGAGTCCTCCGTTTCCCCGCCCGGCCTATTGCAGACTGAGGAGCACGAGGATCTCGCCCTCGCCTTGCGCGAGCGGCTCGAGCGCCTTGCCGACCACGGTGCCGGGGCGGTGGATGCGCATGCCGCCGACCTCGATGCGCTCGGACTTCATGGCCATGCCCGGCTTGCCGCTGGTCACCAGGAGGTCGCCGATGCGGATGGCCGCTTTCGTGGCGTCGGCCTTCACTTTCACGCGGCCGGTGGTGGCCACTTTGACCGAGCCGTCGCCTCCTTCGCCGAGGATGATGCCCGGACGCGCGGAGACGACGCCGGCCACGGTTTCGTCGTAAGCAGTGGAGGAAGCGATGACGTGGTTCGACCGCTCCGGATCCAGCACGACGACGGTCGCCGCTGCGATGTCCTCCTCCGCCGGCACCCACTCCGCCACGTCCTGGTATTTCGCGATGACGTTGCCGCCGGAGATGGTGCCGACCGCCGTGATGTTGCCGGCCGCGGTGATGGTGCCGCCCGCCGTGATGTTCCCGGCGAAGCTGCCGTGGCCATTCACCTGCAGCCGGTTCGTGGTGTCGCCGGTCATCGCGTTGAAACCGATGGCCAGCATTCCGTTCTTGTCCATGTACATCTTCTGCGTCTCTGTGTTGTTCGGGAACGCCTCGTTGTCCCCCCGGATGAACCACTGAAAGGCCGGCACCGAAAAGTTATCCGGTGCGCCCCAGCGCAGGTCGATGCGCATGGCCGCGCCATTGCGCGCCTGGGTGGCGCCGATGTACTGATTGAAGTCGAAGTCGAAGAGGCGGACATACGGGTTCGGCCCGAACCGCAGCGTCTCCGCGCCGACCAGCGTCAGGCGCATCAGCGCGTTCGCCTCATTTCCTCCGATCACCACGTTGTCCCCGAAATTCGTCGGATGGACCGTGGCCGGGCTCGTATTGGTATTCCTCGACCACTGTCCATAGGCGGCCATGCTCACGAACAGCGCGATCGCGATCGTCGTTGCTTTCCTCATCTGCTCCCCCTTGTTGTGCATCCGCGGAACAACGTCGTTTCGCGGACGGGGCAAGAGATGGGATTTTCGTGAGGTTTTTATGGCCGATCATAAATTCGTGTAGTCTTTCCTTCCATACAAGACATGGAGCTCACATGACGGACGATGGACGTTCGACCGACGGCGTAATGACCGAGTTCCGGTTCGGCGAATTCACCTTCGACTGCGCGTCGCGGCGTTTGCTGCGCGCCGGCGAGGAACAGCACCTCTCGCCCAAGGCGCAGCACCTGCTGCGCCTGCTGTTGCTGCGCACACCTTGCGCTCTCTCCCGCGAGGAGCTCTATGACGCCTTATGGCCATCCACCTTCGTGGCGGAAACAAACCTGGCCGGCATCGTCAATGAATTGCGCCGCTCGCTGGGCGACGACTCGCGCTGCCCGCGCTTCGTGCGCACGGTGCACAGTTATGGCTATGCGTTCTGCGGTGACGTGACTGTACAGAAGCCGCATCCCCGCGGCGCGTTCATGCTGCTGTGCGAAGGCCGTCTTCATCCTCTGCATGAGGGAGGCAACATCGTCGGCCGCAGTCCGGATGCCGATGTAACGCTCACCCACTCCAGCGTCTCCCGCCGTCACGCGCGCATCACCGTCCAGGACGGCGACCTCTCCATCGATGATCTCGACAGCAAGAACGGCACGTTCGTCCGCGGCCGGCGCGTCACGCATTCCGAGGTTTCGGCGAGCGACATGATCGAATTCGGCGGTGCGTCGGCGTCGCTCGTCGCCCGCGAGCTCACCTCCACCGCCAAGCTCAAGATCGACGTCACCGCCGTCCGCCGCCGCGTGGCCGAGCTCGGGCGGGGGGCGTGACTCACCCCGCCCGAAAATCCGCATTTGTCATGTCATCGGCAGAGCGTTCCTGGCCATCTGCCGCGCCTGGTCATCGGCTCGGTTTCCAGCCGGACCGCTGCGGGGGCCGGATTTGTTGATGACGGCCGTCCAATCCGCTGTGCTCGTGAGCGGCTCCGGCGTGGGCAGAGTCCCATACGGGCTCCTGTCGATGACCGACGTGTCGTCATCGGGGAAAGCGCTGTCCCTCGGCCTGCCGTTCGGCTTGTCGAATTCATTGGGGTGCGCCGTTACGGTAGCCGAGCCCCTCCCGATGTCGACGATCGTATTCGGGTTGATGCCGATCGTCTCGCTGAGCTCGTCCTTCTTGTCCCATGGAATGAACCGATTTGCCTGGATCAGCGCGGTTCCGTTGGTCCCCCCTCCGATGATTCCCTCCCCCCTCCGACCACCATGCCGCTCCACGTGCTGGTGCCCTGCGTGCCGTCCCCGTCGTTCCCGAATCCCCACTGATAGAGAAAGTTGTTGAAGACGTAGCCGAAGTTGCCGGTGGCGATGCGCGGGCAGCGGCGCCAGACATTGACGAACACGTTGTACGCGACCGTGGCGCGCGCATTGCCGACCAGTTGCGGTGCTTTGGTGCCCGTTCTGTTCGGGTCTTCCAGACTGTCGAAATTGATCGCGCCGCGATTCGTAAACGCCAGAACGTCGTTGATTACGTCCGCTGGCTTGCCGGGATTCGCATCGAAAAACAGACACTGATCGATGGTGGCGAGCAGCCGCGGAGCGCCGGCATAGGTGCGGCTGTACACGCCGATGTCGAAGTAGCCGTCAAAGGAGCAGTGGGTGATGCGAACGCGGGCCGCGAGCGCGGTACTCTGTGTCGTCGTGGTTAATCCCGTTGGGACCATCGCGGTCAGATCGATCGCGTCGCGCGGCGAGGTGCTCCGGTCGCCATTGGAGCGGAAGTGAAGGTCCTGAATCAGGACGTTGTTGGCGACGTTGACCGGGAGGATCAAACCGAAGTTCTGGAGCACGACGCGTGCGCCGCGTTTTCCCTCAATGGTCACATTCTTCCCGCGAATGACGAATCGCTGCAGGAAGTCTCCCGTGAAGTCGTAGACGCCCGGCTCCAGGGCGAGCGTGGTAGGGGGTGCGAGCAGCGAAGCCAGCTTGTTCAGCTCTTCGATCAGCCTGGCTTTCGTCGAGACTACCGCGATGAACGTCGGTGCCAGGGGGGTGAACGCCCCAAAACCGAACGGAGCATCGCGGTCCACTGTCGTCGTCGTCATATTCGTCATGAGCTCACCTCGCAAAGGAGATTCGGCTGAGTTTCGCTGCGATCGGTCCGGACCCATTCAGGAGAGACGCGGCATTCCGCCTATTGCGAGTACCTCGGCGAAGAGGAAGCGTTATGGATTCCGGCCGCGCGCACGCCCGCGGTCATCGAGGGACGTGCCGGCGCGGAGGATCGCCGCTGGTTCGACGGCACCTCGTGGTGGCGCCCCGACGAGGAGGCCGCGGCCGGAACCATCCGCGCCGTGATCGACAGCCACCTCCGGGCGCAGTCGCCCGCGATGCGTATCTGTCGAGACCTGGGATGGGATGGTGCGGCAGCCCGGCTGCACGGAAATGCTGATCGAGCTGTGCCCCCTCACCCTCCCTGAAAATGAGCCGGCGCATACAATCAGGCCATGAGACGATCGATGCCGCTCGTCTTCCTTCTCCTGCTCCCGATGTGCGCGCGGCGAATGACGACGACGGCGACCACGACGGATCTCCACGCCGACCACACCACGACGTCCACGCCCGCGGCGCCGGCACCCGCGACGAACTGGGCGAAAGAGGCAGTGGATCGATCGCCGCGGCATCGCGAATGGGTGAACGTGAAGGCGGGCGATCGCACGGTCATCGGCGCGACGGTGCCGAAGATGCAGGATCTGATGACGGCCGCGGGGAAGACGTACGACATCGTGACGTATGAAGGCGCGGGCCACGGCTTCATGCGTGCCGGTGATGCGCCGCCTCCTCCGGCCGACGCCGACGAAAAGACGAAAGAGGCATACGCCGGCAACAAGAAAGCTCGTGACGCGGCGTGGGTACGATGGAAGGACGTGCTGAGAGAAGTTGTGAGCTCCTGCAGTTTGCCGTCAGGGCCTCACCCTCCCTGAAAATACGCCCGGTCCAGCGCCCGATACTGCACCGCCTCGGCCACATGGCCGCTCTCGATGCGCTCGGTCCCCGCAAGATCGGCAATGGTGCGCGAGACCTTGAGGATGCGGTCGTGCGCGCGCGCGGATAGCCCGAGCCGCTCGATGGCGCCGACCAGCAGCCGGCGCGACGGCGGGTCGAGCTCGCAGAAGCGGCGCAGGTGGCGCGAGCTCATCTCAGCATTGCACTGCACGTGCATGCGGCGGAAGCGCTCCCGCTGTACCGCGCGCGCGGCCTCGACGCGCTCGCGGATCGCGGCCGAGGACTCGCCCTGATCGAGCGACGCGATCTCCTCGCTGCCCAGAGCCGCCACCTCCACCTGCAGGTCGATGCGGTCCAGGAGCGGGCCGGAGATCCTGGCCAGATAGCGTACGATCTGCTGCGGCGAACAGGTGCACGAGCGGCGGCCGCTCGAGTCGTTATAGAAACCGCAGGGACATCCCTGCGGTGCCTTTTTGCCACTCGACACTTCTGGTGGTTCGGCCGGTCGAGCGGCGGTACGAGCGCCGTCGTGTACCGGATGGAACGCTTGGGGATCTACTCCGAAAACGTCGATGGGAGCTGCGGCTCCATCAGTCGGAAGCCGCCCGTCAGCTAGGCGTCAACCTAGCCACCTACCGGAATTGGGAAGTAAATCGAACCGCTCCTGACCTCAGGCACGTTCCTCAAGCCATCGCTTTTCTCGGCTTTGACTGGCGGCCTGAGCCCGCAACCTTCGGTGAAACCCTGAGGCGCGCGCGGACTGCCATCGCCATGAGTACCCGCGAATTAGCCCGCGAACTCGACCTCGAGGTCGGAACGATCGAGGACACCGAAACGGGCCGGCATGCTCCCACTCAGCGGGTGACGGCCACGATGGAAGCATGGCTTGAGACCGCATCGAACGTAGGTCGGCCGACGACTCGCTGAATGGGGTTCAGGTGGTCGGGGGTTCAAATCCCCCCTGCCCGACCAAATCTAACCCTAATCCCCACCACGATTTAGCGGCAGCCGCCGCATCCCACCCACCCGCCGAAACAGGCCACGAGTCTAGTTTCGCGCCTAGTACGCCCTCGCGGGCGAAATCGTTCGCACTCCGTCCCACTTCGCCCGAGTCGGACGACGTGCATGGCGTTGCTGCGACGATCGCACAGGAGGAATTCCATGAGCCCATTCGTCGCCCGTCACATCCTCGCCGCGGAACTCGGCGTCCAGACCCAGACCATCGCGAAGTGGGAGCGGGACGGCTGGTTCCCGGAGCCGGAGCAGCGGATCTCGGACCGCCTTATCCTGTACCGCCGGACGGCGGTGGACGCCGCGATCCGCGCCCGCCGCGATCGCCGCGCGGTCCGTCTTCCGCCGCGTCGGATCGCGTAGGCGTGGCGCGCCGGAAGCCGCGAAAGCCGGCGCGCGGCCTCAGCTACGACGCAGCCACCCGCACGGCGAAAATCTCCGTCTACATCAAAGGCCGAAAGGGTCGCGCGCGGCTGCGCCAGACGCTGCACGATGTCTCGCTGGAGGAGGCGGAGAAGGTGCTCGTCGAGTTCCGCGCGCGAGCGAACCGGGGAAACTCCCGCCCCTCCATCATCGCGCCGACGCTCCGCGAGTTCTACGACAGGTACTTCGACCTCGTGATGGAGGGTCGCCGGCCGTCCACCGTCGAGGGATATCGCATGGTCATCGAACACTACGTCCTTGAGACGTTCGGCGAGACGCGCCTCTCCGACATCACGACAGGCGCCGTGAATTTGTGGGTGAAGGAGTTGATCCAAGACCGCCGGCTTCACGGAAAGCGGCCGCTCGCCGGCGCGACGATCAACGGCTACGCGAACGTCCTTCGGGCGCTCGTGAACCACGCCGTGCGCTTCGACATCATCGAGGAGAGTCCGTTCAAACGATCGCTCGAACGCGCAGACGAAAACAAGCCGAAGAACGAGCTGACCGAGGAGGAGAGCGCCGCCTTCCTCCGCGCGTTCCGCGACCGCAAAGCGTTCCTCGCCGATCTTCGTTCGCGCCACCGCAGCGGCGCCGTGACATCCTCCACGCGGTTCAAGGCGCCGCGCGCATTCGGCGGCGGCCGCCGGTGGGACAGCCCGACTGCAGCCGAACTCTGGGCGCATTTCCGCGCCCTCCGTCCCTTCTTCGTGGTCGCGCTCACGACCGGCCTTCGGCTTGGCGATCTCTGTCGCCTCTCCTGGGAGAACGTGCGCTGGAAGGAGGGCTGGATTCAACTCGTGATGGAGAAGACCAAGCGTGAGGTCATCGTCCCGATCGCGGCGCCGTGCGCCGCCGCCCTCCGTGAGTGTCAGTCACGCCCCGTCGTCGGGGGAGAACTCGTCTTCGTCGACGAAGGCGGCTTGCCGCTCTCGATCACGCGCATCCGCCGCACCTTCGCGCTCGCGAAGAAGCTCGCCGGCATCACTCGCAAAGTGCGCTTCCACGATCTCCGGCACACCTACGGCTCGTCCCTGGCTTCCGATGGTCTCTCCCTCGCGATCATCGGCAAGGTCATGGGACACGCCGACCAAGCAACCACCGCCCGGTACGCGCGACCCGATCAGCGGGTGCTCGATCCCGTGCGGAAGTCGATGGACGACCGCTACGGATCGCCACGCCGAAGCCGCCGCTCTTCGCCGCGTAGAACGAAAGGAGCAAAACCGTGATCCTGTTTTCAGATCGTAGGCCGCCGCCGCTCGCACATGCGGCGGCCTGCTTCGTTCCCTTCTCTCGGCGGGGCATCCCGCCACGCGTCCACCGTTCGCGGCCCTCGTGCGGCACGGACACCTCTCCAAGGAAGAGACGATCTCTCCGACCTGGAGAGCAGCGATACAATCAACCGAGGCTTTCCATGCAACAGAGCGCGCTCGCCTTTCGTGATGCGGACGATTTCGTTCGCGGTGTTTCGCCGCTCCTCGAACTCGGAGCGTACGAGTGGCTATGGGCGCAGCCTGGCGCGACCTTCAAGAAGATCGCGGACAGGTTTCGCGCTCGCCCGGACGCACTACCGTCCGATTTCGTTCCGCACACGCTCGCCGACAGCACGGCGCGCGAAGTCCTCGCGAAACTCGCCGAGCGCGGCGTCGAGCGCTTCGGGCTCACGATCCACCAGACATACGAGTACCCGAAGGAGCTCCGCGACGCGCGCTACCCGGTGGAGCTTCTCTACCACCTGGGGACATGGAACCTCGTCGAGACGAACGCCGTCGCGATCGTCGGCACGCGAAAGCCCTCGCCCGACGCGCTCGCCGAGACGGACACCCTCGTGCGGGCGCTCGTCGCGGAAGACTGGACGATCGTCTCCGGCCTCGCGGAAGGCATCGACACGCAGGCGCATGAAACGACGCTCGCCGCCGGCGGCCGCACGATCGCGGTCATCGGGACGCCGATCTCGGAGACCTACCCACGCGCGAACGCGGAGCTTCAGAAGCGCATCGCAGAAGAATTCCTCGTCGTGAGTCAGGTGCCGGTCCTCCGGTACTTCCAGCAGACGTGGATGCACAACCGGAGTTTCTTCCCCGAGCGGAACATCACCATGTCCGCGCTCACGCTCGCCACGGTCATCGTCGAAGCGAGCGATACGTCGGGGACGCTCTTCCAAGCGCGCGCCGCAGTGCAGCAGGGGCGCAAGCTCTTCATCCTCGATCGGTGCTTCCACAATCCAGACCTCAAGTGGCCGCACGAGTACGAGCGGCAAGGCGCGATCCGCGTGCGCGATCACGCCGAGATCGTGGAGGCGCTCCGGGATGTTCACCGCCGTCGATGATCTTCTCCGCCCCCTCTACGCTCATCTTGCCGCTTCCGACCAGGTCTACTTCCTCCGCGAATACACCTCCGGCCGCGGCTTCACCCACAGCGAAACGAATCGCCTCATCCTGAATCTGAAAAAGTCGCCCGACCGGCGTGGCCGGCCCGAGTGGCGCTACAAGGAAGAAGCGATCCGGCACGTCGCGGGCGAGTTTCGCGACTCACTGAATCTTCAGCGGCTCCGCTCCGTCACGTTCGTTCCAATGCCTCCATCGAAGCGCAAGGACGATCCGCTCTACGACGATCGCATGCTCCGCGTGCTGCATGCGTTCGACGAGGAGCGCCAACTCGACATCCGCGAGCTGCTCGTCCTGGCCGAGAGCACGGAGCCCGCGCATGCCACGGCTGCCCGACCAACAATCGAGCAACTCATCGCGAACCTTGAGATCGACGAGGACATCTCGCACCCGCCTCCAACTTCTATCGCGCTCGTGGATGACGTTCTCACGACGGGCGCACACTTCGTCGCCGCCAAGCGCGTGCTCGCGACGCGCTTTCCCGGGCTCTCGGTTCGCGGCCTGTTCGTCGCGCGGCGGGTCTTCGACGACCTCGCCTGATCCGCCCGACTTCGACGGGCTCCGATTCAGCCGGGTGGCCGAGGTTCAGAGTTCCGATCCATGAGATGCGTTCCTCAAGGCGCACCGGAAAGGATCGAACCAATGTCTGCTCTACCTGTCAGGTCACCCCTCAGCTCTTACGTGCTGAGGGGTGATTTTGCATTTCCTCTCGGACATCACCCGCAACCTTCTCGCGACTTATCCCGCCGCACTTCCCGGCGTCGCCGGCGCGTGTCCCTCGTACTCGTGCTGCTCCTCCTCGCGCTCGCGACCGGGTGCTCGGCGATTCGCGAAGAGACTTTGGCGCAGTACTTCGTCCTCACGCTTCCCGCGAGCATCGGTGTCTTCGTGCTCGCGACCGCCGTGCTGGTACTCCTGGCGCTTCTCGGCGGCTTCGCGCTCGGTGTGCGCCATGCCGGAAACGTCCTCCGTGCCGCCGACTCCGCCACGGCGCAGTACCACCGCGCGGAAGTCGCCGCGATCCTCGACGCGTCGAGCACCGTCCACCACCTCGTACAAGACATCGTCACGCAGACCCACTGGCGCATCGACGACCTGCGCGAACAACTCAAGCACCTCAAGGAGACGCAGCCATGACCGAAACCACCGCCCTTGCGATTCGTCGCGACACCGCCGAACTCGTGCCGATGCGCCCTCTCGACCACACGGCGACGGACGTCATCCAGACCGCCATCACCCAAATCGGCCACGGGAAAATCTCGCTCCGGCAAGCGGAGCGGCTCCGCCGCACCACGAGCACGCTGAACGGCGTTGTGGAGAACATCGAGCGCGTCGCCGCGCACGGCGAGAACATCGCGCGGTCGAGCGCGCGCCTTGCCCGCGACATCGAGCAGCTCGCAACGGAGATCGATGATTTCCAGACGAAGCGCGCGGAGAACGAGGCGCGTCGTGCCGAAGCCGCCGCGCGCAAAGCACACATCGGCGCAGCCATCACGGAGGAGCTGCGCGGCCGAACCCTCGCGGCCACGGTGCAAGCCGAGGATCTGCAAGACCAACTCGACGCTCGGCGTGCGGCGCGCGCGGCGGAGAAGCAGCGCGCCGACCAGGAGCGCGCCGTCGCGACGCAGCGAGTCGACCGCGTACGTGCGGCGCGCCTCGAACGCGCGGAGACCGCCCGCCGGAAGAACGAAGGAGAAGCCGCCCGCATCGTCCGCGACGTTCAGATCGGCGCCGTCCCGGCCGATCCCGCGCATCCCTACCATGCGTATGCGGCCTGCATCTACCTCGCCGCACGACTTGAGGACGATCTCCCGTCGGAGGCGGCCGCCGAGCGCTCGCGCGATGCCGTGCTCGGGCTCATGCTCGGCCCCACCGTCGCGCCGGACGAGATCGTGGCCTACCACGCCGCCTACCTCGATCTGAAAGAGCGCGCGAAGGCGGCGGCGAAGCACCGCGACACGACCGAACTCCTCGCCGCCACCGAGGCGTTCGCCGGAGGCGTCCAATGAGCCGCGTCCTTCGTCCGCCCACCATCCTGCCTCGCCCGTCCCGTCGTGTGTCGGAGCCGGTGATCGTCCTTGGCTCCGAACGCGCGACCGGCAAGACCTACGCTCTCAGGCACGAAGCGTTTCGCCGGGGGATCCACATTCTCGGAAGTATCGGTGCCGGGAAAACATCCCTCCTCCTTCGGTATCTCTACGCGACCGGGACGCGCTTTCCCTTCGTCGTCCACGACTTCATCGGGAACGGCCACCGGCAGCTGGAAACGTGGATCGCGAATCTCGCGACCATGCTCGCCGTGGCCGAACACCAGTGTCCCGAACTCGCTGGCAGCGCCACGCGCTTCCTCTCCCGCTACGCCTTCCTCACGATCGGCGACCCAAACCCCGCCGTCCGTTTCGATCTCCTCCGACGGCGCACGCTTCTGGATGGAAGTCGCGAGACCGTACGCGATGTCACGGGTAGAGCACTGGAAGTATTTTTCGCCAAATTAAACGACCCCGACGCAGCCCAACGCGTGCGGTTTCGCAGAATCGCCACGGCGCTCCTCGCCTGTCTCGTGGCGGCGGAACGGCCGATCACGGAGGCGCTGTTTGTCTTCGACGATCCGATGTATCTCTCCTTCCTGGAGCGCGAGCTTGGCGCGCGCCGGTTCCGCCGCTCCGATCACCGATTTCTCGCACATCAGCTGGCCGAACTGCATCACGTCCTCGCGCTCAGGCCTACCGATCCCACGAAAAGCTGGCGTGCCTTCGAGGACATGACCGAATCGACGCGGAATAGCATGTCGGACTTCGCACAGGGGACGCTTCTCGGCGAGATGCTGGGTGCCGAGACGTTCCCGCTCGAAGCGATCGCCTTCGGCCGGACCTCACTTTCGGTGACCACGCGCCACGCGGACGACACGCTTAAAAGTCA
>DASYMJ010000172.1:0-14632 GCA_036009105.1 Thermoanaerobaculia bacterium | reverse complement strand
GTGGGAGCGCGAGCGCAGCAACAGAGATTTCCGGCGTGGCAGGGTCGGGCGTCATGGACGTCACGTGTGGGTTAGGGCAAACGCGCTCGAGGTCCGGCGCGATCACTTTCACATCGGGAGCCGACCAACCGTCGATGAGCTCCTGCATCGGATCTTCCCCTGGGTTGAAGGAATGGCGGTTGACGGCGGCAAACGGGGTGGCGGATCGCGCCCGCGCCGGCGGCACCCGCTCGTGGACAGGCAGGCCCGTGGCGTCGTTGCCTCGCGCAGCGGATGGAGAGTGTCGGCACGCTCGCCGGCGGCATCGCTCATGATCTGAATAATCTCCCGATGCCGATTCTGATGGGCGCCACGCTGCTCAAGAAATTCGAGACGTCGAAGCCCAGCCTGAAGGCGATCGAGAACATCGAGCGGAGCGTCACTCGCGGAAGGGATCTCGTCAAGCAGGTGCTTCTGTTTGCTCGAGATTCTCGACGGCGTGGTACTTCTCCGTGGCGTCGCTCATCGTCAGGAAGCGAGCGACCTGGAGCCGTCGTACCGCACGACGGAGCCGGAGTAACTGAACACGCGCTCCCACGAGCCGTCGCGCCGGCGGACGCGGACTTCGAGATTCCTGAGCGATTCGCCGCGAAGAATGCGCGCGATCGGCCACTCTCCTTCCGGAAGGGACACACCGCCCAGCGTGGCGAGGTCGAAGATCTCGAAGAAACGGGAAGCCGCGAGACGCCAATCGACTCGTCGGGCAAATCGTGCATGCGCAGGCCAGCCGGATTCCAGTGCCGCAGAGTTCCGGTCTCATCGGAGATGACCGGGCCTTCCTCCAGGTTCTCGATCACCAGCCCTTCTGGAACGGCTGGATGACCAGCTGGAACCACTGGTGCGTGCCGTCGGCGGCGACGAATTCGTTCTCCATGCTCGCGGGTGTGCGCGTTTCCAGGCAGCGCTGCAGCAGGGCGAACATTTCCGTCTGCTCAATGCCTGGGTAGCACTCGCCGATCGTCCGGCCGACGAGCGCCTCGACGGAGGTGCGACCGTGGCGGGCGCCTGCGGCATTGACGTAGACGTAACGCCAGTTCCGCTCGATGATCTGGCATCCTCCATGAGGTTTTCCAGCGTCGAGCGGAAGCGTGACTCGCTCTCGCGCAACTGTTGCTGGACACTGCGCGCTCAGCTCGGCTGCCGCTGCGCCTGAATCGGCTACATGCGCGGCGAAGAGAATCGGCCGTCTTCCGCGATGAATCGCGAATGATGGGGATGACGGGGCGTTACCGGCGTGGATGACGCAGCGTGCGGGATGCTCGGGCGCGATGTACGCGTGACGCTCAACGATGTTCCACGGAAAAAATGCGATCGGAAAGCGCTCGCGGATGCGCACTCAGCGACGGAGAGGGAGAGCGTTGCGGAGTCTGCGAGTGGCTCGACATAGGGGCCTGTGTACGCGCCGGCGGCTGTTGCCGGCGTCAGCGGTCGCCGCCGAGCCCCGGCCGGATCTCCTCCATCAACTTGGCAAACCGCAGCGAGATCCCTTTCGTCACCACGATCTGCTTGAGATAGTTCAGGGACGTCACGGCGGCGGGGAGTCCGGAGATGGCAGTGGGGATGGAGGCGAGGCGGCCGGCCAGCTGGATGGTCTTGTCGGTCGCGGTGAATTCGGTGGAGAGCAGGTCGTTCCGGGTCTGGCCGTGGTAGGCGAGGATGAGCAGGTAGATGTCGGCGATCAGCTCGGAAAAGCGCATCTCGCTGCCCCAGGCGAAGCAGTCGCCGCGGCGGACGCTCTCCATGAACTCGGCCGGCGTCTCCCCCTTGCCCACCGTGTGCACCTTGGCCACATGTTTCAGGGTGTGAGCGTCCGAGCCGCCGATCATGGAGACGCGGCGGCCGTGGCCCTGAACCGTGGTCAGCAGCTGGTGGACCATCTTGTTGTGGAACGAGGCCATCGCGCCGTTCAGCACCTCGAAGACGTCGAACATCTCCAGCAGCTCGGCGATGTAGCGCGCCGCCACGTTCTTCATCCGGTAGTTCTGAAACAGGTGGTTGATGCCGAAGAGCAGATGCTCCCCCTTCAGGTAGGGGACCAGCTCGCGGATGTTCGGCCGCAGCCGCTGGATCTCCCGGTGCTGCACCTCGGAGAGGCCCCACACGCCGATGTGGATGCGCTGGCCGGTCTCGGGGAAATACGTTTCTACCTCTTCACCGATGAAGAAATCGGTCAGATCCGGATACTTGTTCAGGAGATACAGCGCACCGTCGATCGAGTCGTGGTCGGTCAGGGTGACGAAGGACATGCCCCGTTCCTTCGCGATCCGGTAGACGTCCTCGGGAGCGTTGTAGCAGTCCCGGGTATTGGCGCGGCGGAAGTATTTGAAGATCGAGAAGCGGGAGTGGCAATGCAGATCTGCTCGCTTCGGATCGCCTGGCTCCGCCGGGTCGCTCATTGAATGATTGTTCAACCTCGGGCCATTTTCTACAATTCGCGTGCCCGCGCAAACCGCGGTCGGCGATCGGCGACCAGCGATCAGGAGAAACGGTTACCCTGATCGCCGATCGCTGCTCGCCGATCGCTCATAAAACATGGCACAGTCAACTCGCGGAAAAACGACCAACAACAACCCGCCCGACTGGATGGACGTCGACGTCCCCAACCGGTTGCCGATCATCCCGCTCGTCTCCTCCGTCCTCTTCCCGGGGGGCGTGCTCTCCCTCCAGGTGGGCATCGACCGAAACGTCCGGCTCCTGAAAAGCCTCCCCGACGATCAGAACCTCATCGCCGCCTTCTGCCAGAAGAGCGGCGACAAGGAGAACCCCCGCGCCGACGACCTCTCCCACATCGGCGTCCTCGCCGCCATCGTCCAGCGCCTCCCCCTCTCCTCCGACCGCTACCAGCTCTTCCTCCAGGGGCGGCAGCGGGTGGAGCTCGTGCAGATGCTGCAGAGCGAGCCGTACTTCGAGGCCAAAGTCCGCGAGGTCATCCCCCGCCCTATCCCCAAGACGGTCAAAACCGACGCCCTGATGCAGAAGGCGATGTCGCTCTTCGAAAAGCTGGTGGAGAGCGACTCCAAGTACTCGAACGAGCTGCTGAACATCCTCCGCATGAACGTCAACGAGGGGCCGGACACCTTCGCCGACCTCCTCTCCTCCTTCGTCAACTTCCCGTTGGAGGAGAAGCAGCTTCTGCTCGAGACGGTGAACCCCATCGAGCGCGTGGAGCTCCTCATCGACTACATCCAGCGCGACCTCGGCAAGGCCACGGTCGACCGCGAGCTGCAGCGCCAGATCCAGACCTCCATCGACCGCCGCGACCGCGAGAATTACCTCCGCGAGCAGATGCGCGTGATCCAGGACGAGCTGGGCGACACCAATGCCGCCGAGCGCGAGGCCGACACCTATCGCGACCGCCTGGAGGCGCTGCCGATCGCCGACGAGCACAAGGGCACGCTCCGCCGCGAGGTGAACCGTCTCGGCCAGCTCTCCCCTTCATCCTCCGACTACGCCGTGATCAAAGGCCATCTCGACACCGTCTTCCAGGTCCCCTGGACGGAGAAGACGGAAGACAAGCTCGATCTGGCCAAGGCCGAGGAAGCGCTCGATGAGCGGCATTACGGGCTGGAGAAGGTCAAGGAACGGATCATCGAGTACCTCGCCGTGCTCAAGCTCAAGGGCGACCTGAAGGGCCCGATCCTCTGCTTCACCGGGCCTCCCGGCGTCGGCAAAACCTCCCTCGGCGCGGCGATCGCCGACGCGCTGGGCCGCAAGTTCGTACGCATGGCGGTGGGCGGCGTGACGGACGAGTCGGAGATCCGCGGCCACCGCAAGACCTACATCGGCGCGATGCCCGGGAAGCTGATCCAGAGCTACGTCCAGATCGGCGTCAACAACCCGCTGATCATGATCGACGAGATCGACAAGATCGGCAAAGACTTCCGGGGCGATCCCGCCTCGGCCCTGCTCGAGGTGCTCGATCCGAAGCAGAACCACGCCTTCGTCGACCGCTACCTGGAGATCCCGTACGACCTCTCCCACACGCTCTTCATCTGCACCGCGAACGTGCTGGACATGATCCCCGGGCCGCTGCGGGACCGGATGGAAGTGATCCGCCTCTCCGGCTACACCGAGACCGAGAAGCTGCACATCGCGAAGAAGCACCTCACGCCCGAGCTGCTGGAGAACCACGGCCTGGACGAGTCGCAGGTGACGATCAGCGACGAGGCGATCCTCACCGTGATCCGCGACTACACGGCGGAATCGGGGGTGCGCAACCTGGAGCGGAAGCTGGCCACCATCCTGCGCAAGATCGCGCGCAAGGTGGCGGGCGGCGACGGCACGGAGGAGGTGCATTACTCCGTGGAGAACAAAGACGTCGAGGCCTACCTCGGGTTGCCGTCCTTCGAGCACGAGTTCGCCGAGCGCAGCCCGGAGATCGGCGTGACGACCGGCCTGGCCTGGACGCAGTTCGGCGGCGAGATCATGTTCATCGAGGCCACCCGCATGCCCGGCTCCGGGCGCACCACGGTCACCGGCCAGCTGGGCGACGTGATGCGCGAGTCGGTCACCGCGGCGTATTCGTACGTCCGCTCCAAGGCCGGCGAGCTGGAGATCGACGACCGGGTGTTCACCGAGCACGACGTGCACATCCACTTCCCGGCCGGCGCCATCCCCAAGGACGGCCCCTCGGCCGGCGTCGCCATCGCCACCTGCATCGCCTCGGTGATGGGGGAGAAGCCGGTGCGGCATGATGTGGCCATGACCGGCGAGATCACTCTGCGCGGCAAAGTGCTCTCCGTGGGCGGCATCAAGGAGAAGGTGATGGCCGCGCAGCGGGCGAACATCAAGACCGTCGTCCTCCCCATCGGCAACAAGAGGGACCTCACCGAGGTGCCGGCGGAGGTGAAGGAAGGCTTGAACTTCGTGTTCGCGGAGCGGGTGGAGGACGTGTGGAAGGAAACGCTGATGCCCCTCTACCTGGTGAAGGGGACGGACCGGAAGTACGACGAGGCGGAGTACCGGGCGGACCATCCGCAGGGCGAGCGGTCCGACCGGCGATGAAGCGCGGCTGTCTGGGGAACCTCCTCTTCGCCGTGGTACTGCTCGCCATCTTCGGCGCGAGCAGCTACTTCTCCTTCAACTTCTTCATCCGGGGCAAGTCGCTCCCCACGCCGAACCTGGTGGGCCTCTCCCTGCCCGACGCGCGCGCCGTCACCTCCGACCTCGGCATCACCCTCAAGCTGGATGATCACCGCCGCAACTCGGACAAGGTGCCGGTGGAGCACATCGTCTGGCAGAACCGCCCGCCCGGCACCACCAGCTTCATCAAGCGCGGCACGACCATCCGGGTGGAGCTCTCGGCCGGGCCGCTCGTGCTGCGCGTGCCCGATCTGGCCGGCCAGACCTCCGGCACGGCGATGCTCCGCCTCGGGCAGCAGAACCTGAAGGTGGGGAACGTGGCCTACACCAGCGCGAGCGGGAGCGGCATCGTGGCCGCCGATCCGCCGAAGGACACGGTAGTCGCGGCGCAGACGGCGGTCTCGCTCCTGGTCAGCGTCCCCCAGCCGCCGCCCGCCTTCGTCATGCCCGACCTCATCGACCAGCCGATCGATGCCGTGCGTCCCGCCCTGGAGCGCCGCGGCCTGACCATCGGCACCGTCAAGTACGAGGCCTATCCCGGCATCCAGGACGGCATCGTCATCCGCCAGTATCCGCTGCGCGGGGCGCCGGTCACGGCGCGCGATCCGATCAGCGTGGTGGTCAGCAAGCAGGAAGAGACGAGTATGATCGGCCAGCCGGCCCCGACCACGACCCAGCCGCCTGTGCCCCCGCAAACGCCATGACCGTCCTCATCGCCCCCTCGCTGCTCTCCGCCGATTTCTCGCGCCTCGCCGAAGAGCTGCGCACGGTGGAGGAGGGAGCCGACCTGCTCCACCTCGACGTGATGGACGGCCATTTCGTACCGAACATCACCATGGGACCGGCCATCGTGAAGGCCTGCCGCGCGCACAGCGCCAAGCTGTTCGACTGCCACCTCATGATCTCCGAGCCGCAGCGCTACATCGACGGCTTCCTCGAAGCGGGCGCGAACCTGATCTCCATCCATCTGGAGGCCGAGCCGCACCTGCAGCGGGCGCTGCAGATGATCCGGGACGGGGGGGCCAGGGCCGGAATCGCCATCAATCCTGCAACACCGGCCGAGGCTTTGAGCACGGCGATCGAGTTTTGTGATTACGTGCTGGTGATGACCGTCAACCCCGGCTTCGGCGGGCAGAAGTTTCTGGAACCTGTGGTGCCCAAGATCCGTCAAATCAACCGGTTGATCCAGGAGAGGGGACTGCCGGTCGCCATCGAGGTGGACGGCGGCATCGATGCGCGGACGGCGCCGCTGGTGGTCGCCGCCGGCGCCTCCATGCTCGTCGCCGGCTCCGCCGTATTCGGCCGTCCCGACCGGGCGGCTGCAATCGAATCGATCCGCTCTGCTGTTTCGTCCGTCGCTATCTAACGTAGGGCCGGCTCATCCAGCCGGTTCCGGAGGCCATTTGAAGCTCACCCGCATGATCACATTCGCGCTGGCCCTCGCCCTGGCCGGCGCGGCCTGCCATCAGAAGCCGCGGCAGTACCGCCCGGTGGTGGACCCCGAGCTGCTCAAGCTCACCAAGGACCAGCTGTTCGAGAAGGGGGAGGAGCTCTTCGGCAAGCGCCGCTGGCAGCGCTCCCGCGTCTACTACCAGCACGTCTATGAGAATTACCCGAACGATCCGCTGGGCCGCCGCGCGCTGCTGCGCATCGCCGACACCTACTACGAGCAGAACGATCCGATCAACCTGGTGGAGGCGCAGTACAAGTACCGCGACTTCATCAACCGCTACCCCGGCAGCGACCGGGCCGACTACGCGCTGCTGCAGATCGCCATGGTCTCTTTCAAGCAGATGGAGCGCCCCGACCGCGACCAGCAGAAGACGCGGGAGGCGGTCGAGAAGTTCAACGACATGATCCGTGCCTATCCGCGCAGCCCGCTGCGGTCGCAGGCCGACGACCGGCTCAAGGATGCGACCGACCGGCTGGCCCGGCATGAGCACATCGTGGCCAGGTACTACATCAAACGGCACAGCTTCGACTCGGCCGTCCGGCGGCTGAATTTCCTGATCGACACGTATCCGAACTATCGCGAAAAGGATGCGGTCTTCTATGATCTGGGTGAATCGCTCGATCAGCTCGGACGGAAAGGGGAGGCGAGGCTCTATTTCGAGCGCGTCGTCTCCGAGTTCCCGAAGAGCGATTTCGCCGGAAGGGCGAAGAAGCGGCTCGATCAGATCAAAGCATGAGAAGACTCGCCGCCTGCTGCCTGCTCCTCCTCGCCGCCACTTCCTGCTCCTCCATGAAGGACCAGGACGACGGCCCCATGCCGCCCGCCGCCCCGCCGGTGAACGCCGACGCCCGGCTGACCGAGCTGCAGACCTCGCTCACCGAGCTGCTGGAGCGGATCGATGTGCTGAATGACCGCATGACCCGGCTGGAGGAGTCGCGGTCCGCCGCTGCTGCTCCGGTTGCCGCTCCGGCCCCGCCGGCCGCGCCCGTGAACGCCCCGGCTCCCGTTCCCATGCCGCAGCCCGCCGTGGTGGAGGCGCCGCCCTCCCAGGGCGCGCTGCACAACGCGCAGATCGCCGACTCCTACCGCAACGCGCTGATGCTCTACGGCCGCGGCAAGATGGCCGACGCGCGCCGCGCGTTCCAGGCCGTCTTCGACGCCGAGCCGAACGGCGAGCTCTCGGACAACGCGCTGTACTGGATCGGCGAGACCTACTTTGCGGCGAGCGACTGGTCGAACGCCATGCGCTTCTACGAGCGCGTGGTGCAGGAGTTCCCGGAGCAGAACAAGGCTCCCGACGCGCTGTACAAGGTCGGGCTGACCCATGAGAAAACCAGCGATCTCGCCCTGGCCCGCGCCGCGTTCGAGGAGCTCATCAAGCGCTATCCGTACTCCACCCCGGCCGCATCGGCGAAGCTCGAATTGAAACGGATAAAATACTGAGCATGGCCGAAGAAAGCGGCGCCACGCTCCTCGCCAAAAGGGAGTACGACAAGGCCGTCCCCCTCCTCAAGCGCGAGCACGAGAAGTACCCGTCCAACCCGCGCATCCGCCTCCAGTACGCCGACGCCCTCTCCGGCAACGGCGACCTGGAGGAGGCGGTCCGCCAATACGAGGCGACGGCCAAGTACTACGACGACAACGGCCTGACCGTGCAAGCCATCGCCGTGCGCAAGAAGGCGGAGAAGATCACCACGCAGCTCGCCGCCATCTCGCCGCAGCCGGTGGAGACGACCGCCGGGCGGAGCGAGCCGCTCTTCACCCGCCAGGTGCCGAAGAGTCCTCTGTTCGAGGTGCTGAGCGACGAGGAGCGCGAGGCGCTGATCAAGGAGATGGAGCTCGAGCAGCACGACGAGGGCGGCGTCATCATCAGCGAAGGCACATCGGGCCTCTCCATGTACGTCATCGTCTCCGGCGAGGTGAAGGTCTTCACCCGCGCGGCGGGCGAGAGCGGCGGCACGGTCTATCTGGCCAAGCTCGGGGAGGGCGATTTCTTCGGCGAGGTGAGCCTGCTCACCGGCAAGCCGCGCACGGCGACCATCACCGCCTCCCGCGCCACCGAGCTGCTGCGCCTGGACAAGGAGAAGCTCGACAACGCGCTGGCCCGCTTCCCCGGCATCCGCAAGGTGCTGGACGAGTTCTACAAGAAGCGGGCGAAGCACACCGTGGAGGCGATGATCGAGAGCCTGAGGAAGCGGGGGGGCTGAGCGTGGCGGTATTGCCCATCGTCAAATACGGCGCCGAGGTCCTGCGCCGGCCGACCGAGCTGGTGGCGACCATCGACGAGGCGCTGCAGAAGCTGATCGACGACATGGTGGACACGATGTACGCCGCGCCGGGCGTCGGCCTCGCCGCGAACCAGGTCGGGGTGGGCAAGCGGCTGATGATCATCGACCTCTCCGTCGGCAAGCGCCCCGGCGAGCTGCACGTCTGCATCAACCCGCAGATCGTGGAAGTGGAGGGGCTGATCACGGAGGAGGAGGGCTGCCTCTCCATCCCCGACTTCGTGGAGACGGTGACCCGCCCCGAGCGCGTGAAGCTCCGCTACACGGACCGCAACGGAACCGAGCGCGAGATGTGGGGCGAAGGCCTCATGGCCCGCGCCATGTGCCACGAGTGCGACCACCTCGACGGCACCCTTTTCGTCGACCACCTGCGCGGCTTCAAACGCGACCGCATCCTGAAGAAGATCTCGAAGCTGACCAAGTCGGGGATGTGGGGCTGAAGCCGGCACGGCCGGCGGCGCTGGTTGGCCAAGCCGCGGCGACCGTTCGCGCCTGAATCCGATACGCTAGACTTCCCCTCGCCATGAGCCACCATCCCGCCACCGTCACGGAGATCGAGGAGCTTGCGCCGCAGGTGTTGCAGTTGACCGTCGCCGTGAACGACGGCGAGCTGCGCTTCCGGCCCGGGCAGTGGGTGAACTTCCGCTTCCCCGAGGGGGTCTCCCGCGCCTACACCATCGCCTCGGCGCCGCAGCGGCCGGAGGCCGTGCAGCTGTGCGTGCGGGTGGGGGTGGGGAAGGGGGCCGAGGCGCTGCGGAAGCTCGAGCCCGGCGCGGCGGTGAGCATCGACGGGCCGTTCGGCGACTTTCTGTTGCCGGAGAACGATGGGCGGGACGTGGTGCTGATGGGCGGCGATACCGGCATCGCGCCGGTGCGCAGCATCGTGCTGCACATGCTGGCGGAGAAGGACCCGCGAGGCATCGTCGTCCTGTACGAGCCGGACGCGCGGCACATCCTCTACGCGGCCGACTTCGACCCGCTCGCGCGCAGCGGTCAGATCACGCATCTTTCCGGCCGCATCGAAACGCTCCTCCAGCGCAACCGCCGCGCGGTCTCCGAGTCCGCCCTGATGGCCGCCGGCTTCGATCCTTTCCTCGAGCGGGTACAGAAGACGCTCGGCGAGCTGGAGATCGACGCGAGCGCGCTGATCACCGAGTCGTTCGGCGCGCAGCCGGTTTAATCGCGCAGCCAATCTGGTGGAAGTCGGCGTTTGCGTCCCTCAACCGTGACGGAGGTCATGCGGATAACACCGTGCGTCCGAATTCATGGTGCCGAAGGCGTTGATCTGCGCGTATCCTTTGCTACAGCTTCAAAAAAATCAGCGGGTCAACCTGGAAAGCCGGACCGATCGGCGTCGGCCGGCGGCGCATTCTTGTGCGGCGACTCCTTCCGGCGAAGCCGCGCGGATTGGAGTCGTTGCGATGAATGGGGCCGATCGGCGACAGCCGTTCGATGCAGCGCACGGAATCGCATCTCGCTTTCGCGCGCGACCCGCGACGTACGTCCTCCTGTTTTCGGCCACTGCTCTCGTCGTCATGGGAGGCGCGCTGCTCCTCCGGGGACCGACGTCGGCATCGGCGCCCCATCCGCTTCCACGGGTCACGGAGGGGCGCTTGGGCGTGTCCGCCTACGGCCCGTTGCGCGAGATGCGCTCCGGTTCGGCGGCCAGGGCGGACGCGTACGGCGCACTGGCCGAAGAGCAGGCTCGCGTCGATGGCGCGCGAACGCCTGCAAACCTGCGTCGTCTCGCTGCAGCGGAACTGGTCATCGGAGACAAAGACGCTGCCCACGGTCACCTGGCCGAGGCGGCCGCGCGGGCCCCTTTCGACGCCGGGGTTATGAGCGATCTCGCCGCTTTCGAGCTGACGGTGGGTAGGATCTCGGACGCCGCGGAGCACAGCGCGTCGGCACTGGAAGTCGATCGGTCGCTACAGTCCGCCGCGTTCAACTGGGCCTTGTCGCTCGAAAAGCTCTCCAATCGGCCGGCAGCGATCGCCGCCTGGAAGGCGTATCTCGCCCTCGATTCTGCGAGCGGCTGGGCTGCCGAGGCGCACCAGCATCTGGCCCGCCTGAGCGTTATCCGAAGCAGTTGGAACGATGACCGGCTGCTGCTCACCGCGGGTGCCGACCCGGCTACCATCCAGCGGCTGGTCGCGAAGTACCCGCAACACGCGCGGACCCGGATCCAGAACGTGCTCCTGCCCCGGTGGGCGGAGAGCGGGGATCCCGCGGATCTCGCGCTCATGCAGACCATGGCCGCCGTACGGGCGGCGGACGATCCGTATCTTGCGGACGTGGTCGCGAACGCGGGCTCACGGCGACTCGACCTGCGGGATGGTTTCCGCGCCTTCAAGGCCGCCTGCCAGGCGGAAGACAACGCGGACCTCGAGGCGGCACGCTCGCATTTCACGGAGGCCGCGACGATCTTTGGGCGCCACGGTTCTCCCCTCCAGTATGCTTCGGCCGTCTACGCGGCGAGCGACGCGTTCTTCGCCGGCCGCGCCGAGGGTGTCCTCGAGCAGTTGCAAGCCATAGAGGACCGTCTGCGTGCGGAGGGCGAGCGCTATCCATCCATGAAAGCGGAGACGGCCTGGGTTCGCGCGCTCGTCCTGATGCGCGGCGGCCGCCACTACGAAGCGGTCGACGCATTCGAAGCAGCAATGAAGGCGGCGCGGCGCTCCGGTGAAACCGAAAACGAGGTCGCCCTCGGCGATCTCCTCGCCACCGAGCTGGAAATGATCGGCGACCCGACGGACAGTGAGGAGTACCGGCTCGCCGCGCTCCGCCGCAGCGACGAGATCCATGAAGATCCGGAACGGATGTACGTGGCGTTTGCCGAGACCGCGTTCTCCGCGCTGCGCGGCGGGCGGCCCCGCGTAGCGCTGGCATTTATCGAGTCGCAGGCAGCCATCGCGCGCGAACTGAAGGACCCGCAACGCATCGCCTGGACCGAAGGGCAGCGCGGGCTCGGCCTCCTGCAACTCGGACGCCTCGCCGAGGCGGAGAGCGCTGTTGCCGCCGCGCGCCAGCAGGCTCTGCTCATCTCCAGCGAAGGCTCCCGCGACTGGGCGCTGGCCGACATCGACTACACCGCCGGGCGGCTCCACATGCTGCAGGCGCGGCCGGATCGCGCGGTCACCGCCTTCACCTCGTCGTTGCGAATCTGGGATCGCTACGGCTGGCGCCTTCACACGGCGAACGGATACGCAGCGCGGGCCGAGGCGCACCTCGCCACCGCCGACCGGAGAGCCGCGGAGAGCGACTACCGCGCCGGGATCGGAGAGATGGAGAAGCAGCGCGCTGACCTGGAGCCGAACATGCGCGTGGCCTACTTCGAACGATCCGATCGCTTGTTTCAGGGGCTCATCGGGTTGCTGGCCGAAGATGGCCGCCCGGACGAGGCGCTGTCGATCGTGGAGCGCAAACGCGCGCGTGTGATGCTGGAGCAGATCGCTGCGGAGCGGTCGGGAGCGGTTCCGCTCGACGCCGGGGCAATCGCCGCCGCCGTGCGAGGCAAGACGGCCATCCTCGAGATTGCACTGCTCGAGCGCAGTCTCGAACTGTGGCTCGTCGCCAACGGCCGGATCGTGCATGCCCGCGTCGCGTTGCCGGCGAAAGATGTGGAGGCGGCGGTGGCGCGCCATCTCACGGCGATCGCCGCGGACGACGAGGCGGGCGTGCGGCGGGAAGGGCGATGGCTCTACGACCGCCTGATCGCGCCGGTGGCGGGTGCTCTCGCTCCGGACGCCGACCTGGTCATCGTTCCGGATGGTGTCCTGCAGGCGTTTCCCTTTGCAACGCTCGTCACACCGGACGGCGTGTATCTCATCGAACGGCATCCCCTCGCGGCCACTCCGAGCGCCAGCGTCTTTTTCCAGGCGCCTGCCGCATCCGCCGGAGACTCGCTGCTTGCGGTCGCTCAGCCATCTCCGGAGGGGCTCAAGCCACTGCGCAGCGTGTTGGCGGAAGCGCGCAACATCGCGGCGACCTATCCGCGCGGCCGATTGCACGTGGGGAGGGAAATCACACCGGCGGCATTTCTCGATTCGGCGGGTGTCGCCGGCTATGTCCATTTCGCAGGGCATGCGCGCACCGATATGGCGCGGCCGGCGCGATCGGCGCTGCTGTTCCAATCGGGCGGTGAGCAGCCTGCCGAATTGACGGCGCGGGAGATCGGCGCCAGCCGCTTGCCGGCGCATCCACTGGTCGTGCTCGCGGCGTGCAGCACCGGCCGCGGCTCGGCGCGAAGCAACGAAGGGGCGGACAGTCTCGCCACCGCATTCCTGCAGGCCGGCGCGCGGGGCGTGGTCGCCACCCTGTGGGACGTGGACGACGCGAGCGCGGCGCGGCTATTCCGCGCCGTGCACGACAACCTTCGTCGCAACGAGCGTCCGTCCGACGCGCTCCGCGATGCGCAACGAGCGTTCATTCATTCGCAGACGCCTGCCGACCGCCGCCCGTCCCTGTGGGCGAGCACGGCTCTATTCGGAACACAGTAGAGAGAGGAGACACCATGAAAGTCGAAGTTGTCATGACCGGACTTTGCTCACTCCTGAATGTGAGGGACAACCATGGCGAGGACATGGTCGAGCCATCGGTGATCCTGGTCCGGACGGACGTGAATTGTCCGCCGGGCACGCCGGGGCCGGGTTTCCCGCCCCAATTACTGAATTCCAATCATCATGAGCACCTCCCCTTCATCGCCTTCAACGGTGAGGAGATGGACGTCGATCGGCGGGGCGATTTCGACGACGTCAAGGAAGCTCCGGGCTTCCTCTTTTCTGCTCTTCCGGAAGCGGTCGAGATCGTCTTCCCAGGCGCGCCGCAGGGGAAGCCGAGAGTCCTCAAATCCTACGATCTGATCGTCAAGAAAGACCACTACTGGCCGGACGCGAAGAACCAGTGGAATCGCGCCTATGTACCGACGAAGGGAGGACGGCCGAGCAAGGACGCCGTCGCTGCGTTTCTCCGGTTTCACCAGGGCGATATCGGCGGCGGGCGTCTATGCCCGTTCGAATGGTCGTTTCAGGACGAGGTCGGACGTACCTTCACGAACCAGTTTGCGGAAGAGGCTATCTACACGTTTGAGCAGGGGGACGAGGATATCGTGGTGAAGTTCGTCGCCCTGGATGACGAAAGCGAGACCAAGGTCCTCAAGTTCACGCCGAGACGCAACAAAGAAGACAGCATTCCGGATCAGACGCTCTTCATCGGCAATAACATGATGGAGGACATCGCGGTCGCCGTCCTCCGTCAGCCGCCGGGCAGTGTCAAGCAGGGCGATCACTTCAAGTTTTTGAACATGGTTGCCGACGACACTTTGACCGGCGCTCCGTTCCCGAGCGTCGGCAAGCGCATCGGACGGAAGCCATCCGGCGGGGGCGGCGGCTCAGCCGGTGCATGCGGCCCCCACAGCTCGAACGGATAGTTTCGCGAGGATCGACATGAAGGTCACAGCGCCTTTCAAAGAACGCAATCCCGTACGGAAGGAAGGACACGCGGCACAACCTCGGACGGAATGCGTTCTCGACGTCTCGGTCCCCGATCAACAGTGCACGGAATGGTGCTGGGCGGCGGTCAGCGTCGGGATCCAGATCGCTTATGGCGACGCTTCCGAGGGGCAATGCGATGTCGTCAAGCGAGTGCGCAGCAATTGCAGTAATTGCTGCCCCCCCGGAATCGATTTTGTGTGCTGCAACCAGCCGAACGAGCTAGAGCCGCCTCTGGCAACTCACTGTGGTCCCGTTTCCCACGATCCACCGCGCACGGACAA
>DASYMJ010000171.1:0-7558 GCA_036009105.1 Thermoanaerobaculia bacterium | reverse complement strand
ACCTGACCAACCAGGTGCGCGGCATCGCCAAGGTCGTCACGGCCATCGCCCGCGGCGTGCTGAAACAGAAGCTGACCGTCGAAGCGCGCGGGGAGATCGCGGAGCTGGGCGACACCATCAACGAGATGATCGACACGCTGGCCACCTTCGCCGACCAGGTCACCACCGTGGCCCGCGAAGTCGGGGTGGAGGGCAAGCTCGGCGGCCAGGCCAACGTGCCCGGCGCGGCCGGCACGTGGAAGGACCTCACCGACAACGTCAACCAGCTCGCCGCGAACCTGACCACCCAGGTGCGCGCCATCGCGGACGTGGCCACGGCCGTGACGAAGGGCGACCTGACCCGCAACATCACCGTGCAGGCGGAAGGCGAGGTCGCCGCCCTCAAGGACAACATCAACGAGATGATCCGCAACCTGCGCGAGACCACCTCGCGCAACGCGGAGCAGGACTGGCTGAAGACGAACCTGGCCAAGTTCACCCGCATGATGCAGGGGCAGAAGAACCTGACCAACGTCTCGCAGATGATCCTCAGCGAGCTGGCCCCGGTGGTCGGCGCGAAGCACGGCGTCTTCTACGTGATGGACAGCGGCAACAACTCGGCGGCCGAGCCGGTGCTCCGCCTCACCGCCACGTATGCCTACCGGGAGCGGAAGCACCTGAACAAGGAGTTCCACGTCGGCGAGGGGCTGGTCGGCCAGGCGGCGTTCGAGAAGCAGCGCATCCTCATCACCCACGCGCCGGACGACTACATCATGATCAACTCCGGCCTCGGCGAAGCGAAGCCGATGCAGATCGTGGTGCTGCCCATCGTGTTCGAGGGCTCGGTCCTGGCCGTGATGGAGCTGGCCGCGTTCACGAGCTACACGGAGACCTACCTCTCCCTGCTCGACCAGCTGACCGAATCGATCGGCGTCGTGCTCAACACCATCCAGGCGAACATGCGCACCGAGGAGCTGCTCGCGCAGTCCCAGTCGCTCGCCGAGGAGCTGCAGGCCCAGCAGGAAGAGCTCACCGAGACGAACAAGCGCCTCGAGCAGCAGGCCAAATCGCTGCAAGCCTCGGAAGAACTGCTCAAGCAGCAGCAGGAAGAGCTGCAGCAGTCCAACGAAGAGCTGGAAGAGAAGGCGCGCCTGCTCCAGGCCCAGAACGCCGAGGTGGAGCGCAAGAACGCGGAAGTGGAAGAGGCCAAGGGACAGCTGGAGGAGAAGGCGCGCCAGCTCGCGCTCACCTCCAAGTACAAGAGCGAGTTCCTGGCGAACATGTCCCACGAGCTGCGCACGCCGCTCAACTCATTGCTCATCCTGGCCAAGCTGCTCTCGGACAATCCGGAGGGGAACCTCCAGGAGAAGCAGGTCGAGTTCGCGAAGACGATCCACGCCTCCGGTCAGGACCTGCTCACCCTCATCAACGACATCCTCGATCTGTCCAAGATCGAGAGCGGCATGATGACCGTCTCGCTCAGCGACCTCTCCTTCCGGGAGCTGAACGACCTGATGGAGCGGACCTTCCGGCAGATGGCGAACGACAAGTCGCTGGAGTTCCAGGTCGAGCTCGCGCACAACCTGCCGCACGGCATCCACACCGATCCGACCCGGCTGCAGCAGGTGCTCAAGAACCTGCTCGGCAACGCGTTCAAGTTCACCGAGAAGGGCGGCGTGACGCTGAGCGTGGAGACGGCGGCCGGCGGCTGGACCCATGGCCACGAGATGCTCGACCGCGCTTCGAGCGTGATCGCCTTCCGGGTCGCGGACACCGGCATCGGCATCCCCCCGGAGAAGCAGCGGCTGATCTTCGAGGCCTTCCAGCAGGCCGACGCCTCCACCACCCGCAAGTTCGGCGGCACCGGCCTGGGGCTCTCCATCAGCCGGGAGATCGCCCGCCTGCTGGGCGGCGAGATCCAGGTGCAGAGCGAGCCCGGCATCGGCTCGACCTTCACCCTCTATCTGCCGCAGAGCTACGTCGCTCCCGCGCGTCGCGAGACGAACGGCGGCTTGAGCGCGGTGGTGACCGAGGCGCAGCCCAACGCGGGACGGGCTTCGACCCGTTCCTCCCTTCCGACCGTGGAGGCTCCCGCGCCGGCTGGCGAGGAGCAGGGGCTGGTGATCGTGGAGGAGCAGATCCCCGACGACCGCGACGCCATCACCCAGGGCGACCGGAGCGTGCTGATCGTGGAGGACGACGTGAACTTCGCCCGCATCCTGCTCGACATGGCGCGGGAGAAGGGTTTCAAGGGCATCGTGGCCACGCGCGGCGAGTCGGCCATCAGCGCGGCGAAGCGCTATCACCCCGATGCCATCACGCTCGACATCCAGCTGCCGGACATGGAAGGGTGGACCGTCCTCGACCGCCTCAAGCACGAGAAGGCCACCCGCCACATCCCGGTGCACATCATCTCCGCCGATGAGGAATCGGGCCGCGGCCTCCGCCTCGGCGCCTTCGCGCAGGTGCAGAAGCCGGTGACGAAGGAGGGCCTGGACGAGGCCTTCGCCAAGATCAAAGGCTTCGTGGAGCGGCCCAACAAGTCGCTCCTGGTGATCGAGGACAACGAGTCGCAGCGCACCGCGATCATGGAGCTGATCGGCGGCGAAGGCGACGTCGAGATCACCTCCGCGTCATCGGGCGAGGAGGCGCTGAACATGCTCCGCGAGCGCCGCTTCGACTGCATGGTGCTCGACCTGGGGCTGCCGGACATGAACGGCTTCGAGTTCATCAACCGTCTGAAGAACGAGCTCCACATCCACGACGTGCCGATCGTGGTCTACACCGGCCGCGAGCTGACCCGGAAGGAGGAGACGGAGCTCAAGCGGATGGCCGAGGCGATCATCATCAAGGACGTGCGCTCGCCCGAGCGGCTGCTCGACGAGACCGCGCTCTTCCTGCACCGCGTGGAGGCCAACCTGCCGGCCAACAAGCGGCAGATCCTCGAGCAGCTGCACGAGTCGGATCCGGTGCTGGCCGGCAAGACGGCGCTGGTGGTGGACGACGACATGCGCAACATCTACGCGCTGACGTCGCTGCTGGAGCGGCACAAGATGCGGGTGCTGTACGCCGAGAGCGGCGCGGAAGGCATCGACCAGCTGCAGGAGCACAAGGACCAGATCGACGTGGTGCTGATGGACGTGATGATGCCGGAGATGGACGGCTACGAGGCGATGCGCCGCATCCGGGAGATGGAGGAGTTCCGCAACCTGCCGATGATCGCCTTGACCGCCAAGGCGATGAAGGGCGACCGCGAGAAGTGCATGGAAGCGGGCGCCTCGGACTACATCACCAAGCCGATCGACGCCCAGCAGCTGGTTTCGCTGCTCCGGGTCTGGTTGTACCGGTAAACAAAATGTAGGGCCGGCTCTCAGCCGGCCCCACATTCAAGGTTCCCAACCCGGTCCGCCGTTTGCTCATAGCTACCGTAGAGATGGCCACTGATCCCGCAGCCATTGCCGACCAGGAACGCCTGGACCTCGAGGAGATCGAGATCCAGCTCCTCACGCAGGGCATCTTTCGCCACTACGGCTTCGACTTCCGCGACTACTCCCTCCCCTCGCTCCGCCGCCGCATCTGGAAGCGCATTTACGCCGAGGGGCTGACCACGGTGTCGGGGTTGACGGAGAAGGTGCTGCACGATCCGGGCTGCATGGAGCGGCTGCTGCTCGACCTCTCCATCAACACCACGGCCATGTTCCGCGACCCGACTTTCTACCTCGCCTTCCGGCAGAAGGTCGTGCCGCTGCTGCGCACCTATCCCTTCGTGCGCATCTGGCACGCCGGCTGTTCGACGGGGGAGGAGGTCTACTCCATGGCCATCCTCCTGCACGAGGAAGGCCTCTACGACCGCTGCCGCATCTACGCCACGGACATCAACGAGGCGGTGCTGCAGAAGGCGAAGGCGGGCATCTTCCCCATCGCCACCATGCAGGAGAACACCACCAACTACATCGCCGCGGGCGGCGCGGGGACGTTCAGCGACTACTACACGGCGCGCTACGACCACTGCATCTTCCGCCCGTCGCTGCGGGAGAACGTGGTCTTCGCCCAGCACAACCTGGTCACCGACGCGTCGTTCAATCACTTCAACGTCATCTTCTGCCGCAACGTCTTGATCTACTTCAACAACGCGCTGCAGGACCGGGTGCAGAGCCTCTTCCTGCAGTCGATGGAGATGTTCGGCATCCTCGGGCTGGGGAAGAAGGAGTCGCTGAAGTTCACCGCGGTGGTGGATGCCTACGAGACGATCGACACCGAAGAGCGCCTCTACCGGAGGATCCGGTGAGGACGTTCGAGCTGATCGTCATCGGCTGTTCGCTGGGAGGCATGCGCGCGCTGCAGGCCGTCCTCGGCGCGCTGCCGGCCAAGTTCCCCGTGCCGCTGGCCGTGGTGCAGCATCGCCACAAGGCGTCGAACGAGGGGCTGCCCATGTTCCTGCGCAAGTCGACCAGGCTGAAGGTGGTGGACGTCGACGACAAGCTGTGGATCAAGCCGGGCACCGTGTATCTCGCCCCGGCGGACTACCACCTCCTCGTCGAGCGGGGCATGTTCAGCCTCTCCGTGGATGATCGCGTCACCCACTCCCGGCCGTCCATCGACGTGCTGTTCGAGTCGGCGGCCGATGCGTATGCGGACAAAGTGGTGGGCGTCGTGCTCACCGGGTCGAACAATGACGGCGCGCGCGGTGTGAAGCGGATCAAGACGCGGGACGGCTTTGTCGTGGCCCAGGACCCGAAGACGGCGGAGGCGCCGGAGATGCCGCAGGCGGCGATCGATGCGGCGCGGGTGGACCGGATCTTGCCTCTGGAACGGATCGGGCCGTTCCTTGTCGAGCTGTGTGGGAGCGCTCCACACTCATGACCGTCTCGATGCCAGCGACCTCCGATCGCGTCAACATTCTCCTGGTCGACGACCAGCCGAACAACCTTCTCGCGCTCGAGTCGATCCTGGCCGAGTCGGGCGACAACCTGGTCAAGGCCGATTCGGGCAAGCGCGCGCTGCGCCAGCTGCTCGATCACGATTTCGCGGTCATCCTGCTCGACGTGCAGATGCCGGAGCTGGACGGGTTCGAGACGGCGAGCCTCATCCGCCAGCGCGACAAATCGCGCGACACCCCCATCATCTTCCTCACCGCCCTGAGCCGCAGCGAGACGAACGTCTTCCGCGGCTACGAGCTGGGCGCCGTCGACTACATCTTCAAGCCGTTCCATCCGGAGATCCTCCGATCGAAGGTGAACGTCTTCGTGGAGCTGTTCCGCAAGCGCGAGGCGATCAAGCGCCAGGCGCAGGAGCTGGGGCGCCTCAGCCGGCAGAATGAGCTGATCCTGAACGCGGTGGCGGAAGGCGTGTTCGGGGTGAACCTCATCGCCGAGTCGACCTTCGTCAATCAGGCCGCGGCGTCCATGCTGGGGCATCGGGTCGATGAGCTGATCCGTCACGACATCCACGCCGTGGTCCATCCGGCCTATCCCGGCGTGACCACCTGCGAGGCGGACCGCTGCCCGCTCTACGCGGTGGTGCACGGCGAGTTCAATTACGACGACACGGAGACGACGTTCTTCCGCTCGGACGGTACGAGCTTCCCGGTGGAGTTCCAGGCCTCGCCCATCCGGGACGAGGACGGCCACGACCTCGGCTCGGTCATCACCTTCCGCGACGTCACCGAGAAGCGCGCCGCGGCGCTGGCGGCCGAGGCGGAGCGGCGTTACCGGGAGGCGGAGGCGCAGAACCGGGCCAAGGACAACTTCCTGGCCACCCTCTCCCACGAGCTGCGTACGCCGATGACTTCCATCCTCGGCTGGGTGCAGTTCCTCCGCATCGGCGGGTACTCCCAGGAGGAGCTGGACGAGGCGCTCGAGACCATCGAGATCAGCGCCCGGCTGCAGGCGCGCCTCATCGACGACATGCTGGACGTCTCCCGCATCATCCTCGGCAAGTTCCAGATCGATCTGCGCCCGACGAAGCTGCGGGACGTGGTGGAGGCCGCGCTGACCACGGTGCGTCCCACGGCCTCAGAGCGCGACATCCGCATCACCAGCGAGATGCAGGAGCGGACCGACGCGCTGGTGGATGCCGATGCGAACCGGATGCAGCAGGTGATCGGCAACATCCTCTCCAACGCCATCAAGTTCACGCCCTCCGGCAAGCGGGTGGACCTGCGCATGGACCGCACCGATCACAAGCTGCGCATCAGCGTGACGGACCAGGGGGAGGGGATCGATCCATCGTTCCTGCCCCACGTATTCGAGCGCCTGCAGCAGGGTCAGAGCGCCGCGCAGCGCAGCGGCCTGGGGCTGGGACTGGCCATCGCGCGCCACATCGTGGAACTGCACCACGGCGAGATCACCGCCGAGAGCGACGGCCCCGGCAAAGGCGCGCGCTTCACCGTCACCCTCCCCATCCTGGGCAACGAGACGCGCCTCCTCGACGGCGCGCCGACCGCGTCCGTAGGCGCCTGATTCGGACACGCCTCCCCGGCGACGGCGCCCGTCCGCGCCGCCGTGGCCACCAGGAGCCGAATGCGGCTAGGGGTGGGGGATGAAAATCGTGTCGTTCGGAGCGACGCCGAAGAAGCGCTGCACCATCCGCACGACGCGTTCGATGGCGCTGCGGTCACGCTCCTGGCCGCGCTCGCGGGTAGCGGCGAAGGTCGGCGTGGCGGACAGCGTCGCGGCGATGGTCAGGGCCAGAGCGATGGTCTTGATCGAATTTTTACGCATGGAAAGTCTCCTGTCAGATGTACGTGGTTGCTACGGCTTGGGGACGAAGATCGTGTCGTTCGGCGCGGCGCCGAAGAAGCGCTGCACGAGCCGGATGACGCGCTCGACGGCGCTGCGGTCGCGCTCCTGCGCGCGCTCGCGCGAGGCGGCGAAGGTGGGAGTGGCGGCGAGCGTGGCGACGAGGGCCGTGGTGAGTACGAGAGTGCGGGGGATGGAACGCATGCTGGTTTCCTCCTTTATGACCGGCAACTACGGATGAGGAATGAAAATATCGTCATTGGGCGCGCCTCCGAAGAGCCGCTGCACCATCCCGACGATGCGCTCGATGGCGCTGCGGCTGTGCTCGCGGCCATGAGTCTGCCGGGTGGCAGCGAACGAGGACGAGGCGGTGAGGGTCAGCGAAAGGGCCAGGGCGAGAACGAGGGATTTCATTGGAAATGAGTGCACGGGGATTCTCCTCCTTGATGTTTGTCGAAGGTGTTTTGAACACGCAGCGGTTCGTCCGCTGCTGATGCATTGCGGCGGGATGGGGGCGCGCGGCGACGTTCAGCCTTCCAGGGTGCCCACCGGAGGGGGCGCGAAAAGGTGCGCCGGCCGCCCCGGGAGCTCACGCAGGAAGTCGTGCACATGACGGACGTGAGACGGAGTGACCTGACCGATGGCGACCGTCTCTCGCAGAAAGGCAAGCGCGGTCACGGCAGACGACGTCATCCCCGCGCGCGTGAAACGGTCGAGCAGCGTTCGACAGATGGAGGGCACTTCGGTCGTGTTGCCGATGATGAGCAGAGCCTCGGCCAGATCGAGAGCGGCCAGTGCCGCATCCGCCACCATGCCATACGTCTCGTGGTCGTTCCACG
>DASYMJ010000170.1:0-24168 GCA_036009105.1 Thermoanaerobaculia bacterium | reverse complement strand
CCCCCCAGCCCCGCTCGAACAGCGGCGGCGAGGGGCAGGTGCACCGCAACAATCACTAGGAAACGTCAGGGCCGGCTCTCCAGCCGGCCTTTTGCGTTTGCCTCGAATGGGCCGGCTGGAGAGCCGGCCCTACGTTTTGCGTTTGTCTCGAAATGGGCCGGCTGGAGAGCCGGCCCTACGTTTGCGTTGTCACGATTGGGCCGGCTGAGAGCCGGCCCTACGTTTACAATCCCCCTCCGTGTCCGTGGCTCTTTTCTTCGCCCTCTACTGCCTGGAGGCGGGTCTCTTCTTCACCATCGTGCCGTGGACGCGCATCTGGACGATGAATCCGCTGCTGCACGACAATCTCGCCGTCGCCCTCTGGGCGGACAATCCGTTCATGCGCGGCTTCATCTCCGGCGTGGGCGTCATCCACCTGCTCATCGGGGTGAAGGACATCCTCCTCATCAGCAGAGAGCGGCGCGGCAGCCCGGAACAGGAGTGACATCACGCGCCCGTCCGACCGCTCCCGCGTCCTGATCCCGCTCGTCCTCAGCGGGATCCTCTTCTTCGCCTACTGGGTGCTGATCTCCCGGCAGCCGGGCCTGGCCCGGCAGCTCGAGCCGTTCTTCGGCTCCGGCGACGCGGGCCTCAAGTTCCTGGCCTGGGTGCCGCTGATCTTCGCCCTGGTGCGCGGCTTCGACCTGGTCATCTTCGACGTGATGATGTCGCGCCAGCGCAACGTCGTGGCGCCGCAGCTGCTGCGCGACATCATGTCCATCGGCCTCTACCTGGTGCTCTTCATCTGGGTCAGCGGCTTCGTCTTCAACTACCCTATCCGCACCTGGCTGGCCACCGGCGGCGTCCTGGCCGTGGTCCTCGGTCTCGCCCTGCAGGAGACGCTGGGCAATCTCTTCGCCGGCATCGCCCTCCATCTGGAGGACAGCTTCGAGACCGGCGACGTGATCCGCTCCGGCGACTACATTGGCGTGGTGGAACGCACCCGCTGGCGGGGCACGCGCATCCGGACGTTCAACAACAACGTCGTCATCATCCCCAACTCGCAGCTCGCCCGGGAGCGGCTGGAGGTCTTCCCCCGCAGCAACCTCAACGCGCGCATCGTGACCGTGGGGGTCGACTATCACGTGGCGCCGGCCACGGTGATCCAGGTGCTGATGCAGGCCGCCGCGCACGTGGAAGGGGTGGCCCGGGAGATGCCGTGCGTGGCCCGGGTGGGCGGCTTCGGCGACTCGGCGGTGAACTACGAGGTGAAGTACTACACCCGCGACTACTCGGCCCGCGACCGCATCGACGCCGACATCCGCAAGGCCATCTGGTACGCCATGCGGCGCAACAACATCGGCATGGCCTTTCCCATCCGCGCCTACCAGCCCTACACCCCGCCCGCCATGCAGCACGACAAGGTGCCGCACGACGAGGTGCTGGCCCGCCTGCAGGACGTGGACATCCTCCAGCCGCTCTCCGCCGATGCCCGCGAGACGCTCGCCGCGGCGGCGCGGGTGCATCTCTATTCGAAAGGGGAGACGATCATCCGCCGCCAGACCGCCGGCGACTCGATGTTCGTGGTGCACGACGGCACCGTCTCGGTGCGCATCACGGACGATGACGACGGCTCCCAGCGGGAGGTGACCCAGCTGATGGAAGGCAGCGTCTTCGGCGAGATGGCCCTCCTCACCGGCGAGCCCCGCACCGCCGACGTGGTGGCGACCACCGACGTGATCGCCATCGAGATCGCCAAGGAAGCCCTGCAGCCCATCCTGCACAGCCACCCCGAGCTCGCCGGCGCGATCTCCAAGAAAGTGACCGAACGCCGGGACCGCCTGGAGTCGGTGCGGGCGTACAGTCCGGAGGATGAGCAGATGACGGTGCTGTCGCGCATCCGTGCATACTTTGGGCTTTGAGGGGAATTGAAAATTGAAAATTGAAAATTGAAAAAGCCGCATACGCCACGCGTGCCGTGTCCCTGTTTTTCAATTTTCAATTTTCAATTTTCAATTCGCATGAAACGAATCCTGATCGTCGAGGATAAGGAGTCCCTCGCCGCCATGCTGCGCGAGACGGTCGAGTCCGAGGGGCTGGAGGCGGACGTCGCCTCCTCGGGGACGCTTGCCCAGCGCTGGCTGGCCGAGGGGAGAAGGTATCTGGCCGTCGTCACCGATCTGCGTCTGCCCGGCGCGGACGGCATCGCGGTGCTCAAGCAGGCGCGGGAGAGCGATCCCGATGCGCCGGTCATCGTGATGACGGCGTTCGCCACCATCGAGAACGCCGTGGAGGCGATGAAGCTCGGCGCGTACGACTTCATCCAGAAGCCGATCGACGTCGACTACCTCCTGCTCCTGCTCCGCCGCTGCCGCGAGCATCGCGAGCTGCGCCACGAGAACCTCCTTCTCCGGGACGAGTTCCAGAAGCGGCATCGCCTGCCGGCCATCGTCGGCGAGTCGCCGCGCCTCGTAGAAGTCTCGCAGGCGATCCAGCGCGTGGCTCCGACCGACTCCACGGTGCTGCTGCAAGGGGAGTCGGGCACGGGCAAGGAGCTGTTCGCGCGGGCCATCCACCAGCTCTCGCCGCGCCGGGACCGCTCGTTCGTGGCCATCAACTGCGCGGCCATCCCCGAGACCCTGGTGGAGAACGAGCTGTTCGGCCACGAGAAGGGCACCTTCACCGGCGCGACGGCGCGCCAGCTCGGCAAGTTCGAGCTGGCCGACGGCGGCACGATCTTCCTCGACGAGATCGGCGAGCTCCCCCACGGCGTGCAGTCGAAGGTGCTGCGCATCATCCAGGAGCGCCGCTTCGAGCGCATCGGCGGCGCGGTGACGATAGACGTCGACGTCCGCGTGCTCTGCGCCACGAACCGTAATCTGGCCGATGACGTGAAGCAGGGCCGCTTCCGCGACGACCTCTTCTTCCGCATCAACGTCTTCCCCGTCACCATCCCGCCCCTCCGCTCCCGGCGGGAGGACATCGACGGGCTGGTCGACTTCTTCCTCCGCCGCTTCGCCGGCGAGCTGGCCAAGCCCGGCCTGCGCATCACGGACGAGGCGCGCGCGCTGCTCCGCGCCTACGACTGGCCGGGCAACATCCGCGAGCTGGAGAACTGCATCGAGCGGGCGGCCATCCTCTGCGACCGCAACACGATCACGCCTCGCGACCTCAACGTGGTGCCGAGCGACCGCGCGTCGGAGGAAGGGCTGCGCGATGCGGTCGATCTCTCCGGCACGCTGGCCGAGGCTGGCGAGCGGGCGGCGCGGATCATCGAGCGGCTCAAGATCGCCGACGCCATCCGCCGCACCGAGTCCCGCAACGAAGCCGCCGAGCTCCTCGGCATCTCGCCCCGAACGCTGGCAACGAAGATGAAGGAGCACGGCATCGAATGAGCGATCCGATCCCGACCTCGAAGGACGTGGTGGCCTGGCTCAATGGCCGCTTCGAGGAACGCGGCCTGCCGTATCGCCTGGAGCACCTCGCCGTGCTGCCCTACGTCAACCCGATGTGGCTGGCGAACTGGGACGCGCCCCAGCTCGCCGACGCGCCGGAACGCGACGCGATCGAGGAAGAGCTGCGCGAGGCGAGGTGGAAGTTTCCGCAGGTATTGGATGAGTGGTAGCCGGCCACGGGCCGGTGCGCTGGTCGGCATAGCCCGTCCGGACGCGAGGCTCCTCCGTCGGTGCTTCTCAGTCCCACCACACCAATAAATCCGGGAACCGCGTCGCCTTCCCCCGCCCGTCGATCACTTCCACCTGCACGTCGGTCTCCCGATTCACGCCCTTTGGGCGCCCCAGGTCGAGCGTGAACCAGGGCGTGGTGGTCCGCGGATACCAGGGGAATGCGGCGGAGATGTCGGGGCGGGCGTGGAGGTCGGCGTCGTAGATGCGGCGGCCCGCGTCGACGAGCACGCGCACGCGGGAGATGCCGTGCGGCGACATGGCCCAGCCGGAGAGGTGCATCACGCCGTTGATCTCCGTCACGTTGCGCGGCGACTCCACGATGCCGAAGGTCGACCCGGTGTAAGTCGGCTGATGGGCGAGGAGGCGCTGCACGTTCTGGTCGGGGAGGAAGCCGGCGCCGTCGCGCTCGTCCGGCGCGCGCAATGTCTGCCAGTCCGGCACGTTGCGGGTCACGGCGAAGACCCAGTCGCCGTTGAGGCCATGATCGAAGCGGCGGACGAAGCCGAGGCGGCCGTTCGCCAGGTTGCGCTTCAGGAAGGCGAAGAGCGACGGCACCTGATCCACCAGCCAGTCGGCGTGCACGACGAGCAGGCCGCCGCCGGTGCGCTCCACCAAACCGAGGTAGGCGTCGCTGAACTGGTGCTTCTCGCCGGCGTCGCGCAGCGCGCGGGCGACGGGCGGCTCGAAGCCGGAGAGGCCGTCGTAGATCGGCACGTGATGCGCGGTGTTGGCGAGCATGTAGAGGTACTGCACGCCGAAGCCGCTCATCGGCAGCTCCAGCACCGGGCCGCGCTTCACCCGGGCCAGCCATTTGTAGACCGGCGCCGGCTCCGGCACCGCCATCTCCCACTTGACCCGGGGCCAGACGTCGAGCAGCGCGGCCACCACCAGCAGGGAGGCGATGACGTGCCGCCGGCGCCCGCGCCGCAACACTTCGGCGGCGCCGAGGGCGCCCCAGGCGGCGAGACCGACGTAGGCGATGATCGCCCACCGCGCCGGCACGCGGATGCTGCGGAACACGCCGGTGCGGCTGAAGAGAAAGGCGTGGAAGAAGAAGTTCAGCCCGAGCGAGCCGAAGACGCCGATGAAGATCCAGAGCGTGGCCGACTGCTCCTCCACCGTGAACCGCGAGCGGGCGGCGAGCGTCCGCAGGTTGCCGCCGATGAAGCGCGGCAGGGCGATGGAGCAGCGGGCGAGGATCAGGATGAACAGGACCATCGCCGAGACGTCCGCCCGGTCGTAGCGGATGATGGTCACCCGCAGAAAGTTCACCTGGAACTGATCGGTGGCCATGCCGATGTAGGTGAAGACGGCGGCCACGATGATGGCGACGTCGAGGAAAGCGAGCAGCGATCGGCGGTCGGCGGGCAGGAGTCCCGATCGCTGACCGCTGCTCGCCGATCGCTCGCGCATTAGAAACGCGGCCGCCGCCAGAAACACGATCAGCAAGCCCGGGAACAGATGCCGCTCCGGCTCCCCCCGCCCGGCGGTCACGGGGTGATAGAGCACGCTGCCGCCGACCGGCATCAGCCAGTCGCTCCAGTGCGCGGAGCCCCCTTCCGTCTCCCCCCGTCCGCGCTTCATGTCGTACTCCTGCGAGACGATGCGGTAGGGGATCAGCAGCGGCGCGACGAGCAGGCCCGCGACGGCCAGCGCGGTCAGCAACCGCAGCCAGAAGCGGCGGTCGCGCGGCGCGGCGACCAGCGCCCAATAGAGGATGGTCAGCGCAACGGCGAGCGACCCGAAGAGCAGGTAGTGGACGTTCGTGAGGGCATTCATCACGAACGCGGCGGCGAGGAGCACGGCGCGCCCGCGGGTCGGCGTGCGCCAGTACGCGAGCAAGGCGGCGAGCATCAGCGGCAGCCAGCCGCTGCAGAGGATCTGCAGGTGGGAGAGGTGATCGAACTTGAAGCCGACGAACGCGTAGAAGAGGCCGGCCACGAGCGAGGCGATCCAGTTGCGGGTCAGCATCCTGGCCAGGACGAATGCGCCGTAGCCGGACAGGGCGAATCCGAGGAGCGTGGCGATGCCGTGCAGGGTGATGGGGCTGGCGCCGGCGAGGTAGAACGGCAGCACGGTGAGGGCCACCCCGATCATGTTCTCGCTGTAGGCGAGGGGCAGCTTGCCGGGGTAGTAGATCGGCGCGTTGAAGAGCTCCAGCGGCGCGTGGGTGAGGGAGTGGCAGACCCAGTCCAGGATCCAGACGTTGAGCAGCGGGTCCCCCAGGTCGGAGACGGCGGTGGGGAGCCGGATGGCAAGAGGCCAGGTCAGCACGGCCGCGGCAAGGAGGAAGAGGAGGATAACGGCCGTTTCGCGGCCGGCCGACCTGACCACAAATAACGTACGGGTCTGCCGCTCGCTGCGTTGGGTGCCGCTCAGTGCCATCCCAGCAACCTTCTCACGAAAGGCGCGATCTCGGTCTGGGGCAGCTCGTCGATGGTCTCGGGCGCGATGCCGGCGCCGCGCGCCCCAAGCGTGGTGTGGTACTCGCGATGGACGTTCAGGCCGCCGTGCTGGCCGCCCGCGGCGGACCGGAAAAGATCGCCCGTCCCGACGGCGAGCGCGAAGCGCGGATAGGCGAAGGCGATCACGTCGCCGCTGTTCGGATGCATGGCCGCCGTCTTCCGCTCCACGCGCTCGAAGACCGGCGCGCCGTCCGGCGCTTTCAGGCTGGTCAGGACGTCCACCAGATGCGCCGCATCGTCCGGGTCGCCGAAGCGATAAAAGTGCGCGATGGAGCCGCCGCTGGCGAACGCCTCCCACCGATCGGCCAGGCCATTGTCGGCGAGGAGGCGCGTCACGCGGACCACCGTGTCGAACGGCGCGAGACCGTGATCGCCGAGGACGACGAGCGCGTCGCGCGTGGGGTCGAGGCGTCCGGAGGTTGCCGCCACGGCGCGGGACATCGCGGCATACGCGGCGCGGACCATCGCGGCATCGCTCAGGAACGGATGCGCCACCTGGTCGATGACCGGCTGATAGGCGAGCAGCAGATCGAACTGCTCGTGCGCGATGGCCGCGCCGGCCGCCCGGTTCAGATAGTCGGAGAAGCGCTCCATCTGCTCGGTGAAGGCGGCGTGATCGATCGCGCCGCTGCGCGCGCTCGTCTCGTCCGGCACGCCGGGCCAGAAGCCCGCTTCCTCATCGACCAGCTGCCGGAACGACTGCGGGTACGCATCGTTGTGGTTGATCGGTCCCCAATAGACGGCCACGTTGTCCAGCGCCGGATCGGCCTTCAACAGCTTCGACCAGGAGCCGTACAGGCCGTCGTCGAGGCGCTGCGAGATGGCGAACCAGCGGGCGCCTTCGAGCGGCTGCTCGCCCGCGCTGCTCTCCACGAAGAAGGCGTCGTAGTTGCGCGCGCCGTCATCCGTCGAGTCGTAGGCGACGAGGTCGACGTCCTGCTCCGCCTTCTGCGGCAGCCGCCATTCCAGCCGGGCGCGCATCGGCGCGCTGTACGACGGATGCCGCCCCGCCGGCGTGCCCCACGTCGGCGGCAGCCACTCCGCGTGAAAGTCGGCGCGCCTGAGCTGCACCACGCGCGGCTCGGTCAGGTTCCTGGAGTAGCGGAGGCCGAAGTCCGGCGTGCGCCGCGGCGTTGCCGCGTCGATGGTGGGGAAGATGAGCGCGCCGACGCGCTTGCCGTTGCGCTTCGCCACGTCGAGCAGCGTCTCGGCCTCGGTCTCCGCGTCGAGCCCGCGCGTCACTTCCGTCCGCGGCGTGCCGGGCCGGTGGTAGTTGTTGCCCACGATGCCGCTCTTGGCCGGCGTCTCGCCGGTCAGGATGGCGGTGTGCGTGGAAGAGGTCTGCGTCGGATCGACCGGGATGACGCGCCTCACCCGCAGCGGCATGTCATCGAGCAGGCCAAACGCCCCGGCCTGATCGGCGGAGAGCCCGTCGAACGACATCACGACGGCGCGCCGGGCGATGCCGCTGGTGTGCGGGCGGGGGGCGGGCGGGGGAGCGGGGGGAGGGGGCGGGGCGGCCGTGCGGCACGCGGCGAGCAGCGCCAGCAACCCCAGGAGCGCGCCGCGCCTCATTTCGCTTTCAGGCTGGCCAGGACTTTGTCGCGATACTCCTTCGCCTTGGCCAGGGTCGACGTCTCATCGACCGTCAACACCTTGCGGTTGCGCATCAGGATCCTGCCGTCGCAGATGGTCGTGGTGACCGCGCCGCCGGATGCCGCGTAGACGATGGCCGACTCGACGGAGTAGACCGGCTGGGAGCGCGCGGTCTGCAGGTCGACGATGGCGATGTCCGCCCGTTTGCCGGTCTCCAGCGTCCCGATCTTGTCCGCCAGGTTGAGCGCGCGCGCGCCGCCGATGGTCGCCATCTCCAGCACGTCGCGCGCGCTGAGCGCCTTCGGATCCATGGTGCCGATCTTCTGCAGCCGCGCGGCGCTGGCCATCTCCTCGACCATGTCCAGGTTGTTGTTCGAGCCGGCCGGGCCGTCCGTGCCGAGGCCGAGGTCCAGGCCCGTGCGGCGCATCTCGATGACCGGCGCGATGCCGGAGGCGAGCATCATGTTGCTCTCCGGGCAGTGCGCCACGCCGACCTTGCGCGCGAGCAGCGTCTTCATGTCGTCGCTGGTCAGCCAGACGCCGTGCGCGATCTCGACGTCATCGGCCAGGAAGCCGAGGGACTCGAGGTAGCGCGTCGGCGTCATGTTGCCGTGCTCTTTCGCCACCTGCTCCTGCTCGGCCTTTGTCTCGGAGACGTGAATCAGGATCGGCGCGCCGAGGGTGGTGGCCAGCTCGCGGACCTGCTTGAGGTGATCGGCGGAGACGGTGAACGGCGCATGCGGCGCGATGGCGGGCGTGATCAGGCGGTCGCCTTTCCACGTGCCGATGAACTTCATGCTGTAGTCCATCGCGGCGTCCCACGTCTTGTTGTCCGGCGCGGGGAAGTCGATCACGGTTTCGCCGAGGACACCGCGCAGGCCGGCGGCTTTCGTTTCCGTGGCGATGTCGGACTCGAAGTAGTACATGTCGGCGAAGGTGGTGGTGCCGGACTGGATCATCTCCAGCGCGGCCAGGCGCGTCCCCCACTTCACGAAGTTGCGATCGACGTTCTTGGCCTCGGCCGGGAAGATGTAGTTGTGCAGCCAGTCCATCAGGTCGCGGTCGTCCGCGATGCCGCGGAAGAGCGTCATCGGCACGTGGGTGTGGGCGTTGACGAAGCCCGGCACGACGGCCATCCCTTTCGCGTTGATGGTCGTCTTGGCGGTGTATTGCCTGTCGATGGTGGCGGAGGGGCCGACGGCGACGATGCGGCCGCCGCTGATGGCGACCGAGCCGCGCTCGATGTTCGGCCCGGCCATGGTCAGGACGGTGCCGCCGGTGATGAGGATGTCGGCTTCACGGGCGTGTGCGGCGGCCGCCAGGAGGGCGATCGCGGCGAGAACGGCGATACGGCGCAAGGTCAATCCTCCAGCGAGAATTCGAAGGGGTAGGGGAAGAGGGTGGAGAGCTTGTAGTCCAGGCGCTGCCCGCTCAGGTTGGCCAGCGCGACGTCGATGTCACCGCAGTACTCCCACATCAGCTGCCGGCACGGGCCGCACGGCGTGGACGGCTCCTCGCTCTGCGTGACGACCGCCACCGCATCGAACTTCCGCTCCCCCGCCGCGATGGCGGACAGCAGCGCCACCCGCTCCGCGCAGACGGTCAGCCCATAGGTGGCGTTCTCGACGTTGCAGCCGCGGAAGACCTTGCCGCCCCTGGTGCGCAACGCCGCGCCGACTTTGAATTTGGAGTAGGGGGCCGAGGCGTTTTCGCGGGCAATTTTTGCTTCATCGATGAGGGACTGGTCGATGGACATGGGGGCGGTACGTTAGCATAAGTGGGTCATGGCGGCACGGGCGCGGGGACGCGCGACTTATGAGGATCTGCTGATGGCTCCGCGGGGCCTGGTGGCAGAGCTGATTGACGGGGAGTTGTACACGTGGCCGCGGCCGTCCGGACGGCATGTCCGGGTGTCCTCGCGCCTCGGAGCCGTTCTCACCAACGCTTTCGACTTCGGCAACGGCGGGCCCGGCGGCTGGTGGATCCTCGACGAGCCCGAACTGCACCTCGGCGCGAACGTGATGGTGCCGGACATCGCCGGCTGGCGCCGTGAGCACATGCCCGCCATGCCGGACGATCATCGCTTCCGCATCACCCCCGACTGGGTTTGCGAAATTCTGTCGCCCTCGACCACGCAGTTCGACCTTCGAAGGAAGCTTCCCATCTACGCCGATCATGGCGTGCCTTACACCTGGGTGATCGATCCGCTCTCCCGCACGTTGCAGGTCTTCACGCTGGAAAGCGAGCATTGGCTGCTCGCCGGCGTTTACGGCGGCGAGGACAAGATCCGCGCGGTGCCGTTCGATGCCATCGAGATCGACCTCACCTCCATCTGGGGTCCCGACTCACCCCCGGCTCCCTAGCTCCTCCCCCACCTCCTCCCACCCCACTCCCGCGTCCACCATCAGCACGGAGAGGTGGTACACCAGATCGGCGAGCTCGGAGACGAGGCGCGAGGGGTCGTCGCCTTTGGCGGCGATCACGACCTCGGTGGCCTCCTCGCCGACCTTCTTCAGGATCTTGTCCCGCCCCTCGTTGAAGAGGTACGAAGAGTACGAGCCCTCGGGGCGGGCGGCGTGGCGGTCGCGCAGCACGGACATGAGGCGTTCGAGAGGCGGGAGGGAGGGGAAGCAGGACGTTGCGCCGGTGTGGCAGGGCGGCCCGGCGGGGACGACGCGGACCAGGAGCGCGTCGCGGTCGCAGTCCGGGGCGATCTCGACCACGCGCTGCGTATGGCCGGAGGTCGCGCCTTTGTGCCACAGCTCGTTGCGGCTGCGGCTCCAGAACCACGTCTCGCCGGACTCGATGGTCCGCTGCAGCGACGCCTCGTTCATGTAGGCGAGCGTCAGCACCGCGCCGGTGCGCGCGTCGCACACGATGGCCGGAATGAGGCCGTCCTTGAAAACCAGATCGTTCATCGCACCGGGATCCCTTCTGATGAGAGATAAGCCTTGACCTCGCCGACGGTCAGCCGCCGGTCGTGAAAGAGCGACGCGGCGAGGACGGCGCGCGCACCGCCGCACTCGATCGCATCGCGGAAGTGCTCCACTCGTCCCGCGCCGCCGCTGGCGATCACGCCGATGCGCACCCGTGCGCTGACGGCGCGCAGCAGCTCGAGGTCGAAGCCTTCCTTCGTCCCATCGCGATCGACCGACGTGAGCAGAATCTCGCCCGCCCCCAGCTCCTCGGCGCGAGCGCACCAGCCGGCGGCATCGAGGCCGGTCCTTTCCTTCCCGCCGCGGACCATCACCTGGCCCTCCTTCGCATCGCAGGAGAGAACGACCGCCTGCACGCCGAACTCCATGGCGCATTGTTCGATGAGCTGTGGATCGCGCACCGCGGCGGTGTTGATGGCCACGCGGTCGGCGCCCGCGCGGAGTAGCGCGCGAAAGTCTTCCACGCTCCGCACGCCGCCGCCCACCGTCAGCGGGATGAAGATCGCCTCGGCCACGCGGCGCACCGTTCCGAGCGCCGTTTCGCGGCCGGCGTCGGTGGCGGAGATGTCGAGAATGGTCAGCTCGTCCGCCCCTTCCGCCTCGTAGCGGCTCGCGCACTCCACGGGATCGCCCGCGTCGCGGATGCCGGCGAAGTTCACCCCCTTCACCACCCGGCCGTCGCGCACGTCGAGGCAGGGGATGATCCGCTCCGGGATGGCGTGGGCCGTCTGCGCCCGGCCGATCGCGTCGGGCAGCGAGAAGCGCGCTTCGAGCAACGCCTTGCCGATGACGCAGGCGCCGACGCGCGGGATGCGCGCGAGCGAGACGACGTCGCCGAGCGTGGAAACGCCGCCCGAGGCGATGACGCGGAGGCGCGTCTCGAGCGAGCGGTACAGAGGGAAGGAGGGGCCGCGCAGCGCGCCGTCGCGGGTGATGTCGGTGATGAGGACCTCCTCGATGCCGAGATCCTCGATGTGCGCCAGCACTCGTTCGAGGGAGGCGGCGGAGGATCGCGCCCACCCTTCCACCCGCACGATGCCGTCGCGCACATCCACGGCGGCGATCACGCGCTCGGCGCCGAGGTCTTCGACGATCGCGCGCAGCATCTGCGGTGCGTCGGCGGCGACGGTGCCGATGACGACCTTCGCGGCGCCGCAGGCGATCCAGGCGCGCGCATCGGCGAGGGAGCGGATGCCGCCGCCGACCTGCACGCGCAGGTTGCGCCGGGCGAGCTGGCGCACCACAGCAAGGGAAGTGGGCCGCCCATCGCGCGAGCCGGCGAGATCGACCACGTGCAGGCGCGCGCCATCCGGGACGCGCAGCGCATCGAGCACCGCTTCCGGCTCGCCGTAGGAGCGCGCGGTGGCAAAGTCGCCGCGCGTGAGCCGGACGGCCTGGCCGCCGAGGAGGTCGAGGGCGGCGATCACCTCCATGTCACGAAGTTCCTCAGCACCTGCAGGCCGGCCGTGGACGACCTCTCGGGATGGAACTGCACGCCGAACAGGCGGTCCTGCTGCACGGCCGCGGTGAACGGTGCGCCGTACGAAGCGCCCGCGACCTGCGAGGCGACAGCGGAGGCGGCATAAGAGTTGACGAAGTAGAAGGGGGTCCCATCCGCGATGCCGCGGAAGAGCGGGGACCCGTCGAAGCGGACGCGATTCCAGCCGATCTGCGGCACGGGGAGGCTCCCCTCCAGCTTGTGCACCTCGCCGCGCAGCAGGCCGAGGCCGGGCGTGCTGCCCATCTCGGAGGAGGTGTCGAAGAGCAGCTGATGACCGACGCAGATGCCGAGGAGCGAAGCGCCGCGGGCCAGCGCTCCGCGAATCGCCGCATCGACGCGTGTGGCGGAAAGCCAGCGCATGGCAGCGGCAAAGCTCCCCACGCCGGGCAATACCAACTTCGAAGCGCGTGCGATGGCCAACGGGTCCGAGGTCACCGTGAGCGACGCGCCGGCAGCACGCAACGCACGCGCGATGTTGGCCGTGTTCGCCACCGGCGAATCGATGAGCGTGACCTCCATCAGATCACGCCCTTGGTGCTCGGGATCCCGCTGCCGATCACTTCCTTCGCCATCCGCACCGCCACCGCGAACGCCTTGAAGATCGCCTCGGCCGCGTGATGTCCGTTGCGCCCGCGGAGCAGATCGACGTGGATGTTGCAGGCGCACTTGTTCGCGAACGACTTGAAGAACTCCTCCACCAGCGCGAACGGGAAGTCCTTGTGGATGAGGAGCATCTCCCGGTCGAGAAGCGCCTCGAAGACGAGGAACGGCCGGCCGGCGAAATCGACCACCACCCGGGCCAGCGCCTCGTCGAGCGGCACGTAGGCGTGGCCGAAGCGGCGGATGCCCCCCTTGTCGCCGAGCGCCTGGGCGAACGCCTCGCCGAGGACCAGGCCGACGTCTTCCACGGTGTGGTGATAGTCGATGTGCACGTCTCCGATCGCGGTGACGTCGAGGTCGACCCGGGCGTGGCGGGCGATGGTGTCGAGCATGTGGGAGAGGAAGCCGACCGGCGTCTCGATGCGCGCCGCGCCGCTGCCGTCCAGGTCGAGCGCGACCTGCACGGATGTCTCCTTAGTGGTGCGGGAGAGCTCAGCGCGTCGCATCGCGGAGCGCCTCCAGAAAACGGTCGTTCTGCGCGCGGTCGCCGATGGAGACGCGCAGCGCGTTGGGGATGGCATGTGTGATGTCGCGGATGAGGATGCCTCTTTCGCACAGCTCCTCGAACAGCCCCTTCGCATCGCGCCGCGGCCGGAAAGCGATGAAGTTCGCCGACGAGGGGAACACCTCCACCAGCGGCCGCATCGCCTCCGCCACACGCGCGCGCTCGGCGACGGTCGCCGCCACGTTCGCATCGCGCACCGCGCGCCGGCCGAGCGCCGCGGCGGCGATCGACTCGCTCAGCACGTTGAGGGAGTAGGGGAGCTTCACCTTCCGGATCTCGCGCGCCGTCGGCGCGGTCGTGGCCAGCCAGCCGACGCGCAGGGCGGCGAGGCCCCAGGCCTTCGAAAACGTCGAGAAGGTGACGAGGCGGTCATGCAGCGGCGGGAGCGCGTCGCCCGCAAAGTCGCCGTACGCGCGGTCGAACAGCACCGTCGCGCCGGCAGCGAGCAGGCGCTCGAGGCCGCGCGCGGGGAGGATGCCGCCGGTCGGGTTGTTCGGCGAGCAGACGATCACCACCGCGTCATCGCAGCGGTCGAGCGCGCGCAGCATGTCGTCCAGCGGCAGGAAGCCCGATGCTGGCTCGATCGGGACCGGCAGCCCGATGCCGCCCGCGATCGTGACCAGCTTCTCATACAGCGAGAAGGTCGGCTTGGCGTAGATCACCGGCGTGCCCGGTCCGACGAACGTCGCCACGGCGGCGGCGAGCAGCTCGTTCGAGCCATTGCCCACGAGGATGTTCTCCGCTGAGAAGCCGTATGCGTTGGCGAGCGCCCCGCGGAGCATGGACGACTCGAAATCCGGATAGATGTTCCACGGCCGCTCCAATGCGGCGGCGAGCACGGTCTCCTTCAGCTCGCGCGGCAGGTCGAAGGGGGACTCGTTCTGGTTGAGCTTCACCTCCGCCTCGCGCAGCTCCAGCGTGTAGGCGGTCATCGTGGCGACGTCGCGGCGGGACATGCATGGCTCCTTTCGTTCAGGGACGCGGCGTGCATGGGCAGCCCTTCCAGCTCCGCGATGCGCGCGCCGAGCGGGCCGATGGCGGCGAAGTCTTCGCTGCCGAGAGAGATCACGTTCGCGCGCCTGACGAAGTCGTAGACGCCGAGGGGGGAGAAGAAGCGCGCGCTGCCGGCGGTGGGAAGGATGTGATTCGGGCCGGCGATATAGTCGCCGGCGGCGACGGCGGAGAACGGGCCGCAGAAGATCGCGCCGCAGTCGGTGGCGCTTTCCGCGACGCGCTCCGCATCGCGGGTCTGGATGGAGAGGTGCTCCGGCGCGATGCGGTTCGCAATCGCGATGGCCTCTTCGATCGAGGCCGCATCGATGACGCGCGTGGCGCGGATGGGGAAAGAGGCGCCGACCCGGATGCAGGTCACGGCCGAGTCCTCGCCGTGCTCGGCCTGTGCGTCGAGGTCGGCCTGCACCAGCGCGGGGTCGGCGGTCTCGTCGCAGATGACCACGAGCTCCGTCGGGCCGGCGGTCATGTCGATGCCCACCGTGCCGACCAGCCGCGTCTTCGCCGCGGTGACGTACGCGTTGCCGGGCCCGACGATCTTGTCGACGCGCTCCAGCGACCCGGTGCCCAAGGCCATGGCGGCGATGCCGGCCGCGCCGCCGGCGCGGTACAACTCGCGGATGCCGAGGCGGTTGCAGAGCCAGTGCAGCTCGTCCCGTTCCGCGGCGGCGGGCGTCGTGCAGACCACGAGCTCCCCGACGCCGGCGATGCGCGCCGGCACGGCGGCCATGATCAGGGTCGAGAGGTAGACGGCCCGCCCGCCCGGCACATAGATGCCAACGCGCCGCAGCGGCCGCACGCGGTGCACGATCGCGCTGTCGCCGCGCGTCCAGCGGTAGGAGCGCGGCAGTTGCGGCTCGTGGAACGACGTAATGCGCTCGATGGCTGTTTCGAGGGCGCTCTGCAACGCGCCATCGATGCGCACTTCGCGCGGCGTCAGCAGCAGCGCGTCCAAAGCGAGACTGTCGTAGAGCGAAACCTGCTCCCGCACGAACGCGTCGCCGCGCGCGCGGACGCCGGCGATCACCGCGTCGGCGACGTCAAACGGTGATGTAGACATCTTTCGCCTCCTCCACCCGGGCGATGAGCTCGCGCATCCGTTGCGTTGCGGTTCGATAGACAGTGCGGCCGACGATCAGGCGGGGCGTGATCTCCGCCACCTCTTCCTGCAGCTCGAGGTGATGGATGCGCACCGTCTCGCCGGTCTCCACCAGGTCGATCACGTGCGAGGTCAGTTGCAGCACCGCCGCAAGCTCCACCGATCCCCCCAGCGGAATCACCTCGGCATGAATCGCGCGCGAGTCGAGATACTGCCGCGCGATGCGCGGGTACTTGGTGGCCACGCTCTCCAGCCGCGGCGTGTTCGGCGCGGCGATCAACATCATCCGGCAGCGGCCGAACGGCAGCTCCACCGGCTGGTACGCGCTGCAGCCGTGCTCCAGGATCTGATCGAGCCCGGCGATGCCGGCGTCGGCCGCGCCGTGCTCCACGTACACCGGCACGTCGCAGTCCTTGACGAAGATCCACTCCACGTCCCGCCGGGCAAACACGAGCCGCCGGGTGCGCAGCTCGGAAGCGGTCGGCACGTCGTAGCCGGCGGCGGCGAAGACGGCGAGCACCGGCTCCTGCAACCGCCCTTTCGGAATCGCGATGCGCATGGTCATGCGCCCTCCTCGAACGCGTCGATGGTGAAGGTGAAGCCGATGGCCGCCGCGGGGGTGCCGAAGCGGCCGTACAGCGAGTCGTAGCGGCCGCCCTGCGCGAGCAGCGCGCGGGTGGCGGCGTCGTAGATGCGGAAGCGGATGCCGGTGTAGTAGCCCGGCTCGTCGACGTCGTCCGGCTGCAGGGTGAAGTCGCGGTCGCCGACGATGCGCTGCACCTCGCGCAGGCGGGTGGCGGCGAGGGGGGCGAAGGACGCGATGTCGTCCAGGGTCGCGGTGCCGTCGATGAGTTTCGAGAAGGGGCCGGCTGGAGAGCCGGCCCTACGTTTCGTTTTGAGCGAATCGAGCGTGTCGCGGTCGAGCGACGCGGCAATGGACACGTCGTTGTAGACCACGAGCGGCCGCACGCCGAGCTCCCGCGCGACGCTCGCCGCGAGCAGCATCGCCTCGGCATCCGCGTCGGAGGAAGCGTCGCCCACGATCTCCGCGCCGATCTGGAACAGCTCCCGGTTCGCGCCGAGGCGGGAGGCCTCGCAGCGGATCACATCGCCGCGGTAAAAAACCTTCAGCGGCAGCGCGGAGAGGGAAGGGGCGAGGGCGCGGGCGACCATCGGCGTGAAGTCGGAGCGGATCGTCACCAACTCCCCTTCGCGGTCGACGAAGCGGTAGCCGCGCCGCGCATCGAGCAGGCCGCCGTAAGGATCGGCGTAGTCGATGATGGGCAGCACCACCTCGTCGAAGCCGGCGCGCTCCAGCATGGAGACGAAGCGGGTCTCCAGCCGCCTGCGCCGCGCGGCTTCTTCCAGCAGCAGCGGCCTCACTCCGATCGGGTAGCGAACTTTTGTCGGCATCAAGCAAAAAACCCCTTCCCGCGGGAAGAGGCTTCGACAGTTCGCTCGGCTTCGCTGGCGCGCCCCTTCCTGGCGGGGCGCGTGCGGATCAGCACCCCTGCTTACGTGCAGTGGTGATGATGGTGCTGGGTCCGGGAAGCGCGTTTCATGACAGTCGGGCGAGTCTACGGCCGCAACGCGAGGCTGTCAATTAGAATGCCGGCCGCATGGATACGATCCAGGAACAACTCGACTTCCTCGCCAAGGGGACGGTCGACTTCATCGAGCGCAACGACCTGAAGGCGAAGCTGCAGCGCGGCAAGCCGATCACCATCAAGGTCGGCTTCGACCCCACCGCCCCCGACCTCCACCTCGGCCACACGGTGGTCATCCGCAAGATGAAGCACTTCCAGCAGCTCGGCCACCGGGTGGTGTTCGTCATCGGCGACTTCACCGGCATGATCGGCGATCCGACCGGCAAGAAGGCCACCCGCCCCGCGCTCTCCCGGGAGGAGATCGAGCGCAACGCGGAGACGTATCGCCGCCAGGTGTTCAAGATCCTCGATCCGGTCAAAACCGAGGTCCGCTTCAACGCCGAGTGGCTCAGCTCCCTCGGCGCGGAGGGGATGATCAAGCTCGCCGCGAAGACCACCCTGGCACGCATCCTGGAGCGCGACGACTTCAAGAAGCGCTACCTCGCCCAGCAGCCGATCGCGCTGCACGAGCTGCTCTACCCCCTCGCCCAGGGCTTCGACTCCGTCGCTTTGAAAGCGGACGTGGAGATGGGCGGCACCGACCAGCTCTTCAACCTCCTGGTCGGCCGGGACCTGATGCGCGAGTACGGCCTCGAGCCGCAGGTGGTCATCACCATGCCGCTGCTGGAAGGACTCGACGGCGTGGAGAAGATGTCGAAGTCGCTCGGCAATTACATCGGCATCACCGAAGAGCCTTCACAGATCTTCGGGAAGGTGATGTCGATCAGCGATGGGCTGATGTGGCGCTACTACACGCTGGTCACCGACCTCACCCCGTCCGAGATCGCCGAGCTGCGGGAGGACGTGGAGGCGGGGCGGGTGCATCCGATGCAGGCCAAGCGCGATCTGGCGAAGCTGATCATCAGCGAGTTCCACTCCCCGGCGGATGCGCAAGCGGCGGAGGAATCGTTCCGCCGCGTATTCAGCGAGCGCCAGGCGCCGGCCGACCTGGAGGAGAAGCAGCTCCCCGCCTCGGCCGAGCCGCAACTGCTGGCGCGCGTCCTCGCCGCCGCGTCACTGGCCGAGTCGAACAAGGACGCCCAGCGCCTCATCGCGCAGGGCGGCGTGCTGGTGGATGAGGAGAAGGTGGACAACGTGAAACACGCGCTCGACGCGAGCGCGGGCCGGTCGTACGTGGTGAAGGTGGGGAAGCGCCGCTTCGCGAAGATCGTATTCGCGTGAGAACAGGTAGGGCCGGCTCTCCAGCCGGCCCAGTCGTACTGAAACCGAAACGTTCGCTTAGAAGTGGTAGGTGATGGGGATGGTCAGAACCGCCGAGTCGTTGCCGACCGTCACCCGGATGCGGATCTCCGCGCCGTTGGCCGACTCCGCGCTGGAGGGATCGAAGAACACCGTGCCGTTGTCGTCGGTGAAGCGGGTCACCGCGGCCGGCGAGGTCAGGATCTCGAACGTCGGCTTCACGTTCTCCCGGCCGGTGGCCACGACGCGGAACTGGGTGGGGAAGAACGAGGGGCGGACGTCGAGGTTCACATCGAGCACGCCGTCGTGGTCGTTGTCGGCGATGTCGACGCGGCCGTCGGCGCCCACGTCGATGCCGAGGGTCAGCGGCACTTCCTCACGGGCCCGGACGCCGGGGACGTAGGTCGGGTCGCCGGTGAACTGGTTCACCGCGCTGCCGTAGAAGACGCCGCGGCCGAGCTCGACCCGAGCGCGCACGGTGTCGTTGTTCTGCGGCGTCTGGTTGAACAGCGTCTGCACGCCGCCGTTGAACTGGCGCTGCGTGTTCGCACCGTACGTTTCGGTGCGCGAGGCGGCCACGCTGCCGTCGGCGCGGACCAGCTGCCACTGCACGCGCAGCTCGCTGAGAGCGAACACGCCGAAGTTGAAGCGGTAGCTGTTGACGTTGGAGGGGCCGGAGAGGACGTCGACGTCGCCCGGCGACGCGGCATCGGTCGAGAGCACGGCCGGGATGTCCTGCCCGAACTCGCCCGCCTCCGAGGTGTTGAAGGTGCGGGAGGCGATGGCCAGCTTCTTGGCATCAACATCGGCGATGTCGAGCGAGAGGCCGCCGGTGGCCGACTCGCGGCCGAACTTCGTCTTCACGATGTCGGCCACGGCGATGGTCGACTGGGCCGGGACGTCGATGGCCACTGCTTCGGTCTTGCCGTTCGTATCGTGATACGAGACGTTCGCGGTGAGGGTGCGCAGGGCCAGGTTGTGCAGCGTGAGCTCGCTCTGCCAGTGGCTGTTGTTCGCGCCGGGACCGGTGCCGGCGGCGGGGACGATGTATGTGGCCGCGCTGGCCGCGATGGGCAGCACGGCGATGGTTGCGGCCGTAGCCAATTTGGTGATCAGTTTTCTGAGTTGCATTGCTTCATTTCTCCTTCAGGATGTGCTGCAGATTCGCCGGTAGATACGAGCACATTCGCCTCGCCGTCTATACTGTCGCGCGCCATGGCGATCCCGCTCCTCGACCTCAAACAGCAGTACGCCACCATCCGCGACGAAGTGCTCCGCGTCACCGAGGAGGTGTACGAGTCGCAGATGTTCATCCTCGGCAAGCGCGTGGACGACTTCGAGCGCGACTTCGCCGCCTATTGCCAGACCAAATACGCGATCGGCCTCTCCTCCGGCACCGATGCGCTGCTCATCGCCCTCATGGTGCTCGACCTCGAGCCGGGCGACGAAGTGATCGTTCCCGCCTATTCGTTCTTCGCCACGGCCGGTGTGGCCGACCGGCTGCACGCGGTGCCGGTGTTCGTCGACATCGACCTGGAGGACTACAACATCGATGCGGCACGGATCGAGGAGCGGATCACCAAGCGGACCCGGGCCATCATGCCGGTGCACCTCTTCGGACAGACCGCCGCCATGGACGAGATCAACCGCCTCGCGGCGCGGCACAACATCGCGGTCATCGAGGACGCGGCGCAGGCCGTCGGCTCCGAGGATCATGGGCGCCGGGCCGGGTCGATGAGCGCCATCGGCTGCTTCTCGTTTTTCCCCTCGAAGAACCTCGGCGCGTTCGGCGACGCCGGGGCGGTGACGACGAACGACGAGGCGCTCGCCCGGAAGCTGATCGACTACCGGGTGCACGGCATGCGTCCGAAGTACTTTCATAAGTACGTCGGCGGCAACTTCCGCATCGACGCGCTGCAGGCGGCCATCCTCCATGTCAAGCTGCGCTTCCTGGAGGGTTGGACGGAAGGGCGGCGGCGCAACGCGGCAACGTACGGCCAGCTCTTCGCGGATGCGAACCTCGGCGGACGCGTGGTGCTGCCGCGCGAGCTGGCAGGGCGGCGGCACATCTATAACCAGTACGTGGTCCGCTTCCCCGAAGGCGCCGCGACGCGCGACCGGGTGCAGGAGCACCTCAGGAGCAAAGGCATCGGCTGCGAGATCTACTATCCGCGGACTCTCCCCCAGCAGGAGTGCTTCGCCAGCGTGCCGACGGCGCGCGAGTCGTATCCCCATTCCGAGGCGGCGGCGGAGCAGTCGCTGGCCATTCCCATCTATCCGGAGCTGAAGGAAGAGCAGCTGGCCGAGGTGGTGCGGGAGATCGCCGCCGCGCTGCGATGATCCCCCTCCGGCACACCCTCCCGGCGCGCTCCGTGCCGGTGGTGAACCGCGCGGTCGTGGCGGCGAACTTCGTCGTGTTCATCGTGCAGGTGCTCCTCGGGCCGCGGGCCGAGGCGCTGATCCAGACCTTCGGCTACATCCCCGTGCGGATGCTCCATCCGGCGATGTTCGGGTACGCGTGGTGGGAGGCGGCGATGACGCTCGTCACCTCGCTCTTCCTGCACGGCGGCTTCGTCCACCTCTTCGGCAACATGATCTACCTCTGGGTCTTCGGCGGGGCGGTGGAGGATGTGCTCGGGCGGTGGCGGTATCTCCTCTTCTACATCGCCTGCGGCGCGATCGGGAGCCTGGCTCATACCGCGATCTTCCCGACCTCGCCCATCCCTTCCATCGGCGCTTCCGGCTCCATCGCCGGCGTGCTCGGCGCGTTCCTGGTGCTGCGGCCGCAGGCGCGCATCGTGACGCTCTTTCCGCTCGTCGTTTACTGGGCCATGGCCGAGATCCGCGCGGCGCTTTTTCTGCCCGTCTGGTTCGGCATGCAGTTCTTCAACGGCTTCGCCTCGCTGGCCTCGGCGCGGGGGACGCAGGAGGTGGCGGGCGTGGCCTGGTGGGCGCACGTCGGCGGCTTCCTCTTCGGCGCCGCCGTGGCGGGCGCGATCCGCATCAGCAGGAGATCTCTCGAATGACTCATGCACTCACCCATGCGCTGGTGACGGGCGGCGCCGGCTTCATCGGCTCGCATATCGTCGATGCCTGCCTGGCCCGCGGCTGGCGGGTCACCGCGCTCGACAACCTCTCCACGGGCAACCGCCGCAACCTCGATCCGCGCGCCCAGTTCGTGGAGGCCGACCTGCGGGATGCGAAGACCTTCGCGCGGATCGCGGAGCTGAAGCCGGATGTGATCAGCCATCACGCGGCGCAGATCGACGTGCGCCATTCCGTGGCCGATCCGGCCGCCGACGCGGAGGTGAACATCGTCGCCTCGATCCGCCTGCTGCAGACCGCGCACGAGATCGGCGTGCGGCGCTTTCTGTTTGCGTCGACCGGCGGCGCGATCTACGGCGAGCCGCTCTTCGCGCCGCAGACGGAGGAGCATCCGCGCAATCCGCTCTCCCCGTACGGCTGTGCGAAGCTGGCCGTGGAGCACTACCTCCACTTCTATCGCCAGGTCTACGGGCTGAAGACAGTTGCCCTCCGGTACGGAAACGTGTACGGCCCGCGGCAGAACGCGAAAGGGGAGGCGGGGGTGATCGCCATCTTCGCGGACAGGCTCCTGCGCGGCGAGCCGGTCACCATCAACGGCAGCGGCGAGCAGACGCGCGACTACGTCTTCGTGGGGGACGTCGTGGCCGCGAACATGGCCGCGACCGACATCGAGGACGGCGGCCCGTTCAACGTCGGGACGGGGGTGGAGACCTCGGTCAACGAGCTGTACGCGCTTCTGGCGAAGGAGCTGGGGAGCAGCCTGCCCGCCGCGCACGGAGCGGCCAAAGCGGGCGAGCAGCTGCGCAGCGTGCTGGATGGCTCACGGCTGCGCGAGCGGGCCCGGTTGCCGGGCCCCGTCGCGCTGGCAGAGGGGATGCGGGAGACGGTGGCGTATTTTCGCGTGTCATCCTGAGTCCCGCAGAGGACGAAGGATCCCCCGGCGCTCGCGAGGGGATCCATTCGGCGTCTGCGCGCCTCAGGATGACACCGCGTCCGCGACCGGCGCCACGTAGCCCTCGCTCACCTCTTCCTGCCGGATGCGGTTGTGCAGCAGGCAGAGGACGATGATCAGCGGCAGCGACAGCAGCAGGAAGAGCAGCCCGTACAGCGCCAGTTTGCCGAGGTTCGCCGAGCGCTCCACCCGCGTGATCGGCGGCTGGGTCATGGCGAACAGCTCGCCGGCCGGGTTCAGGTTGCGCGAGACCATGCGGTAGATCTCGTTCACCTTCTGCACGAGGAGGCGAAAGTCGTTCTGGGTCGCCGCGATCTGCTCCCGCACCTGCGCGCCATTCACGCCCGACGTCCCGGATGGATTGCGGAACTGGGTGAGGATCTCCTCGTCGTAGGCCACCGCGGCCTGCAGCGGCACCACCTGGTTCTGCAGCCGTCCATACTCCTCGGCCACTTTCTGGCGGTACTTCACATCGTAGACCTGGCTGGTGAGGTTGACCAGGCGGTCGAGGAACGTGTCGCTCAACTGCGGCGTCACCCCTTCCGCGGACGTGCCGCCGCCCGGCGCGTTCCGGCCGGTCCCCTCCGCCACCGTTGCCGTCTCGCCGCCCGATCGCCCGTTCTGTGCGTACACGGCGAGCGACTGCCGCGCCGCATCCGCCTGCGCCTGCACGGCGGTGAGGCGGCGCTTGTCGTACGCCAGCTGCGTCTCCAGGAAGCGCACCGTGGCGGTCGGATTGGAGACCATGCCGCTGGAGCGCGCCACATCGACCAGCGGCTCCACCCGGAAGCGGAGGATCTCGTCGAGCCGGACCTTGATCTCCTCCAGCGACATCTTGTCGTTCGTGGTGCGGACCAGATCGGCCCCCGGGATGTCCTGCAGGTCGTCGATGTTCGCCATGACCCGCCCGATCTTCGAGCGCAACACCTGCAGCGTGACCACGACGTCGCCCTCATTCGCGTTCGGGATCTCGACCACCTCCGGGGAGAGGACGGCCAGCTTGTACTCCAGCACGTGCTGCTCGCGCGTCACGTAATCGGCCCAGGTGTTGAGGATATCCACCAGCGTCTTGCGCACCAGCGTCTCGGGAATGGTCCCCTGGCCGGTGCGCACGTAGTTCACGGAGTAGTCGTTCTTGGAGATGCTGTCCCGTTTCGCTTCCCATTCCCGCTGGATGCGCTCCCGGTCGATGGGCGTCAGCTTCGGGTCGGCCAGCCGCGCGGTGTAGTCGGCGGCGAGCCGCTCGAACGCGGGGTTGGACTCCAGGACGAAGACGGAGCGGCTGAAGTCGGTGAACTTCTGGAAGCGGCCCAGGTCGTTCGCCTCGAACACCTTCAGCAGGATGGGAGTGGCCACCACCTCCGACGGGCTGAACTTCACCCCATTGGGGTACTCGCCCTTCTGCGCCCCCTCGAAGTCGAGGCGGAACTGCTGCATGGTGATCCGCTGGGAGGGGGAGGCGATGTAGAGCGCCACGGCAAGGATGAGGTAGCCGATGGCGAGGGCGGCGAGGGAGAGCAGGATGACCGGCGCGTAGGCGCGGAGCGTGTGGACGAGGTGACTGACCGAGATCGGAGTCTCGGGCTCGACCGCGACTCGGTCGGCGTGGTGATCTGCCATTCTGTTTGCATCCTCCGGAGACGTCCTGCGGCGCAGGAATCGCGCTAGCATGTCAATCTCTTTTACGATCCGTCAAGGCGCGACGTCTCGCATGCCGCTGTTGCCGCAGGAACCCGAGCTCCATCCGGACGAGCTGTTCGCGCTCGACGCGCCCTGGATCGTGGCGCACGTGCGCAGCCGGCAGGAGAAAGTGCTGGCCCGCCATCTCCTCCAGCTCGACGTTCCGTTTTACCTCCCCCAGCTCCGCCGGGCCCGCCGCCAGCAGGG
>DASYMJ010000169.1:0-19437 GCA_036009105.1 Thermoanaerobaculia bacterium | reverse complement strand
CTCAGCCGGCCCAATGGTGGCCGATCCGGTATGCTGCGATTGGGCCGGCTGAGAGCCGGCCCTACATTCCTCTCAGCACGGCCCGCACCGGGCTGGCGTCCGCGTGCTTCAACTTCAGCGGCAGGGCGATCAGCTCGTACTCTCCGTCTTCCACGCCACCCAGCACGATGCCTTCCAGCGTGGCCATGTCGTGCCGGGCGAACGCGTTGTGCGCCTCGAGCGCCTTCGAATCGAACGGATCGACGGACGGCGTATCGATGCCGATCAGGATCACGCCCAGCTCGTGCAGCGCATCGACGAGCTCCGGCGAGAGGGAGGCAAAGTCGTTGTTCCAGTTGCGCGGATCGGGGAAGGTGTTGGTTCGGAGGAGCACTCTCTTGGCGGTGACCTTCTCTTTGTCGACGTGCATGATCCGCTCACCGCGCTCGACTTGGGCCGTGATCACCACGCACGGACCGAGGTAGTAGTCGAGGCTCCGCTCGGAGATGTCCGCCCCATTCGCCACGTAGTGATTCGGCGCGTCGGTATGCGCGCCGACGTGCACGGTGGTGGTGATCGCGCTCAGCGTGATGTTCGCGCCCGCGTTCATGTCGAGGTTGATGGCGCGCGAGTACGGCGTGTCCCCCGGCCAGACGTGGATCGCCGGGTCGATCAGGGGAGAGATGTCGATGATGCGGGTCATACGCTGGCGATCACTTTGAGCTCGACCACGATGGGCGTCGGCAGCGAGTCGACGCCCACCGTGGTGCGCGTCGGCTGGATTCTGCCGAAGTACTCCCCGTACACCTCGTTGAAGCGCTTGAAGTCGCGCTGCATGTTCGTGAGGTACACCGTCACGTCGAGGACGTTCTCCAGCTTGCTGCCTGCTTCTTCCAGGATGGCGCGCAGGTTGTCGATCACGGCGCGGGTCTGGATCTCGACGTCGTCCTTGCCCGGAATCTCCCCCGTGCCCGGCCGCCGCGGCCCGATGCCGGAGAGGAACAGCAGGTTCCCCACGCGCCGCGCATGCGGATACGGCCCCACCGGCGGCGCCGCCTTCTCCGTGATCACGATGTCGTCCTGCGACGACATCCCGCTCGCCTCATGCACCGCCGGTCCCTCGGCCAAAACGTTGTGCGACTCCAGCCCCGTGCCGCTGCCGGCATCCGGGACGAAGCTCACCGCCGGCCCTTCGTCGAACTCCTTCTCGAAATCGAGCTCCTTGTTGGACGGCGTGAGCTCCACGATCGCGTTGCCTGTTCCCCACACCGGCGCGTACGCCCACACCTTGCCGTCGTACTTGTTGTGCTCCCCGAGGAGGGAGGCCAGCCACCAGATGCCCTTGAAGCCCATGTCCGCGTTCGCCTCGCGCCCGAACTCCCTCGCCACCTGCGCCACGTCCTCCAGCCGCCCCTCCCCCAGCATCTCCAGGATCTTGCGATTCCACTCGTCGTCCTTGGCCGAGGAGATGCGGTCGTTCGCCTGATCGATCTCGCCGACCTCGTAGCGGTTCGACAGGCTGGTCACACACACGACGATGGTCTTCCTGCCGTACCGGTCGATCGCCTCCCTCGCCGCCCGCCCCAGGACCCGCGTCTCCTCCCGCTCCGCGTAGATGTTGCAGGAGACGACGGAGGCCGGAATCGCATTGTCCGGATTGAGCAGCTTCAACGCGACCACCGTCCCCGCATCGACCGGAAACCCGTGATACGCCACCGTCGCCGTCTGCAACCCATGCTGCTTCGCGATGGACGCGTACAACTCCCCAAACTTCGGATCGATCCGCAACTCGTACGGGATCTCCCCCAGCTCGTACCAGTTCTGATCAACGAGCGTCCACGCCGGCTTGGGATCGGTCTGGAAAAGGTGCCCGATGACGGAGAACCATTGGGTGGAATAGAGGAGGAGGAGCTCGGCGCCGGAGCTGGCGATCTCGCGGCCGATCTGTTCGTAGGCGCGGCGGATGGACGCCCACCCGGGGTTGCGATCCGGCGCGAGATAAACGTGGGGTTGGCCGGGGACGATGTACGCGGTTTTGATCATTCGGGCGAATTGAAAATTGAAAATTGAAAATTGAAAAGAAGAATCATCACGGGCGCTCTTTCGTTTTCCGGACGATCGTCGTCAGGATGGCAATCAGTTCTGTTGATTCGTCGATGAGTCGTGGAATCCGCTCGCCCTTCAGGATTCGGTGGAGGATGCGCAGCCAGTATCGTGTCTCGCGCGCTTCTTTCAATGCGATGTTGCACTTCGAGACAAAATCCGCGCGACTCTGCGCCGCATCTGCTTCCTCCAGATTGGCGCCGATGGATCCCGCGGCAGCCGTCGCCTGTCTGCCGATGTCGCGCAGCGAAGGCTCCCGCCGATAGATCTCGCGATGCACTTGCACGACCGCACAAGCGAACTCGAACGCCCGCTCTCGCAGATCAACCCCTCTCCCACTCTCCTTTTTCAATTTTCAATTTTCCATTTTCAATTTGCGCCAGCAAAAGCTTCGGCATCCCACCCCACCACCGCATTCCCCGTCCCGATCACCGTCCAGTACCCATAAACCTCCGCCTCGTAACTCGGGAAATCCAGCGCCGACAGCATCCACGCCAACGATCCCGCTTTCACCTCGCTCACCGCGTGGTCCATGAACTCCGGCAGCACGGAGATCAGCTCGCGGGTGCGGCCGCGGCGCATCAGGTCGATCACCTTCATGTCCCACAGGTAGCCGGAGTGCTCGTACACGTGCTCGCGGGACATGTCCTCGGGGATCTCGGGCTCGGTGGTGAAGTGGCGATGGGAGAGGGTGTTCGAGGCGAGGAGCACGGCGCGGCGGCCGGAGCGTTCGATGGCCCGCTTCGTCGCATGGCCGAGGCGGATCATCTGCTGCTGGCCCATCTCGTTGCTGAAATAGTAGGGCGAGTTGTTGGAGGAGATGCCGACGATGGGGACGTCCCAGTCGGGGTTCATCATGTGGCAGGACACGATCGTCCCGTAGTCCACCCGGAAGTGCGGGTTGCGCATCATCTTCGTGATCAGACCGTCCTGCCGCCCCTCCTCCGCGATCAGCTCCGCCAGCTCCACGTCCACCTTGATGTCGTACTGGTAGCGAAACAAATTCGGGAAGATCGGGTCGACCGACAGGCCGTGGAACTCGGGGATGCCGAGGAAGTGGTGCCCGATCACGGTCTGCCAGTGGGGGGAGTGGACCAGGAAGACGTCCGGCTTCTTGGCCAGGAAGTGCTTCCGCGCGCGCTCGTAGCCCCAGCGCAGGACCTCCCAGCCGCACTCCGACTTCGGCTCGTTGCGCCAGTGGTTCTCGCCGTACACGATGTGAGGAGGATGCGGCGCGAGGAGGCCGCCGATGATCTGCCCTTTTTCGCTCATGCGGCGAAGTGTATCGCGGCGGATCGGGGGTAGGGATTTCACCGCCGCGCGCAACTCCTTGCTGGGAGGAGAGATGGCAAATCGCAATTGGGACCGGCGGGAGTTCCTGACCGTGACGGCGGCCGCCGCGGCGGCGGCAGCAGTGGCAATCAACGCGGACGCGCAGACGAAAAAGAAGAAGCCGAGCGGGAAGGTCCGCTACCAGATCCACCCCGCCATCGGCGTGGCCCGGCTCGGCGACAGCCCGGACAGCTTCTATCTCGAGCCGGAGACGATCGGCGGCCTGCCCATCGAATGCGACGCGAACGGCAACGAGCGCCGCGGCGCGGATGGCAAGCCGGAATTCGTCCGCAAGTTCAAAAAGGACGGCCGCATCCGCCGCCAGGGCGCGCGCTTCCGCCTCTTCGCCTTCGACGCCGAGGATCCGGATGATCCCGGCCGCGAGGTCACCCTCAAAGACAGCGAGATCGAGAGCGTCCAGTGGACGGTGCACCTCGCGAACAAGAAGGGCTGCTGGTACAACAATGACGAGCTGCGGGGCAACATGACGCTCGGCCCGCAGTCGAAGTACTACGAGGAGGACACTTTCCGCAATCCCGACGTCACCGACCGCCAGTCGCTCATCATCGATCCCGGCCCGCGCACGCTTTCCAGCCCCGGCGACAAAGCGGCGTTCTCGCGCGCCACCATCCCCAAGGACTACCCGCACGGCAGCTTCCCCGACCTGAAGTCGAAGCGCATCCCCTACCAGATCAACACCCTCGGCAACGCGATGATGGACGCCGACGGCCGCCTCGTGGTGGTCGCCGGCCTCGGTCACGCGGGCGGCGAGGTGCCGATCGCCACGTACACCGGCCAGGACACCTGGTACGACGACACCGCGGACGGCCCGGTGACCTGCAAGCTGAAAGTGCGCGGCATGGCCGAGCCGCTGACGCTGACCGCGTGGGCGCTGGTCGGCTCACCGAAATACGCGCCCCAGCTGGTGAACATCGTCACCCTGGACGACATCATGTACGACGTCGGCGTCCGCTTTCAGAACCTGAGGCCGGACATGTACGCGGCCGGCCGGTTCAATGCGAATTTCATGGCCAGCTACGAGCGCGACATCGCGCCGATCATCGAGCGGCCGGCGGATTACGTCTGGGTGGCCAACCTGCCGTCGATGGTGCCGTTCACGGCGCTGCGCTTCGATCCGCGCGACCCTTCCGCCGCGAACGCGAAGAACCGGCAGGCCTACTTCTCCTACTTCCGCGACCCCGGCCAGGACGAGCTCTCGCCCGGCAACAACGAGCTGTTCACCGGCAACGTACCGGCCATGCCGCTCAACTCCGGCACGAACTCGGTGACGAACGACCAAGTCAGCAAATGGATGCCGCTGACCATCACCCAGTACTTCCTCCTCGGGCAGTGGGCGAAAGGGAAGTTCACCGCGGGCAAGGCGGTGCCGCCGCTGCGCGGAGTCCATCCGCTGGACCAGGCCTCGGTCGGCAACTGCAACGGCTCGCCGATGTCGCCCGGCATCGAGGTCACCTGGACCACGCGCAATCCGGTGATCTACGAGGCGCCGTACCGCATCCGCCACTATGCGGACGAGGAGTACTACAAGCAGAACGGCCTCACGCCGGGCCGCGACGAGACGTACCAGACCGGCACGGGCCCCTGGCGCCCCGGCTCCGAGCCGGGCGACCTCACGAAGCGGATGTCGCCGCCATGGATGGCCGACTTCTACCAGTGCTCGATCGAGTACGTCACGTTCGCCACTCCGCTCAATACCACGCGCATCACGGAGATCCCGCCCTCGCCCACGTACTACGCCTACTGGTGGCCGCCGCAATCGCCGATGTACGTGATCACCGGCGACATGACGAAGGAGGAGCAGATGGCCGCCGGCGTGCCGGCCGGCTACTCGGTCTACTTCAACCGCGGCTCGAACAACATCGGGAACCTGGTGGTGTCGTGGGCCTACATGGGCTTCATCGTGAATGTGAACGACCGGGCCGAGGGGCGGCAGTTCCCGTACTTTGTGGAGAGGGAGCGGAACCACGACAAGTTCGTCGCCAGCACGGTCGCCGTCGGCTCGCCGGTGAACCAGCTGGCGGGCTCCGGCAGCTATCTCACGCCTACCAACCAGTTCTTCCCGATGTGGTACCTGCGGGAGGAGGCGGAGATCGCGGAGTGTGACGGCGTGCCGAACTGTGACCAGTGAGCATTTCGATGTAGCGGTGATCGGCGGCGGTCCCGCGGGGGCCGCTGCCGCATTGACGCTCCTCCGCTACACGAGCCGCCGCGTGGTGGTGATCGAGCGCTCCGGCTACGACGAATGGCGCGCCGGCGAAACGCTCTCCCCCGGCGCCACGCCGCTCCTGCAATACCTCGGCGTCTCGGTTGGTCCCCATCTGCGCGCCTCGGGCACAGCGGCCGCGTGGGGCGCATCGCGCGTGGTGAGCCGCGACTTTTTCTTCACCGGCGCGGGCGACGGAATGAACCTCGACCGCCGCGCCTTCGACCGCGCATTGATCGCCTCCGTGCCTGATGTGCGGTTGCGCACCCACGTCGTCGGCGTGAGCGATGCGCTTTCGCTGAGCGACGGCTCCGCCATCACCGCGGACTTTGTGATCGACGCCAGCGGCCGTCACGCCTCCTTCGCCCGGTTGATGGGCGCGAAGCCGCAGCTGCACGATCAGTTGACCGGCGTGATCGGCGTGTACGCCACGCGCGGCGAGATCGAGCCGTCGACGCTGGTGGAGGCGGTGCCGTACGGGTGGTGGTACTCCGCGCCGATCCCGGGCGAGCAGCTCGTCGTGGCGCTGATGACGGACGCGGACATCGTTCGCGAGCGCGGCACGCACCTCTCCTTCGACGATGCGCCTGCCACCCGCGCGCGTGTGGGCGAGGCGCGGCTCCTGCGCGAGCCGGTCATCCTGCCCGCCCACTCCGCCCGCCTCGATCGCATCGCCGGCGAGGGGTGGGCGGCGGCGGGGGAGGCCGCGGCGAGCTTCGATCCGCTCTCCTCCATGGGCATCGGCTACGCACTCACCTCGGGCATCAACGCCGCGCGCGCCGCGGACAGCTGGCTGCGCGGTAACAAGGATCACCTGCAGGTCTATGCGGCGGATGTGGCGCGCCACTTCGACGCGTATCTCGATCGCCGGGGCGCGTATTACGCGATGGAGCAGCGCTGGCCGGACGAGCCGTTCTGGTCCCGCCGCATCACAACTTCACGCACACATTCTTCGCCTCGGTGAAGAACTCCAGCGAGGCGAGCCCGCCCTCCCGTCCCACCCCGCTCTCCTTCATGCCGCCGAATGGGACGCGCAGGTCGCGCAGGAGCCAGCAGTTGATCCAGACCGTGCCGCTGTCCAGCGCAGCCGCGACGCGATGCGCGCGCTGCAGGTCGCGCGTCCAGAGCGTGGCGGAGAGGCCGTAGCGCGTGGAGTTCGCGAAGGCGATCGCTTCCTCCTCGCGATCGAACGGCGTGACCGTCACCACCGGACCGAAGATCTCCTCCTGCAGGACGCGGCACTCGCATCCCAGGCCGGTGATGATGGTCGGCTCGACGAAGAAGCCGGGGCGATCGACCCGGTGGCCGCCGGTCACGATCGTGCCGCCTTCCTCCTGCGCAAGCTCGATGTAGCCGAGGACTTTCTGCAGGTGCGCTTCGCTGACCAGCGCGCCGATGTCCGTCGTTTCGTCGCCCGGATCGCCGATGCGCAGGCGTTTGGTCGCGGCGGTGAAGCGCTCCAGGAAGGCGTCGTACACCGGCCGCTCCACGAAGATGCGCGAGCCGCAGAGGCAGATCTCGCCCTGGTTCCAGAAGCTGGAGCGGATCGAGGTCGTCACCGCGTCGTCGAGGTCGGCGTCGGCGAAGATCAGGTTCGGGTTCTTGCCGCCGAGCTCCAGGGAGAGCTTCTTGAAGCGCGGCGCGGCGTTCGCGGCGACGCCGGCGCCCGTGACCGTGCCGCCGGTGAAGGAGATGAGCGGCACATCGGGATGACGCGTGAGTGCCACGCCGGCCTTGCCGCCCAGACCGTGCACGATGTTGATCACGCCCGGCGGGATGCCCGCTTCGAGCGAGAGCTCGGCGAGGCGGTTGGCCGTGAGCGGCGTCAGCTCGCTCGGCTTCGCCACGCACGTGTTTCCGCTGGCGATGGCGGGCGCGATCTTCCAGGAGAGGAGATACAGCGGCAGGTTCCACGGCGCGATCAGGCCCGCCACGCCGAGCGGCTGGCGCAAGGTGTAGTTCAGCGCGGTGCCCTCCGTGACGTGCGCCTCGCTGGACTGATGCAGCACGGCCGTGGCGAAGAAACGGAAATTGAGCACGGCGCGCGGGATGTCGAGGCGGCGGGCGAGCGTCACCGTTTTGCCGTTGTCGCGCGACTCCAGTTGCGCCAGCTCCTCGAGGTTCTGCTCGATCAGATCGGCGAGCTTCAAAAGCAATCGCGAGCGCTGCTCCACCGGCGTGCGCGACCAGGCGGGGAACGCGGCGCGCGCGGCATCGACGGCGGCAGCGACATCGCGCTCGTCGCTGTCGGGGATCTCCGCGATCACCTCGCCGGTCGCGGGCGCAACGTCCTCCAGATACGCGCCGGACGCGGGCGCCACGAAGGCGCCGCCGATGAAGTTAGCGAGCCGCTGCAACGAATTCCTCCGGGTCGAACTCCCAGCGATCGATGTCCGGATCCCAGGAGTCCCACGGCACGATGGCAGCCATCCGGTCGCGCAGCTCGGCCGGGATCACCTCCGGCACGATGAACGCCTTCTGCCGGCGCAGCTTGTAAGGATTGCGGAACTCGAAGCCGAGCACGCCGAGGATGTAGCGGGCGATGTACCAGGCGGCCTGGGGGTTCCAGCCGTGCGCGATCTTGACCACCACGCCGAGGCCTTCCGGGTATTCGGGGTGCTCGATGGCCAGGCCGAGGAGGCCGTCCGCCCCTTCCTTGGCCAGCACGCGGCCGCGGCAGGCCTTGAGGATGGTGGAGTCGAGGCGGTTGAAGCCGCCGATCAGATCGGGATGGCCGATCATGGCCGGCCAGATCCAGTCGACCTCTTTCTCCGTGACGAGGTTGGCGAAGAGGCGGGCCAAATCGGTCACGGTCATGGAGACGGTGGGCAGGCCGCAGCCGTCTTTGGCGATGATGCCCGGCGTCCAGTCGCGGCCGAGGATGCGCTGGATGTAAGCCATGTACTCCTGGAAGAAGGGGTGATGCGGCCAGACGTAGCCGACGCGCGACCAGCCGCGCAATCGGCAGCCTCGCAGGATGGCGGCGTGCTCGCCGGAACAGCAGTGATACCAGCGGCGCGGCCGGCGCACCTGCCGCCCGAACTGGACCAGCGGCACGTCGTGCGGCGTCTGCATCAGTCCCCATTCGGATTGCTTGAGGATGGAGCGCGCCACGCGCACGTGCTCGGTGTCGCCGTTGTGGGAGGCGACGGAGATGGCCTGCTGCTCGCCGTCGAGGTGGCGGGCGAAGTCGTTGGCGAAGACCTTCATCATGATCGGCTTGACCATGGAGCGGCCGTAGACCTCGACGTTGCCGCCGAAGGAGTAGAGCAGGTTCCGTCCGGTGACCCAGGAGACGGCGCCGTGGATGGTGTTCTCCGCCACGCCGTTGCGCCGGTACTCGACCAGCGGCTGCCAGTTCGGCATGGCGCGGGCGAAGTTGGGAGCGGCGGACTCGTCGAACATCGGGGCGAAGTGTAATGTAGGGCCGGTTCTCAGCCGGCCCAATGGTGGACGATCCGAGATGCCACCATCGGGCCGGCTGAGAGCCGGCCCTACATGGAAATCCTTGTGAAGACGAACGTCTCCCCGCCGTGCTCCATCGTCAACACATCACCATGGATGGTGAACCGCGAGTTCACGCCGCGGTCGGTGATGATCTCCGAGCCTGCCACGCGGTACTGCATCGACATGGCCATCTCCCGCCCGCCCGCCTCGATCCGGTAGCTCATCGTCCCGTCGGCGGAGAACTCGGCGACGCGGATCTCTTCCGGCCCGGTCATCACCCAGCGCCCGAGGAGCTCATCGTTCATCGGAATTGCGGCGCGACCAGGGTGAGGAAGGCTTCCATGTTCGCCATCACCCGTTTGGAGTCGTGGTTGTTGAAGTCGAACCAGAGCATGAGCCGGTCGTCCGGATGGAAGCGGTCGCCCATCTGCCGGGCGATCGCCTCCGCATCGCCGATGAGCGCGTTGTTCGTGGCGCGGCGCACCTTCTCCTCGTCCAGCGTCCCTTCCAGGGCGCGCCAGTAATTGGAGAGCGCATCGCGGGCCTCTTCCGCCGCCTGCGCCGGATCCTCGTTGTAGAAGACGAGCACGGTGCGCGGCATGAGGCGCCGCTGCCAGCCGCCGCCGTCGGGGTGATAGCCGGTCTGCATCCGCTCGTTCGTCTTCTCGATCTCGTCGCCCGGCGTGATGGAGAGGTTGAAGACGCCCACCGGCAGCAGCGTGTTGGCGAAGAGCTGCGTGGCCGGATCGTGCGAGCCGATGGAGAGCCGCAGCAGGTCCATGCGCGACTCCCGCGGGACGATCTTCAAATTCGGGAACGTCCAGCGCGGCTCGAGCGCGATCTCGTCTTTGTACGAGCCGTGCGCTTCCTGCACGCGTTGCCACTCCTCGTCCTTGCGGAAATCGGAGCGCTTCAAAGTGCGCCGCGCAATCATCGAGGAGCTGAGCGTTTCACCGCGTAGCAGGCGCAGAAAGATCTCCGTCGCCTCTTCGAAGATCTTGTTCTTGACGACGGGCCAGGCCGCCGCTTCCACCGGATCGCGCGGCACGATGCCGTACGGCACGTTGATGAAGGGGAACCGGCCGGCCGCGAAGCCGATGGTGAGCAGCCGCTTCTCTTCCGGCTCGAGGCCGTGCAGGGCGAGGAAGGTCTTGATGCGTTCCGCGTGGGCGATCGGCCCGCCGTTGCAGAGGATGTTCATGATGGCCGAGCCGACGCCGATCCGCTTCGTCCGGGCGAACACGCGATGGGCCAGCTGGAGGATGTCGGTGTTCAGGCCGATCTCGCCGACGAAGTGGGGGATCACGGCGCCGGGATTCGTCTTCTGCACCTCGGTGGAGAGGTGGCTCTCCGCCACCCAGGCCGTGCCGCAGCCGAGGCGATCGGCCAGCTCGACCTGCTCGAAGAAGTTGCGGAACATGGTCCGCTCGTCCGGCAGGTAGCCGTGCACCTCGGTCTGGCAGATGGAGAAGAAGACGTCGAATTCCATGCGCGCGGTACATTAGCGCACATGCTGCGCCACCGTTTCTTCGCGCTCCTGCTGCTCGTTGCCTGCGCCTCCGGCCTCTACATCGTGCCGGATCGCGCGGCCTACGAACGCCTCGCCGCCGCCGATCCGTCGAAGCGCCTGGTCGACGTCGGCGCCTTCGCCCCCATCGACGTCCGCTACGCCACGGCGAACAACTTCATGCATCAGGTCCTGTATCCGGTCGCTCGCGTCTACCTGCGCGCGCCGGCCGCGGAGGCCCTACGCGCCGTTCAAGCCGATCTGGCCCGCGACGGGCTGGGCATCAAGGTCTTCGACGGCTACCGCCCCTACCGTGTGACCAAGGCGATGTGGGAGCCGATCAGGAACCCTGACTTCGTGGCGGATCCGGCCAAAGGGTCGCGCCACAACCGCGGCGCCGCCGTCGACCTCACGCTCATCGACCTCCGCACCGGCCAGGAGCTCGCCATGCCGACGCCGTACGACGACTTCACCTCCCGCGCCCGGCAGGATTTCAACGACCTGCCGCCGGACGTCCTCGCCAACCGCGCGAAGCTGCGCCAGGCGATGACGCGCCACGGCTTCGAGCCGCTGCCTTCGGAGTGGTGGCACTTCGACTTCGTCGGCTGGCAGAAGTTCGAGTTGATGGATGTGCCTCTCGACGCGCTGTAAATGTAGGGCCGGCTCTCCAGCCGGCCCAATGGCGGCGGATCCGGTATGCCGCGTTTTGGGCCGGCTGAGAGCCGGCCCTACATCAGAAGCGCGTCACCATCGAGAGCGATCCGACCTTGTAGTGCTTCGAGCTGTCGTACGCGAAGTCGATCTGGAAGCGCGGCCAGGCGAAGCCGCCGCCGATCGACCAGTGCGTCTGGTCCTCCCCTTTTGGGTAGAGGATCGCGGCGCCGACGCGGTCGCCGGCGTCGAGCGGGCCGCGCCACTCGATCGCGTGCGCCGGATCGCGCCACACGCCGGCGCGCAGCGCGAACGGGATCTTGGTGGAGAAAAAGTACTCGCCGCCGAGGTGGATCTCCGTCACGTCCGGCGCCTCGTACGGGTTGGCGATGTCCTGCACGTCGGCCACGGTGGAGACGAAGTCGTCGGTCAGGTTCGAGTACTTCACGCGCACCGCATCGGCGTTGACGGTGAGCACCGGGATGGGGCGGAAGGAGACGCCGACGCCGTAGATGTCCGGGATGTGGAACGTCGTGTCGGCCAGCTTCTCGTACTTCAGGTTCGTTTCGGCGGTGGCGATGAAGGTCGGCGTCACGAACTTCGGCCCCTGCTTGTAGACGGCGCCGAAGCTCAGCTTGTCCGTCGCCGCGAACTTGACGCCGGCACCGAAGGTGAGGTCGTTCTGGTCCTGCAGCTCGATGTTGCCATTTTTCAGGCGCGCCGTGGCCTGCGCGGAGATGCTGCTGAAGGCAAACGTCGGCGTCACCCGGAAGGTGAGCGACTCCTCGTGGAACGTCTGGTAGCGCGCGTTCGCGCCGAAGGAGAACCTGCCCACCTTCCACGCGCCGGCCAGGCCGAACGTCCGCTGCCGCACGTCGAGGGCGGTGATGAACGGGTTGATGACGAACTCCAGGCAGGAGAACGGATCCTTGGTCTGCTGGCGGATGGAGTTGCACTCCGCCTCCGTCACCGGTGCATTGCCGCCGCGCGGCAGGAAGAAGTTCGGCACGTCGCTCTCCAGCGCGCCGCTGAACTCGTTGCGCACCGGCAGCACCGCGCCCGCGCCCGCGTTGCGCAGCGGCTCGTGGTAGTACGCGCCGATGGTGAAGTTCTTGATCGGATAGACGACGCTGGCGAAGCTGACCACCACCCGGTTGCTGTAATGGGTGAACGCGGTGCGCTGGAGGTCGGGGAAGGTGCCGCTGGTGGTCAGCACCTGCTGCTCGAGGAAGTTGCGCGCCTCGACCGAGACCTCCGGCTTGCGCAGGATGGTCAACCCGGCCGGGTTCGCCTCGGCGGCCGAGGCGTCGTCTGCCAGGCCGAGAAATGCGCCGCCCATGCCGAGCGAGCGCGCGCCGGGATTGCCGAAGTTGAACTGCAGGCCGGAGAGCGACTCGATGTCCGTGTTCTGGGCCGCGGCGGGAAGGGCGGCGAGGACCAGCAGGAAGAACAGTTTACGCATGGGGGAAGGATAGCAAGGAAATGTGGGGCCGGCTCTCAGCCGGCCCGATGGTGAACGATCCGGTATGCCGCGATTGGGCCGGCTGGAGAGCCGGCCCTACATGTTCCGGGCCCTACGTTTGGCGGGCTGCGAGCACCAGCTCCACGACCCGGGCCACCACCTCCGCCGGAGCGCCGAGCTGCTTTGCCCGGTCCTTGCGCCAGCTCCACTCCACGTGGCCGTTGGCCAGGCTCTTCGCGCCGACCGCCACCCGCAGGGGGAAGCCGATCAGGTCCGCGTCCTTGAACTTCACGCCGGGGCGCTCGTCGCGGTCGTCGAACAGCACGTCGATGCCCGCCGCGCGCAGCTGCTCGTACAGATCCGTCGCCGTGGCGAGCACGTTCTCATCCTTGCCGACCGAGGTCACCACCACCTCGAACGGCGCGATCGGCATGGGCCAGATGATGCCGTCCGCATCGTGGCTTTGCTCGATCGCGGAAGCCACGGTCCGCCCGATGCCGAGGCCGTAGCAGCCCATGATCATCGGCTGCCGCTCTCCCTTCTCGTCGAGGTACTCGCAGTGCATCGACTCGGAGTACTTCGTGCCGAGCTTGAAGATGTGGCCCACCTCGATGCCGCGGTAGATCTCCAGCTTGTTGCCGCAGCGGGGGCAGGGATCGCCGGCGAAGACGGTGGTGAAGTCGCCCCACTCCGGCTCCGGGAAATCGCGCCCGATGTTCGCGCCGCCGAGGTGCGTGTCGCGCTGGTTGCCGCCGACGATCCAGTTGCCGCGGCCCTTCAGCGAGAGGTCCGCCAGCACGCGCGTGCACTTCGTCCCCACCGGGCCGCAATAGCCGACCGGGCCGCCGGTCGAGGCCTCGAACTTCGTGTCGGCGAGCATCTCCAGCGCGTTGACGCCGAGGTAGTTCTTGATCTTGATCTCGTTGCCTTCGCGGTCGCCGCGCACCAGGACCATCACGGCGCCGTTCTCCGTGTCGAACACCAGCGTCTTGACCAGCTCGGAGGTCGGCTTGTTGAGGAAGCGGCCGACGTCGTCGATGGTCTGCGTGCCGGGCGTATGCAGCGGCGCGAGCTCTTCCATCGGCGCCGGCTCCGGCTCGTCATCGAAGAACCTGGAAGTCGCCTTCTCGATGTTCGCCCCGTAGCGGCAGCTGGGGCAGCTCACCACGGCGTCCTCGCCGGACTGGGCCAGGACCATGAACTCGTGCGAGGCCGACCCGCCGATATTGCCGGTATCGGCTTCGACCGGTACGTGGTCTAACGCACAGCGATGAAAAATCCGCGTGTACGCGTCCCGCATCCGGCCGTAGGTCTGGTCGAGGGAATCCCACCCGGTGTGGAACGAGTAGGCATCCTTCATGATGAACTCGCGGCCGCGCATCAGGCCGAAGCGGGGGCGCACCTCATCGCGGAATTTGGTCTGGATCTGGTAAAGATTGAGGGGCAGCTGGCGCCAGGAGTTGACCGCGTCGCGTACCGTATCGGTGATCACTTCCTCATGCGTCGGCCCGAAGATGAAATCGCGCTCGTGGCGGTCCTTGATACGCAGCAGTTCCCTGCCGTACTTTTGCCAGCGGCCGGATTCCATCCACAATTCCGCGGGCTGGATGGCTGGCATGAGCAGCTCGACCGAGCCGGCGCGGTTCATTTCGTCGCGGACGATGGCTTCCAGTTTTTGAATGGAGCGGAGGCCGAGGGGGAGGTAGGTGTAGATGCCGGCGGCGACTTTGCGGATCATGCCGGCGCGCATCATCAGCTTCTGGCTGATGACGTCGGCGTCGGCCGGTACCTCGCGAAGTGTAGTGATGAAATACTGAGTCCAGCGCATTGGATTCCTCGAAAAAACGCGGCATTCTACATCGCGCCGCAAATGTTCTACTGGCCGTGCGGATGAACGAAAAACGCATCCTCGTCTTCGATCGAACGCCCGTCGCGCGCATCGTCTCCATCGCCGCCAGCTGCGCGGCCGGCGCGCTGTTCTTTTCCTATCTCTCCGAGCCTCCCATCGAGGCCCTCCCCCTCACCGGCCTGGCCCTCCTCTGCCTCGGCACGCTGGCCGCCGCGTTCGTGCAGTACGGCGATCACATTTACGTCTCCGACGACGGCGTGATGTACGAGAACTGGCTGCTCAAGCGCCTCGGCAGACATGGGCGATGGATGCGCTGGGAGGACATCGTGGAGGTGCGGGAGATCCGCGACCGGGTGCTGATCCTGCTCTCGCGGGACGGGCGGCGCATGCTGGTCGACGCCATCTTTGGCTACGCGATTGCACGGGCGGAGATCCTCAGGCGCGCGCCGCATGCCATCGTCAGCGGCACGCTGGCGCGCGACGAAACTTGAAGAAACGCCTCATCATCGGCGCCTCCGCCGCCTTCGTCCTCGCTCTCATCGTGTTCGGCATCGTGCTGTCGCGACAGCGGCTGCAACGGCATCGTGTGTTCCGCCTCGCCCCGCCGGAGAAGGCCGCGGCCACGCCCGGCCTGCACGGCATTCCGCCGGTCGAGGTGTGGACGGAGACCTTCCGCCGCCTCCCTTCCGATGACCTTGCGTCGCTGTTGACACAGATCGCGGAAAAGCATCCCGATCTCTACAGCCAGTGGTCGCTCGGCTATCTGCACGCTCGCGCTTTGATGGAAGACGACCACCCGCGCGAGGCGATGCAGAAGCTCGCCCCATTCCTCGCCGCCGGCCAGCCGCTGCGCGACCTGGCCCTCTATCACCAGGCGGAGATCGACGAGGCGCGCAACGAGCGCGCATTGGCCAGCCGCTCGCGCACCGCTCTGATTTTCGAGTACCCGAAGTCGCCGTATCGCGACGAGGCGATCGACGACGAGACGGAGTACCTCGCCACCACCGACGCCGCTCAGCTGATCGCCTTCGCCACAAGGCTCTATCCCTCCGCGGATACGAAACGCCGCCGCGATCTGGCGGCGCACATCGCCGAGGCGAGACCGGCGGAGGCGTTCGCGCGCGGGTTCGCGGTGCTCGCCGGCGGCACGACCGATGACCCTTCCGATCGGGTCAGCCGCGTGCTCGACAAGCCGGAGCTCATCGCCAAGATGACGCCGCAGCAGAAGGCGCTGCTCGGCGAGTCGATGCAGGCCCACCGTCACTTCGATCGCGCCGCGGCACTCCTCTCCTCCGCCGCCGGCGCCCTTCCGTCCCGCCGCGACGAGCTGACCTTCGCCATCGGCCGCAGCTACTTCGGCGACGAGAAGTTCGCCGACGCGCGGGCCACCTATCTGCGCGGCGCCGGGGCGACCGCCGATCCGAAGTGGAAGTCCACCTTCCTCTTCCACGCCTCCCGCGCCTCGCAACTCCTCGGCGATGACAAGGGGGGCGAGCAGCTGATGACGCAGGCCCTCGCCGTTCCCGGCCGCTTCCCTTCGACGACCGCCGCGCTGACGCAACGCATCCGCACGCGCCTGAAGCAGAAGCGCGTCGCCGAGGCCGCGGGCGACCTGCAACTGCTGCGCAAGCTCGCGCCGAACGATCACGCGCTGGTGGAAGGCTCGGTCGCTTATGCGGTCGGCCTGATCGGCGGCGGCAATCCGACCGGCGGCCTCTCCGTGCTCAACTCCATTCCGCCCAAGCTGCTCGACAAATGGGACCGCCCCGAGGTCGCGTACTGGCGTGCCCGTGCTTTGGAGGCGCGCGATCCGCGCGCGGCGTTCGCCAGCTACCTCGCCGTGTTGCGCGCCGACGTCTCGACGCACTTTGCCTACTTCGCTCGCGAGCGCCTCGATGCGCCGGCCATGAAGCCGAAGCTCGCCCAGGAGCTGGCCACGCGCGACGCGCAAGCGGCGAGCCTGATCAATGCCAAAAATTACGCCGCCGCGCGACAGCTGGCCACGGACCGCGTGCTGCTCTCGTCCTCGAAAGAGGCACTACAACGGCTGGAATCGATCTACAGGCAGCTGCCGCCGTACAGCGCCGTGCTGGAGGTGACGCCGCTGCCGTTCCCCTCCTTCCCCGATGTGGACGGGAAGGACCGCGCGGCGCTGCTGATGGCGATGGGCCTGTTCGACGAAGCGGCGGACGACATCCCGCGCCGCTACGGCCTCCGCCCCATGCGCAACGCGCTGACCCAATCGCTCGCCCTCAACCGCGGCAATGCCTCGCGCGACTCGATCTACGCCATTGAGGTGCTGGTGAACGGCGTCCCGGACGACTACGTCCCCGAGCTGCTCCCGCAGTCGATCCGCCAGCTCCTCTATCCGCGTTACTTCTACGACGCGATCGAGGAGGACGCGAAGAAGTTCGAGGCCGACCCGACGCTGGTGCTCGCCATCATGCGCGAGGAGTCGCGCTTCAACCCGCGCGCGAAGTCGGAGGCCGCCGCGCGCGGCCTGCTGCAGTTCATCATCACCACCGCGCGCACCATCGGCCGCGACGTCGGCCTGGTCGACCTCACCCCCGAGGACCTCTACGACCCCCGCGTGATCATCCGCCTCGGCGCGAAATACGTCGCCACGCTGACCAAGACCTTCGGCGGCGACCGCTACAAAGCCGCCGCCGCGTACAACGCCGGCCCCAAACAGGTTGCCCTCTGGTCCCGCCTCGCCCCCGCCCCCGGCGAAGACTTCTTCCTCTCCTCGATCAACTTCGCCGAGACGAAGGACTACGTGCGCAAGGTGATGAACTCGTATCGCCGCTACGAGGAGCTTTACGGCGGGGCGGGCGTGCAGGGCGGGTTGCGGGCGGAGCCGTGAGTGTCATCCTGAGGCGCGCTTCAGAATGACACCCGCGCCGCGATCACCCGCTCGTACAACTCCCGGTACATCGGCACCACGCGGTTCACATCGAACCGCTCGATGGCAACCTCTCGGGCGCGCTTGCCCATGCGCTCACGGAGCGTGTCGTCGCCGAGGAGCTCGATGGCGTGGGTGGCCATCGCTTCCACGTCGCCGGCGGGGTGGAGGTAGCCGGTCTCGCCGTGCACCACGACCTCGGGGAGGCCGCCGAGGTTCGTGCCGATGACGGGGACCTCGGAGGCCATCGCCTCGAGGGCGGCCATGCCGAAGGACTCCGCATCGGACGGCAGCAGGAACAGATCGCTGGCGCCGACCAGCTCTTCCAGGTTGGGAACGTTCCCCAGGAAGTAGACGCGGTCGACGAGGTGCTGCTCGCGGCAAAAGGCCTCGGCGCGGGAGCGGTCCGGGCCGTCGCCGATCATCAGCAGCCGGCTCGGCACCACCGGCGCGACGCGGGCGAAGACCTTCAGCACGTCCATCACCCGCTTCACGGGGCGGAAGTTCGACACGTGCGTGATCAGCTTCTCGCCCCCGCCGCCGAACATGTGGCGGAAGGGCGTGGTGTGGCGGCGGAAGCGCTCCGGATCGACGAAGTTCGGGATGATCTCGATCGGCTTCGGCGTCGAGAAGTTCTTCATGGTCTGGTCGCGCAGCCAGCGCGAGACGGCAGTCACGCCGTCCGAAACCTCGATGCCGAACTTCGTGATGGGGAGGTAGCTCTCGTCCCGGCCGACCAGCGTGATGTCGGTCCCGTGCAGCGTGGTGATCACCTTCAAGTGGTCGGACTTCAGGATCTGCTTGGCCAGGTGGGCGCTGATCGCATGGGGGATCGCGTAGTGGACGTGGAGCACGTCAAGCCGTTCATATGCCGCGACTTCCGCCATCTTCGTGGCCAGGGCGAGCGTGTACGGCGGATAGGGATCGAAGAGCGGATACGGCGTGACGGTGACCTCGTGGAAGCGGACGCGCTCGTGCAGGATGTTGAGGCGCGAGGGAAGCGCATAGCTGATGAAGTGCACGTCGTCGCCGCGCTTGGCCAGTGCGATGCCGAGCTCCGTGGCCACCACGCCCGAGCCGCCGAAGGTCGGGTAGCAGGTGATCCCGATCCTCAAATTTCCCTCCCGCCGTATGCGGCGATGACGTCATCGATGCGAGGCGGCTGCCTGGTCACGAACGCCTCGCCGTACGCGACGCCGATCAGCGCGCCGAAGTGCTTACCGCGCGCGTCGATCATCTCCAGGAACTTCGGGTCGGAGATGAAGGTCTGCGGCTCCTTCGACTTCGGATCGTGAAACTGCGACTTGAACGCGGCGATGGCGCGCGACTTCTTTTTCCACGCCGCGGTCGTATCTACCACAAACGAAGGCGTGACCATGTAGTTCTGCAGGTAGTAGATGGTCGTCTGCGGGCGGTGGGCGGGAAGGCCGGTCTCCAGCGATTTCAAGCCGGCGTAGAACGCGGCCTCGGTGACGATGCGGCCGGTGCGGGTGTGGTCGGGATGGCGGTCGTCCGGGTACGACGCGAAGACGATCCTGGGGCGGCATCGGCGGATGACCTCGATGAGGATCAGCTCCTCCTCGCGTGAGGTGCGCAGCGCGCCGTCGCCGAAGTCGAGCTGCTCGCGGAAGTCGGCGCCGAGGATGCGGGCCGAGTTCTGGGCCTCGCGCTTGCGGGTGGCGGGCGTGCCGCGCGTGCCCATCTCGCCGCGGGTGAGGTCGATCATGCCGACCCGCAGGCCGTCCGCGACCGCCTTGACGATGGTGCCGCCGGCGGAGAGCTCGATGTCGTCCGGATGGGCGCCGAAGAATAGGAGGTCGATTTCGTTCACAGGCTGATGATCCTGAAATGGTCGGAGTCCGGCTCGATGCATTCGATGAGCCGCTCGGTGAGATGGTCGCGGAACTCGCACCACGGCGCAATCCAGCCCACCACGCGGTCCTGCACGTGGCGGTCGGGATAGAGCGTGGCGACGAGCTCG
>DASYMJ010000168.1:0-5849 GCA_036009105.1 Thermoanaerobaculia bacterium | reverse complement strand
AGTACGACATCTACCGCCGTCCGATCGACCGCCTGCTCGAACTGCTGGGCGCCCCCCGGCGCCACACCGTATTTCCGGCGCTGCAGGACGTGACGTTCGACGTGGAAAAAGGGGAGACGGTCGGCATCATCGGCCAGAACGGCGCAGGCAAGAGCACCCTGCTCAAGCTCCTCTGCGGCGTGACCCGTCCCAGCACGGGAAAGTTCGAGACGCACGGCACCATCGCCTCGATCCTGGAGCTCGGCACCGGCTTCCATCCCGAGTTCTCCGGCCGCGACAACGCCGCGCTCAACGCCGCCATCCTCGGCCTCACCCCGGCCGAGGTGAGAAAGCGGCTGCCGGCCATCCTGGAGTTCTCCGAGCTCGGCACGTTCCTCGACCGGCCGGTGAAGACCTACTCCTCCGGCATGTACATGCGCCTGGCCTTCTCCGTCGCGGTGAACGTCGATCCCGACATCCTGGTCATCGACGAGGCGCTGGCCGTGGGCGACGGGCACTTTCAGAAAAAGTGCATCGACAAGATCCGGGAGTTCCAGGAGGCGGGGAGGACCATCCTCTTCTGCTCCCACGCGCTCTACTACATCTCCTCCGTCTGCCGGCGCACGCTGTGGCTCGATCAGGGAAAGGTGATGCGCTACGGCCCCTCCGTCGACGTGGTGCACGACTACGAGACGTTCCTCCTCCAGCGCGACCGCGAGCATCCGGCCAGCGAAGGCGAGCCGGAGACGGAGAAGGCCCACTCGCCGGTGCGCATCACCGACCTTTCGGTACGCGACCGCACCGGCCGCCCCCGCGAGCAGTTCTCCCGCGGCGAGGACGTGCGCGTGACGCTGCGCATCTGCTCCGACAAGGCGAGCCAGCCGATCCACGTGATGATCGGCATCAACCGCGCGGCCGATGAGCTCCAGCTCTTCGCAGTCGGCACGCACGGCGACCGGGTGGAGCCGATGTCCGGCCGCAACGAGTACGAGATCAGCGTGGAGCTCTCCGCCCTCCCCCTGCTGCGCGGCGACTACTCCGTGGTGGCCTACGCCGGCGACGAGCACGCGCTGACCGCCTTCGACCGCCGCGACCTCCGCCCCGGCTTCAGCATGGGCGGAGACCGCTTCGAGGTCGGAGTGGTGGACGTGGAGCATCGCTGGCTGCTGGAGCCGGCCCCTGTAGAGCCGGCCGTCGAGACCGCCGTCCGCTGATGATCTCCCTGCTCGTGGTCAACTACCGCTCCGCGGCACTGGCGGCGGAGGCCATCCGCACCGCGCGCGCCGCCTGCTCCACGTCGCTGCAGGTCGTGGTGGTGGACAACAGCGACGAAGCCGATGCACTGCGCCCGCACGCCGACGTGGTGATCGCCAGCAAGACGAATCGCGGCTACGCGGGCGGCATCAACGACGGCCGCCGCCTTTGCACGGGCGAGGTGATCGTCGCCTGCAATCCGGACGTGACGTTCGCCGCCGGCGCGATCAACGCGCTGGCCGCCGAGCTGGCGCGCGGCGCCGCGGTCGCCGGCCCGGCGCTCTTCTGGGACGATGCGCACACCTGGCTCCTCCCACCCGCCGAGTTGCACACCGGCCGCGAGAAGCTGGACGAGATCCTGGCCGGCCGCTCCCCCAAGTGGGCCGCCCAGCGCGGCCGGCGCCGCTTCCGCCGCCGCCTCGCCTTCTGGTCCGCCACCGCGACGCGCGACGTCGAGGCGCTCTCCGGCGCCGTCCTGGCCATCCGCGCCGATGCCTTCGACGCGCTCGGCGGCTTCGACGAGCGCTTCGCCCTCTACTTCGAGGAAACGGACTTTTTGCGGCGCGCGGGCGAGCAGCGCATGCGCATCGCGTACGTGCCCGCCGCCCGCTGCCGCCATCTCTACAACCAGAGCGCCGGCCAGGTCGCGTCCGAGGCCGCCTCGCGCTACGCGCAATCGGAGCTTCGCTATCTGGAAAAGTGGAACGGCCCCTTCCTCGCGAGGCTGCTCAAAAGACTGGAGAAGAACGTGGGGACGAGCTTCAGCCCGTCCGGGCCGGCTGGACCCAGCCCCCACATACCGGTGGAGCCGGTCATCATCGAGGCCTCTCCGTTAGCGAACTTCGACACCGCCGCCGGCCACTTCGCCTCACAGCCCGACCTCACTCTCCCCCCTGAGGTCGCCGAAACCTGGCGAGGTGGACCGTTGTACCTGCGCGCCGTCACTCCCGACGGCGAGGTGGTGGCGACGATAGAATGGCGGTCATGAGCTCGCCCAGCGTCTCGGTGCTGCTCCCGCTTCCGGAGCGGACGGATGCCGCGGCGTCGAAAAGCGCCATCGAGCGCTACCTGGAGACGACCGGCTTCACCTTCGAGGTGATCGCCATCGAGCCGCGCGGCGGCGAAGGCTACGGCGCGCAGTTGCGGCGCGGGCTGGGCGAGGCGAAGGGGAGTGCGGTCGTGATCGCCGACGCGGAGCTGCCGTATCCGGTCAGCGCCATCGGCGATGCCGTGGCCATGATCGATTCCGGCGGGGCGGACGTCGTCTTCGGCAGCACCCGCGGCAAGGACGACCCGCGCCACTTCCTCCTGCGCTGGTGCCTCGTCCCCCTCCTGCCCGACCCGGCCGTCCGCCTCAAAGCCTTCTCCGCCCACGCCGCCCGCCTCACCATCGGCGAGTCCAAGCTCCTCGGCGGCGGCTGCGACATCGAGCTCGCCTTCCTGGCCAACAAGTACGGCTTCCGGGTGGAGCGCCTCACCGTGCCGCGCGGCAGCAGCGTGCGCACCTTCGGCCCGCTGAGCCTCGCCTCCGCCATGCGCATCCGCCTCATCAACCGCAACATGGGCTACCGCGCCGCCCGGCGCTGCCCGGTCTGTTTCTCCAACGAGGTCTGGAGCCGCGGGCAGCTGCCGGACAACGTGGTGCGGGCCTGCAAGCGCTGCAAGTGCCGTTATCTCAATCAGATAGCGGCAGACGAGGACACCGGCCCGGTCCGCCGCGTGATCGGCGCGCCGCGCGAGACGGGCGATGTCTTCGACGACACGCATCACTCCCGCAACGCGCGGGACAAGACGAGCGTCCGCCGCCTCGCCCTCCTGCGCCGCCAGCTCACCTCCGGTGCGAGGCTGCTGGAAGTGGGCGTGCGGGACGGCGGTTTCGGCTCCGTCGCGGCGCGCGAGTTCGAGTACGTCGGCATCGATCCCGCGCAGCCGGCCGCGCGCGGCGCGCGGGCGAAGGGGCTGGAGGTCTACTGCGCCACGCTGGCCAGCTTCGTCAACACCGGCCCCGCCTTCGACGCCATCGCGCTCTTCCACGTCTTCGAGAACATGGCCGATCCGCATGACGCGCTCGGCCGGCTGAAGGACCTGCTCAAGCCGGGCGGCCTGCTCTTCCTCACCACGTTCGATACCGAGGGGCTGATCTATCTGGTGACGGAGCGGCGGCGGATGGCGCAGAACTTCCGCACCCATCGGATCCTCTACTCCCGCTCCGCGCTGATCGAGCTGCTGGAGCACTCCGGCTACGAGATCCTCTCCATCGGACCGGACTTCGAGTACCGCGACCACAAGTTCCTGCGCCACCGGCTGATGAACCGCTGGCCGCACCGCGCGGCCTTGATCAAGGCGCTGCTGCGCCTGGTGCCCGATCCGCTGCTGGTCAGCTCCGGCTCCATGCGCATCCTGGCCAAGCGCCGGGCCGGCCCCACGGTCGACGTTCGCGCCATCCGCTCCGTAGAACCGACGCATGCCCGCTGAGGTCCGCGCCTGGCGCCCGGGCGACGAGGCGCAGATCCTCGACCTGTTCGGCCGCTGCTTCCCGCACGCCGCGCCGTCTCTGGAGCACTGGCGCTGGAAGTACGAGCGCGACCCGTTCGGCCGCACCCGCATCAGCCTCGCCTTCGATGCCGACGGCCGCCTGGTCGGCCACTACGCCGCCTACCCGGTGCTCTTCCGCGAGGGGGGCCGCGAGGTCGTCGCGCAGCAGGTGGGCGACACGATGACCGACCTCTCCGTGCGCCACATCGGCCGCGGCCCGTCCTCCATCTTCGGCCGCACGGCGCTCCATTTTTACGAGACGTTCTGCGAGGGCCAGGTCGCCTTCAACTACGGCTTCAACGTGGACAACGTGCAGCGCTTCTCCATCCGTTTCCTGCGCAGCGAGCGCGTGGAGCCGGTGACGTACCGGGTGCGCGATCTGCAGGCGCATCCGCTGCGCCCCTTGCGGCGCATCGAGCGCTGGGCCGGCGGCTGGCAGCTGGAGCTCGTCACCGCGATCGGCCAGGAGTACGACGACCTCTTCCTGCGCGCCGCGCCGCATTACGGGTTTCTCCTGCGCCGCGACGCGCGCTATCTCCGCTGGCGCTACTTCGACATGCCGGGCGGGGAGTACATCATGGTGGCCATCCGCAAGTGGCGCCGCCTGGCCGGCTGGCTGGTCTTCCGGATCCGCGGCCGGCGTCTCACCCTCGGCGACGCGCTGTTCGACCGGCGCTGGCCGCGGGCGTTCGAGCTCCTCCTGCGCGGCGTCGTGCCGTCATATCCGGTGGACGCGGTCGAGGGGTGGCTCACCCGGCGTCCGGGCTGGTGGGATACGGTTTTGCACGAGACGCAATTCGAGGAGCGGCCCGAGCCGCAGGACCTGTCGCTGATGTGCGCCCCGTTCGGGATGGGGGACGCGGCAGAGCGGATGCGCGCTTCGCTGTATTACACCTGGGGTGATTCGGACCTTTTTTGATGGGCCCAAGGCATGCAAGTCGGTCTCATCCGTCAGTAGAATGGGTGACCGATGAGTGGCGAAGTCCGGCCGCACGGCGGCGGAAGCGGCGCGACGAAGCGCATCGCCGATGTCGAGAAGAAGCGCATCCTCGTCATCGATGACGACCTTCCGCTCCGCGGCATGCTCGCCGCGGCGCTCCGCCAGCACGGCTTCCAGGTCCTCCTCGCCGGCGACGGCGCGGAGGGGCACCGCGCGTTCACCATCCACAGCCCGCATCTCATCCTGCTCGATCTGGCCATGCCGAACGTGAACGGCTGGGATTTTCTGCAGCGGCTGCAGGAGACGGGGCGGCTGGGCAAGACCCCCATCATCGTCGTTTCCGCGCATCTGCGCGTCGACCCGCAGGCCGTGCTGCAGATGGGCGTGTCGGCCATCCTCCCCAAGCCGTTCAACCTGCACGAGCTCATCGACCTGATCGAGCACCTCGCGCCGTGACGGAGGACGTCGGCCCGCGGGTTGCTTCGCTCTACCGCTCGCGATTCCTGCAGGGCTACGCGCGCGGCAAGATCGCCGGCGATCCCGCCTACGCCGCCGCCTTCCGCGCCTTGCCCGACGCCCCCCTCCTCGACCTCGGCTGCGGCGCCGGCGTGCTGTCTTTCTATCTGCGCGAGCGCGGCTTCCGCGCCCCCATCCTCGGCATCGACCACGACGCGAAGAAGATCGCAGCCGCGCAGCTGGCCGCCGCGCGCTACCACGGCCTGGAGTTCCGCGCCGGCGACGCTCGCGCGCCGCTCGACTTCCGCGGCAGCACGGTGATGCTCGACCTGCTGCACTACTTCACCCAGCCGGAGCAGCTGGCCATCCTCCGCGCCGCCGCCGCCCGCACCCCGCCCGGCGGCGTGGTCGTGATCCGCGACGCGCTGCGCGACGGCTCCTGGCGCTACCGGGCGACGTATGCGCAGGAGTCGTTCTCCCGCCTCATCGGCTGGCTCCGCGCGGAACGCCTGCACTTCCCCACGCGCGCGCTGATCGAGAGCGCGTTCCAGGGGTTCGACGGGGAAGTGGCGCCGCTGTGGGGAAGGACGCCGTTCAACAACTACCTCTTCGTTTTCACGAGGAGGAAAATGTAGGGCCGGCTCTCCAGCCGGCCCGATATCAATAGCTGGGCCGGCTGGAGAGC
>DASYMJ010000167.1:0-20101 GCA_036009105.1 Thermoanaerobaculia bacterium | reverse complement strand
GCCGGCCCTACATCTACGCCGGAACGCGTGCCGCGCGGAGGCGCCGGCACGCCTCCTCCAGCGCGCCAAAGTCCTTCGCGAAGCAGAAGCGGAGCAATCGCTTCCCCCGCTCCGAAACGTAGAACGCCGATCCCGGCACCGAGGCCACCCGCGCGTTCTCGATCAGCCAGTCGGCCGCCTTGCGGTCATCGCCGAGCTCCGCGGGCACCTCGGCCAGCATGTAGTACGCGCCCTGCGGCACGTACGGCGTGAAGCCGACCTCGCGCAGGGCGTCGGCGAGCAGGTCGCGCTTCTTCTCGTAGTCGGCGGCGAGCTGGGTGTAGTAGTCGTCGCCCACCTCCAGCGCGCGGGCGATGCCCCACTGCAGGGGCGTGGGGGCGCAGACGTAGAAGAGGTCGTTCACCAGGCCGATGGACGAGATCACGCGCGCCTCGGCGGCGACGTAGCCGATGCGCCAGCCGGTCACGGAGAACGTCTTGGAGAAGCCGCTGACGGTGATGGTCAGGTCGCGGCACGACTCCAGCGACGCCATCGAGGTATGCCGGCGCCCGTCGTACACGATGTATTCGTAGATCTCGTCCGTGAACGCCCACGCGCCGAACTCGCGGCAGAGCGCACCGATCTTCTCCAGCTCCTCCGGCGTGAAGACCTTCCCGCACGGGTTCGACGGCGTGCAGACCACGACCGCCTTCGTCTTCGATGTGAACGTGGCCCGCAGGCGGTCGAAGTCGATCGACCAGTCGGGCGGACTGAGGGGCACGAACTTCGGCTCGATGCCGAGGACTTTCAGCGTGTTGAGGTGGTAGCCGTAGTAGGGCTCGAAGAGGATGACTTCATCGCCCGCGTTCAACGTCGCCAGCGCCGCGGCCGCGAAGCCGCCGGTGGAGCCGACGGTGACCACGAGCTCCCTGGCCGGATCGACGCGATAGCCGTTGAAGTGCTCGATCTTGCGCGCGATCCGCTCCCGCAGCAGGTCGATGCCTTCGAACTTGGAGTACGTCGCCTTCGACTGCGCGATCGCATCGCAGGCGCCCTCGACCAGCTCGGGGATGGTGGGCAGGTCGCAGATGCCCTGGCCGAGGTTGATGCCGCCGACGCGCTCGCATTCGCGGGACATGCGGCGGATGTCCGACTGCACGAGTCCGGAGAGACGATCGCTGATCTGATTCATGGACGGTAGTGTAGCGTGGGGAGGCCACCCGGAAGGCCTTCCGGACCGCGCTCTCTCGGGGAATGAGCGGCACCTCGCGTGCAGTCTGGCCCGGTTGCCGGAACCTTCGAAAGGACCCACACGCCGTGAAAACCAGAGCCCTCCTGATCCTCCTCCTCGCAGTCGCGGCTCTCCCCGCTGCCGCGCAAGTCAACGACACCTACATCATCCCCGTCTCCGGCCTCGCGCCGGGCGCGTTCGGAACGCAGTGGCAGACGCAGCTCAGCATCTTCAACCCGCAGCTCGATCACTCCCTGCGGGTGAGCATGACCTTCATCCCCACCGGCGGGAAGCAGGGCAAGGAAGCGTTCGTCGACATCCCCGCGAACGCCGTCTACCTCACCGACAACGTGCTCAAGGATGTGTTCAACACCACCGGCACCGGCTCGCTGCTGGTGGCCACGTTCCCGGAAGACAACCCGACCGTGCCGAACGCGGTGCTCGACCGCGCCTTCCTCGTCACTTCCAACACCTTCAACAACTCGCGCAACGGCACGTTCGGCCAGACCATCCCCGGCGTCTTCACCGGCCTGCAGGGCGATGGCATCAGCGCCGTGGCCCATGGCGTGCGCAACGTCGCCAAGGACGGCTGGCGCGCCAACATCGGCGCGGTGAACCTCGGCCGCTCCAGCGTGACCATGCGCGTCTCGGTTTACGACTACGACGGCAAGACAGTGCGCAGCAACATGCCGTTCATCCTCCCGCCGCTGGCGCACCTTCAGGAAGCCCTGCCGGTCGAAGTCGACTCCGGCTCGGTGGAGTTCTTCCTCGATGATCCGTCCGGCGAAGCGGTGGTCTTCCCGTACGTCTCGGTCATCGACCAGTTCTCCGGCGACCCCGCCTACCAGACCCCGATCCTCCTCGCCTCGGCCAAGAGCCTGTACGGCAAGAAGGCCGCCGCGCGGACCGCGGTGGTGGGCAGGAAGATCGACATCGAGATCGCCCGCGGCGTGCGCGCGAGCGCCGAGCGCCTCGGGGCGGTGTTCGTGAAGACCAAGTGAAAATGTAGGGACGGCTCTCAGCCGGCCCCATTGATCCGTGATAGTTGGGCCGGCTGGAGAGCCGGCCCTGCGTTTACAATCCGCGGCATGTTGGCCGTGAACGAAACCAACCTCCCTCTCCCCCTCGCCCGCCGCGGCAAAGTGCGCGACGTCTACGACCTCGGGGACCGCTACCTCTTCGTCGCCACCGACCGCATCTCCGCCTTCGACGTCGTCCTCTCCCCGGGCATCCCGGACAAGGGGAAGGTGCTGACCCAGCTCTCGAACTTCTGGTTCGACCGCTTCGCCGACGTGGAGAATCACCTCCTCGAAACCGACTTTGACCAGTTCCCAGACCAGCTGCGGCAGCACGAAGAGCTGCGCGGCCGGAGCGTGCTGGTGAAAAAGTGCGAGGTCGTGCCGGTGGAGTGCGTGGCGCGCGGCTACCTCGTCGGATCGGGGCTGAAGGAGTACAAGGAGACCGGCCGCGTCTGCGGCATCGAGCTGCCCGCGGGGCTGACCACGGCGAGCAAACTGCCGCGGCCGATCTTCACGCCGGCCACCAAAGAGGAGACCGGCCACGACATCAACATCTCCTTCGAGCGGATGGCCTCCATCACCGGCGAGGAGCTCGCGTCGTCACTGCGCGATCTCACCCTGCGCCTCTACGGGGAGGCGGCGGACTTTGCCCGCACCCGCGGCATCATCATCGCGGATACGAAGTTCGAGTTCGGCCTGCTCGATGGCCGCATCGTCTGGATCGACGAGGCGCTGACGTCGGATTCTTCGCGCTTCTGGCCCGCCGATCAGTACCGGGTGGGGAGCAATCCGCCATCGTTCGACAAACAGTTCACGCGCGACTGGCTGGAGACGACCGGCTGGGACAAAACGCCGCCGGCACCGGAATTGCCTAAAGAAGTGGTGGAGAAAACGCGCGAAAAATATCTGGAGGCGTATCGCGTATTGACCGGGAAGGGATTGTGACTTTCTGGCGGGCGGGAGCGTCTCAGATGAGACAGACAGACATCGAAAAGGACGCCGAGAACACCGAGATCCCTTGGACGCTTCCTTGAACCTTACCGGGAGAGCCGAAAGAGTAGCACAGAATTTCGGTAGTAGCACTGCTGTTGCCGAAAAAACATGCGCCGCCGTGACCTCGTCATCCTGCTCGTGGTCGCGGCCGTGCTCGCCGGCGGCACCTGCTTCCTCGCCCTCCGCACCGCCCGCCGGGCCGTCGACCGCAAGGTCGCCGAGGTGTTCAAGCCGCGGGAGACCACGGTCGATCTGGGGACGCTCGTCACCCGCGTCCGCGACCTGAACCGCCTCGAGACCGCATCGATGCGGGTGATGCAGGTCAGCACGATCACCCAGTCCTACAAGCTCGTCCCCAACTCCCTCGGCAGCGACGAGATCACCTTCCTCGCCACGGGCGACGTGATCGCCGGCGTCGACCTGGCCCAGCTCCGCCGGCAGGACGTCTGGCGCGAGCCGGACGGCACCGTGGTGATGCGCCTCCCCTCCGCCCAGATCCTGGTCAGCCGCGTCGACAACCGCGAGTCGCGGGTGATGAGCCGCAAGACCGGCGTGCTCCGCCGCTCCGACATCAACCTCGAGGCCCGGGCCCGCCAGAACGCCGAGCAGGCCATCCGCAACGAGGCCGTGAACAAGGGCATCCTCAACCTGGCCACCCAGAACGCGCAGAAGCGGCTCGCGGACCTGCTGCATACGCTGGGGTTTGCCAAGGTGCGGTTTGTGGAGGGGGCGGCGGCGGTGGGCTAGTTGTCAGTTGTCGGTTATCGGTAGAAGACCGACAACTGACAACCGACAACTACACGAGCGCTCGCGCGAGTGTCAGCGCCTTCCTCATCGCCGCCGACTTGTTCATCGTCTCCTCGTACTCCTTCCCCGGATCGGAGTCGTAGACGATGCCCGCCCCGGCCTGCACGAACGCCTTGTCGTGCGCGAGGGTGATGGTGCGGATGGTGATGCAGGAGTCGAGGTTGCCGGAGAAGCCGATGTACGCCACGGCCCCCGCGTAGGGCCCGCGGCGGGTCTTCTCGATGCGGTCGATCAGCTCCATGGCCCGGATCTTCGGGGCGCCGCTCACCGTGCCGGCCGGGAACGCGGAGAGGAAGACGTCCACCGGCGAGCGGTCGTCGCGCACGGTGCCGGTGACGTCGGTCACGAGGTGGATCACGTGGCTGTAGCGCTCGATGTGGCAGAAGTCGGAGACCTCCACCGAGCCGCTGAGGCAGACGCGGCCCAGATCGTTGCGCCCGAGGTCGACCAGCATGAGGTGCTCGGCGTTCTCTTTCGGGTCGGCCAGGAGCGCCGCCTCCAGCTCGGCCTCCTCGTCCTTCGTCGCGCCGCGCGGACGCGTCCCCGCAATGGGCCGCATCTCCGCGACATCGCCCGTCACCCGCACCAGCATCTCCGGCGAAGCGCCGACCAGGGTGCACTCCTCGGTCACCAGCAGGAACATGTACGGCGAAGGATTCACCGACCGCAAAACGCGATACAGCGTCAGCGCCTCCGAGGTCGGATACGCGGTCTCCCACCGCTGGGAGAGCACGATCTGGAACGCCTCGCCGGCGGCGATCTCCTCCTTCGCCTCCAGCACCATCGCCTCGAACTGCTCGCGCGTGTACGAGCCGCTCAGCTCGACGGGCGGCGCATTTTCCGGAAAGGCGAGCAGGTCGACCGAGGCCGCCCGCAACTTCGCCACGGCGCGGTCGAGCCGCGCGTTCGCTTCCTCGATCGAAGCCTCCGGATCGGAGGTGAAGAGGTTGACGATGATGTGCAGCCGCTGCTGCACGTGGTCGAAGACGACGACGTTGTCGAAGAAGAGCAGCTTCGCGTCCGGGATGCCGAGATGGTCAGGATGCGAGTCGGGGATGCGCTCGGTCCAGCCGCCGACCGCGTAGCCGAAGAAACCGACCGCGCCGCCGAAGAAGGGCGGCAGCTTCTCCTCCTCGTAGACGCGCAGCGGCACGAGCTCGCCATTGAGCTTGAACAACGGATCGCTCACGCCGCGCTCGAATTTGAGGTTGCGTCTCGGCTCGAAGCCGACGAACGAATACCGCCCCACGTTCTGCCCCCGCTCCACGCTCTCGAACAAAAACGCCTCGGAGCCGGCCGGCGAGAGCGCGGCGAACGCGGCCAGCGGCGTGAGCGAGTCGGCGCTCAGCTGGCGGTGGATGGGGACGACGTCGTACTCCTTGCGCAATTCATCCAGGTTCATCAAAAGGCCTCTCGGAACAGCTCGAATTGCCGCACGGCCTGCGCCTCGAAGAGCGCCACGCCGCCGCGGCCGCCGGTGTATACCGTGTCGACGATGTTGACGCCGTCGCGCAGCGGCAGATCGATGGCCACGGGAAGGGTGTTGACGACGAGATCGCCGTCGAAGTGCCGCAGCTCACCCAGCGGCTTCGCTCCCAACCGGCCGACGGTGCGATTGTAGACGGTGGTCCCGATGCCTTTGCGCCGCAGCGCCACGAGCGCCGCCCGCGCCGTGCCGCCCGCGCCGATCAGCGCCGCCCGCTTTCCTCGCACGATGGTCTCGAAGCCGTCGACATCGGTATTGTCCGCAACGAAGCCGCGGGCCGTGCGCACCAGGGTGTTGACGGACTCCGCCTCGCGCGCGTTCTCGCGGATGTCCGCCCCGATGCGCCGCGCGAACGCGAACGCCTCTTCCTTGAACGGCGCCGTGACGCTGAGCCCGGCCGGCGCGAAGCGTTCCGCTCTCGCGAACGGCTCCGCGATCTCGGCGAAGGTCTGGAACGAGGCAATGGTGTACGCGGCGTTCAACCCCTCCGCACGGAAGCGCGGATTGTGCACAGCGGGGGAGCGGGAGTGGCCGGAGGGATTGCCGAGGATGGCAAAGATGCGGGGATCAGCAGGCAGCGGGCGCTTGCCGTAAATCGCCAGCGCCTGCTCCAGCCCAATCTGTCCCGGCGCGGCGTTTCCGGCGAAGAACAAATCCGAGCCGAAGAACGGCGCGAGGAGGCGCGCGTAGAGACCCCGCTCCCCCATCCCGATCATCGTCTCGCCCGGCGCGATGCGCTCCAGGAGTTGCACGTTCTCCCCGTAGTTGCGCGGCGTCACCGCCACTTTCACATGCGCGCAGCCGTGCGCGCGCATGGCGGCGAGCAGCGCGTCGAGATCGGGCACGCGCTCGTAGTCGTGATGGGAAAGCACGATGCGGTCGCGGTAACGCGGCACGCGCTCGTCCTGGTTGCCGTGCTCCACATCCACCAGGTCGATGCCGGCCGCGATCGCGGCCTCGATGTCCGGCGTCGCGCCGCCGCGGTTGGTGAGGAGCAGCGGTTTGCCGGTCGCGGCGCGCAAGGCAGCGAGCGGGAGCGGCGAGCGCAGGGAATCGAGGCGCAGCTCGACGCCGTCGTGATCGGCCGGCAACCGCCGGATCGCATCGAGCGCCGCTTCCGGCGTCGCCTCGGCGATGGTCGCGAACAGGCGCATCCGGCACCCTAGACAGCGGCCGGGACCGCTGTCAAGGTTTACCACTCGTTGTAGGGAGTTCCGTTCAACGCCTTGGCCCGGGAGGACGACCGCACGTCCCACACGTTGTCGCCGTTGGTGGAGATGGCGTCGTACGAATCGGTGCTGGAGAGGGTCTGCCAGTCGTTCTGGCCGGTGATCGGATCGATGAGGTCGCGCTCGCGCAGGAGCACCATCTTCTTGCCGTCCAGCAGCTCCACCGGCTTGGTCAGGTCCTCCAGCTTCTTCGGATACTCGCCCTGCCCCAGCTCGGGCGGCGTCTTGATCTGGCCGCGCTGGCGCAGCTCGGCGTACCGGTCGAGGGCGAAGGTGATGTGGCTCAACCGCTCGCGCAGGATCTCCTCCCTGCGGCGGCGCAGACCGAAGCGGGCGATGGGGAGGGCGATCCCGGTCAGGACCACGATGATGGCGCAGACGGTGATGAGCTCGGCGAGGGTGAACCCGGCGGAAGAGCGGCGTTTCATGACGACAGGGATAAGTCAGGTCGTGGCGCGTCCGATTCCGAACACGCCCAGGGCGAGGATGACCAGGGCCAGCAGCCACATGCTCCGCGCGTCGAGCGCCGGGACGCCGGCGGGGAGGGCCAGGACCTGGAACGTGCCGAGCAGAAAGTTGTTCTGATCGACCACCCGCACTTCGTACGTGCCCGCCTCCAGCGGCCCGACGTTGAAGAACTGCTGCCCCGGAACCTGGGCCGAGACACAAACGGCGCTGATGGTGGTCAGCTCGATGACGTGCCCGTTCACTCGCGAGAAGGCATAGGTGGGGCAGAGCCAGCCGACCGCAATCGTGACCGGCGTACCGGGAAGCGGATTCGCAGGCTGCGTGGCGAGCTGGGGGAACGCCGCGAAGGACGCGGCGGCGCAGGAGAGCAGCAGGGCGAGCAGGGCGAGGCGGCGGGCAATCATGCCGTTGGTACGTCCGCGGCCTGCAGGATGTCCATCCGCTCCCGCGCGCTCGCCGCGCGGCGCGCCTCGCCGGCCCGCGTCCACATCCCCTGCAGATTGGCCAGCACGCGGATCAGCGTCTGCCGCGGCGGCCAGGAGCGCAGGTGCTCGCTGGAGAGCCGCATCCGCCCGCCGCTCACGCCGCCCACCAGCTCCGCCAGCTCGCTCATGGAAAGCGTCGCGCCGCCGTGGAAGGGATCGACGTACACCTCGTTGAGCTCGAACTGCACCTTCACCACGTAATGCCCGGGCAGCCCCACCCCGAAGGCGTTGAGCCCGAGGCGCCGCGCGACGTCGAGGAAGAGGATGGAGAGGGTGATGGGGATGCCCAGCCGGCGGTCCATCACCTCGTTCAGGTACGCGTTGCGCGGATCGTAGTAGTTGTCCGGATCGCCTCGATACCCGTCGGTATCGAAGAGCTCCGCGTGCAGGTGCCCGAGGAGGAAGACCGGCGGCTCGCCCGGCCTGGCCCGCGCGCGCGCGCGGTCGGCCAGCTCGTCCAGCCGGCCCAGATACTCATCGACGTCGATGTTCGGATAGTCCTCCAGCGCGATGAGGAGCGCGCCGCGCGCGAGGTCGGCCGGCCCGATCTCCCCCGCCGCGAGCTCCTCGAAGCGCCGCCGCGCGACGGCGGGATGGGTGAGCGGCCGCATGAGCCTGAGGAGTGTACGCTTAACGAGCATGAAGCCGGAGCGCACCGAAGCCATCATCCTGCACACCTTCGCGGCGCGGGAGAGGGACAAGATGGTGGTCTTCCTCACCCCCGACCACGGCAAGCGCAAGGGGTGGGCGTACGGCGCGCGGAGCCTCAAGTCGCGCTTCGGCGCCGCGCTGGAGCCGCTGGCCAAGGTGCGCATCGGCTACGTGGAGAAGGAGTCGGAAGAGGTGGTGCGCATCGAGTCGGTCGATCTCATCCGCTCGCTGTTTCCGGCCCAGCAGCAGCTGCTCAGCAGCGTGGCCGCAACGTACATCGCCGAGCTGGTCGATACCTTCGCCCAGGCCAATGACCCGGCGGAGCGGATCTATCGCCTGCTCGACCGCACCACCGAGTCGCTGCTGGCCGGCGCGCCGCCCATCGCCGTCGTCGCCTATGCCGAGGTCTGGATGCTGCGCCTGGCCGGGATCTTTCCCTCCACGCGCGCCTGCGGCGAATGCGGCGGCTCGCTGGAGCGGCCGCTCCGATTCGATGCGCGCCTGCAGGGCTTCGTCTGCGAGACCTGCGCGGGACGCGATGCGGAGACGATCCCGAACGACGTCGCCGATGCGCTCGATGCGATGTCGCGGCCGGTGGAGGAGTTCGCGTCGTTGCCCATCCCGCCGCGCGTCGTCTTCGAGCTGCGCTCGCTCGCCGGAAGTGTGCGCCGCTACTTCCTGGGGCATGAGCTGAAGTCCTTCGAGGTGCTGGCCAGCGTGGTCGGCGGATCGTGAAGCGGATCGGGATCGCGCTGGCGATCTGGACCGCCGTGGCGCTGCTCTTCGCGCTGCAGCTGTCGAACGATGCGCGCTACTCCGGCCATCCCATCGGCCAGGCCCAGGCCGTCGCGCTCGCGCTGGCCGGCTGGTACGGCTGGGCCATCCTCTCGCCGCTGATCATCTACCTGGCGCGGCGCACCCGCCGCATCGCCGCGCACGTGCCGCTCTCCATCATCCTCACCTTCGCGAAGATCGCCCTGACCACGGAGCTGCTGCGCGCGGCCGGCATGTCCCAGCGCGCCGTCTCCCTGCTGGTCAACCTGCCGGTGAACCTCGCCGCGTATTGGGCCGTCGCCGCCGCGACGTGGGCCATCGACGCGCATCTCCGCTCCTCGCGCCTAGAAGCGTCGTTGGCCGAAGCTCGGCTGGAGCTGCTGCGCAGCCAGATCCAGCCCCATTTTCTGTTCAACACCCTGCACGCGATCTCGGAGCTGATGCATGAGGACGTCGAGGCCGCGGACCGGATGACCACCCGCCTGGCCGAGCTGCTGCGCGCCTCGCTCGATACGGCCGGCCGGCAGCAGGTGCCGCTGCGCGACGAGCTGGCCATCCTCGACCGCTATGTCGGCATCGAGCGGGTGCGCTTCGGGGACAGGTTGCGCATCACCATCGATGCAGACCCGCTCCTGCTCGATGCGCTCGTGCCGAGCTTCCTGCTGCAGCCGCTGGTGGAGAACGCGATCCGCCATGCGGCCGGCTCGGTCTCCGTCTCCGTGTCCGCCGGGCTGGTGATCGAGGTGCGCGACGATGGGCCCGGTTTTGGGGCCCCTCACCCCGCCCCTCTCCCCGCGCGGCGGGGAGAGGGTGCTCGAAGGGCGGGTGAGGGGCTCGGCCTGGCCAACATCCGCGAGCGCCTGCAGCAACTGTACGGCGAGAAGGCGCGCATGACCCTGAACCGCGGACCGGGCGCCATCGTCCGCATCGAGCTCCCGGCATGATCCGCGCGCTGATCGTCGACGACGAGCGTCTCGCCCGCAATCGCCTGGTGCGCCTGCTGCGGCGGCGCGAGGACGTGGAGCTGGCCGGCGTCGCGGCCAACGGCGACGAAGCGCTGGCCATGATCGCGAAGACGCGGCCGGAGCTCGTCTTCCTCGACATCAAGATGCCCGGCCTCTCCGGCTTCGACGTCATCGCCGCGGCCGGCGAGCGGATGCCGCACGTCATTTTCACCACCGCGTTCGACGCGTACGCGCTGCAGGCGTTCGAGGTGCACGCCCTCGACTACCTGCTCAAGCCGTTCGACGAGGAGCGCCTCTTCGCCTCGCTCGACCGCGCCCTGTCGCTGATCCGCGCCGCGCGCGTGCCGCGCCTGGAGACCATCGTCGTCCGCACGCCGGGCCGCATCGTCTTCCTCTCGCTGAACGAGGTCGATTGGCTCGAGGCGGCGGGCAACTACGTCTACGTGCACGCCGGCAAGGAGCGGCACCTGCTGCGCGCGACGCTCAAGCAGCTGGAGGGCCGCCTCGATGCGCGCCGCTTCACCCGCGTGCACCGCTCGGCGATCGTGAACGTGACGCGCGTCCGCGAGCTCCGCCCGCGCGCGCACGGAGACGCGGACGTGATCCTGCGCGGCGGTGCGGAGCTGGTGGCCAGCCGCACCTACGCCGCTCGCCTGCGCAAACGGATGTCGGCTCATCCCTGATCGCATCCGCCTCGTCACAAACCTGATATTCACCGCGCGGCAGCCGCTACCTTCGGCGCATGAAAACAGCAAAGCTGGTCGCCGCCTGGGTCCTCGCCCTCTTCCTCTGCGTCACGTTCTTCCGAGCAGGCATCGCGAAGTTCGACGATGCCAGCGGCTGGTCGATGGCCTTCCGGCACTGGCACTTCCCGGTCTGGTTCCGCCTCTTCATCGGCGTGCTGGAAGTGCTCGCCGCGGCGCTCGTGCTGTGGCCGCGCACGGTCGGATACGGCGCGGGGATCATGGCCGTGGTGATGCTCGGCGCGGTCGGCACGTTCGCGGTGAACCACCGCATGCATCCCACGCCGCTCGTGACCCTGCTCCTCGCCACGGCGCTCCTCTTGCTGCGCTATCGCGATGCGCTGCGCATCACACCCGCACCCCTCCCCTCCCCTCGGCAATGAGCTCGCGGGAGTGGAAGCGGAATTCGTTGTCCTGCTCCAGGACGAGGAGCCGCCGCTCGACCCGCTCCTCGTCCGCGCGGGTGTAGACCGTCACCTCCAGCAAGGCCGTCCCGTCATCCCGCAGCTCGACCTCGGGGAGGAACGACGCGATGAGCGCCCGCACCAGCTGCGGCTGCTGCATGCGGGCGAGAGCGGCGTCGTATTCGGCACCGTCCGCGATCAGCTTCGTCATGGCCCACGCGGCGAGCTCCGCGGCGATGAGCCAGTACTCCAGGATCGCCGCCGGGGTGCGGCCGACGATGAGGTACGGCCACGGCGGCCGCCCTTCCACGATGTACGGCGTGATGGTCCGGCCGTCGATGCGGTACGCGATGCGGTCGCCCTCTCGCAGCCGCACTCCGTCTGCCATCTCCAGCAATGCGGCGGCCTGGATCTCCAGGTGCAGGCGCCAGTCGGGTTGGGCCTCGAACGCCGCGCGGAAGCGGTCCGCCGCGAGCGCATGGGCCCGCGCGATGCGGCCTCGTATTCGGTTGACCTCGGCCAGCTCGATTCGCTGCATACAATGTCCGGATGCGACGCCTGCTGCCGCTCGTCCTCCTCCTCGCCTCCTGCGCGAGCCTCAACCTACCGCAAGAGACCGCCGCCGTGAACCGCGTTGTCGATGATTGGCACCGCGCCGCCGCCCAGGCCGACGAAACCCGCTACTTCAACCTCATGACCCCGGACGCCGTCTTCCTCGGCACGGACGCGACGGAGCGCTGGGACGCCCAATCCTTCCGCGCCTTCGCCCACCCCTACTTTGCGAAGGGCACCGCCTGGACCTTCACCCCGAAGTCGCGCCACGTGATGCTCGACCCGGATGGCGACACCGCCTGGTTCGACGAGTCGCTGGACAGCGTGTCCTATGGTGAATGCCGCGGCACCGGCGTTCTGCGCCGCGTGGGCGGCGAATGGAAGATCGCCCACTACAACCTGACCATCCCCATCCCGAACGCGCTGGCCAAGGAGCTCGTGGCGCGGATCCGGGGACGGTAGTTACTGGTTGCTGGTTGCTGGTCCGATGAGCTTCGCGGATTCGCAAGGCGCATCGTACGAACAACCAGCAACCAGCAACTCCATCATTGCCGCGGCGTCACCACGTAAAAGTGCTGCGTCTTGTTGTTCGTCACGCTGATGAAGCCCCAGATCTTCGTCTCCGGCTCCACCGGCTCGAGCTCCACGCGCACCTGCCGGCCGACCAGCCACGGGTAAACGCTCAGGTCGCACTCCATCGAGAACGCGGGGCCCGCCTGCAGGCCGGCCTCGTTCTCCCACGCCCCCTCGGGCCACACCCAGTACGTCTCCTCCCGCATCAGCTCATTCGACTCCAGCGTGAACACGCGCATGATCACGCGCGTCGCCTGGTGGCCGTCCAGTGAGTAAATGCGCAGCCCCTGGCGGAAGCCGGGATCGATCCGGACGAGGAGCTGCACCTTGTCATGCTTGAAGTCCGAGGCGCGGATGATGGGCAGCTCCGAGTACGAGCGCTCGTCGGGCTTGGTGACGTCCATGCTCTCCACGAGGAGCGACATGCGGAGATGCGCCGCGTCCTCCTTCGGCACGTAGAGGAAGCGGGGCCGCGGCGTGGGGCCGGCGTCCGGGCCGGTCATCTGGATGCCGCTCTTCGCGCCGAGCGCGCCGCAGTCGCCGTCGGCGCAGAAGCTCTGCACGGCGCGGTTCTGGTCGTTGAAGACGAGCAGGCGCGCCTCGTAGCGGGAGTTGAAGGCGCACATCGTGACGGACGGCGCGACCGGGAGCATGAACTGTTCGTAGTCGGCGGCGAGGAGGGGGGAGGAGAGAGCGACGAGGGCGAGGGCCAGCAGTCCGGATCTCATGAACAGCCTCCTTCAACAATGCGTCGGGAGGCGTGCATCACCCGAGCCAGTTCGCGATCAGCTCTCCGAGCTCCGCCTCCCGTCCGCTGAAACCGTGATCGGCATCTTCCACGATCGCCAGCTCCACGTTCGGACCGGCGACCTGGGACAATACGGCGACCGAGCGCGAGATGTCGCCGTGCGCGTATTCGTCGTTCTGGCCGTACAGCACGAGCGACGGCTTGCGCACCTCGCGGAAGTAGCGGAACGGCCGCCGGGAGAGCTTCACGCCGCGCAGCGCCTCCAGGTAGGGAAAGACGTTGTAGTCGCCGTCCGGATTCATGGTGTCGTACAGCGCGATCCAGCTCATCGGCATGTCGGAGATGCTCTTCGGCACCAGCTCCTCCCCGCGCCGGGCGCGGATGCGCTCCCGCGCCTTGGCCAGCGTCCGGCGGAAGCCGGCCGCCCCCAGCTGGTCGTACATCAGTCCGGTGTCGTCGCCGCCGGCGAGGAAGATGTAGCGCCGATAGGGATTGCGCGGCTTGTAGTGATCGTAGACCGCGATCTTGTTCGCGCCGGTGGAGTGCCCCACCAGGTAGAGCTCGCGATAGCCGCGCCGGCGCAGCTCGCGCGCCGCGCCGTCGATGTCCGGCACGCAGTCGCGGATGCGCTCGTAGCCCATGCCGCCCAGCACGCTCCGCTTCTTCCCCCGCTTGCGCAGCCGCCGCACCAGGTGCGCGCCGCGGTTGTTGAACGGGAAGTAGGCAAAGCCGCGCGATACGAATTCGGCCGCCAGCGGATTCGTGCGCCGCGCGTCGAAGATCGAGGAGCCGCCGGTGCCGTGCAGCCAGACGATGGCGCGCTTGGTCACCCGCGCCGGCTCGTAGAGCAACCCGGCGAGCTCCACGCCATCCGTCGCCTCGAAGTGGATCAGGCGGCAGAGCGGTTCCGCACCAGCAGTTTTCGCGTCTCGTCCCATCGCCACAGGTTCTCCCGGGTCAGATGCGCGCCGCCGAGCCACTGGTCCGGCTCGTTGATGGCCACGTCATCGACCACGCCGTTGATCACGTTCGCCGCCGCCGGCGTCAGAGCAAACAAAGCCTTCGGCGGCACCGCCCCCTCATCCGCTTCCGCAATGGTGATGAGAGGCACCGGCCGGTTGGCCAGCCGCCAGAGGATGCGCATCACCTCGCCGTCGCCGAAGCCGAAGCGCGGAGGCTCGGGATCGACCAGCGGGAAGAGCGTGGCAAAGTCGATCGCCCCCGGCGCGATGAGCCCCAGCAGCTTGTTCTCGATCGCCCCCAGCCCGTTGCGCAGCGAGGGGAAGCGCGAGGCATGCAGCCGCAAGCCATCTCTCAGGAACGGAAAGTCGGCCCGGTCGAAGGCGAGGAAGGAATTGAGCGCCGTCGCATCGGACGCGGTGAAGGCGCGCCACGCCTCGCGGCCGATGGCCAGCATGGACGGCGTCACCGCCGCGCGCGAGTCGAACATCAGATGGATCTCTTCCTCCGGCTCGTGCGCCAGCGGATTGGCCGACCAGATGGCGGTGAGCCGCTTCACGTTCGCGAAGCGGTCGAGCATGTAGAGGAAGTGGGCCAGACAATACAAATCGTGCTCGAACCACAGCACGACCTCATCCTCGGAGGCCGCGCGCGTGAGCGCCGCCTCCTGCTCGAGCAGGTCGGTGCGCACGCGGAGCAGGTTCTCGCCGTGGCTCTCCGCGATGTGCTGCGCCCGCGCCTCCAGGTCGGCGCGCGGCGGCAGCGGCCCGGAAACGAACGACTCGCGGAAGGGCAGATGCTCGCCCGCGATGCCCGCTCGCTTGGCCAGCGTGGCGACGACATCCCCGTTGTGGATGTGAATCATGGGCGCCAGCGTAACCCCAACCAGAAGCGAGTGCGATGCTCGTCCAGCAGCCTTGCGACACCAACAGTGAGGTCGGCCGCCGGGAGGTTGATGATCGGCATGGGGCCGATGGAGATCGTCCGCTCGATGCCGGCCAGCTTGCGGTCGTCCTGCCGGACGCCGCGCGCGGGGCGCATGAGGTGCTGCTGCCAGAAGAAGGTCATGCCCGACCAGGTGGCGTCCACGCGGCGCCCTTCGTAGCGGTCGCCGGTCAGGGTAAAGGGAACGTACGCCGGCTCGAAGACGCGCTGCGCGAGCGCCTCGTCCGGCGTGATGGATGACGGCAAACCGCCCACGCTCAACCGGTCGTAGGGCGATGCTGAGCCGCCGCTCGTGCCCCGCCGCTCATAGCTGGCGTGCGCGGCGAAGCCGCCGGTGCGGATGGCGGCCGAGGCGCGGCCGCCCAGCTCGGCGAAATGGATGCCATCCGTCGAGCCGGCCGCGCCGCTGAGCTCGACCTGCTGGCTGGTGCGCATCGAGCCGCGGACCTGCCGCTGCCGCCACGCCGCGCCGGCAAAGGCGAGGTTGCGCGAGCGGTCGTCGAGACGCGTGGCCAGCGCGGCGCCGTCGATGGTCAGATCGCTCAGCGGCCACTGCGCGTCCCACAACGCGCGCACCACGCCGCCGCGCATCTTCGTCCCCCGCTCGCCGGCGCTGAAGAGCTGCGCGCCGGCGTCGACCGGCCAGCCGCGCCACGTCGAGGCGATGGTGCCGCCGCGCATGCCGTAGCCGCCGCCGATGGAGCCGATGACGATGGTGTCGAGCCGGCCGACCGCGTCGCCGATGCGGAGGCCGAGCTCCGTCACATTGCCGTGCGCCGCATACGCGCCGCCGAGAAGCCAGTCGATTTCCTGCTTGCCGATGCCGTAGTTTTTGGAGGGACCGGCCGGCGCTGCTTCGAAGCGTCGGATGGCGGGCGGCTTTGCGTCGGCCATGCGCGCTTCGGGGATGGCTTGCGACGGCGGCAGGACGCGGACGACGTAGCCGTCCGGCTCGAGGGACATGAAGAAGAGGCGGCCGTCCGGCGCGGGCGCCGGATCGATCGCGCCGCCGACGCTGCGCGTCACCGGGCCGGAGAGGCCGCTGCGCGGGTCGAAGCTGTGGACGTCGATGTAGCCGTGCGCGAGCACGGTGGCGAAGAGGGTGTCGCCACTCCACTCCGGCTGCGCCGCGTTCGCGGTGTTCAGCGTCGTCTCGTGGCCGCTCTGTACATCGCGCACGACGATCCGCCACGCGCCGTCGCCATGCGCGGCGTACGCGATGCGCGCGCCGTCCCGGCTGACGCGCGGATGGGTGTAGACGATGTCGAGCGAGAGCGGAGTCAGCTCCTCCACGGCGCCGCTCTGCAGGTCGAGGGTCACCAGCTGGGAGAACCCGAAGCGGTTGCGCACCGCGACGGCGCGGCGGCCATCGGGAAAGGGATCCGCGTCGCGCACGTCGGCCAGCCTGGTGACCCGCGCCTCTTCGCCGGTGGAGGGCACCCAGCGGAAAAGGTCGTAGTGCAGCTCGCCATGGAGATCGGGCTGGCGGTGGGAGTAGTAGATGGTCCGTCCATCCGCCGTCCAGCGCGGCCACTGGATGTTGCCGCCGTCGGGCAGGATCAGCGTGCGGAGTGCCTTGCGCGGCAGCGGCTTGCCCGTCGCCGGGGCCACATCTTCCGGATCGCGCTCCAGCAGCTTCGCGATCGCCTTGGCCTGGCGCTCCTCCGCCTCCGTGTTCGCGCCGGTGGACCAGACCACGAGCCGCGCCGGCTCTTCGAACGGCCGCAGCACGACGGCGATCTGCGAGCCGTCCGGCGAGACGGCAGGGTCGCCCGAGCCGCGCGTCGTCTCCTGCCACAGCTCCCCTTCCACCGCCTGCCCGGCGCGCGCGTCGGCGACGGCGCGCGCCGTCAGCTCGGCGCTGAAGACGCCGTACAGCCGCGACGGCGACTCGCCGAACACCCCTTCGAAGGCCTGGTCGAAGGAGCGCCGGCGGCGCGCCGTCATCCGCGCCCACACTTTCCGCAGGCTGCCCGCGCCGGCCCGAGCCTCGAGCCACTCCAGGTACGCGGAGCCGGCGAGATAAGCCATCGACATGCCGAGGAAGCTCTGGTTGGCGTCGAGCTGGCCGTAGGTGGGGAGGCGGCCGGTGGAGGCCCACTTGCGCAGGATGGCCGCGCGGAAGGTGCCGCCGGGGCGGCCGCTGCCGGTGACGCGCCCTTCGATCACGGTCGCGTAGCCTTCGATGACCCAGCGCGGGGCGCCCAGGGTCATCGGATCGAGCGGGAGCGCCCTTTCGAGCAGGTGGCTCATCGGATTGCGCGAGGGGCGGGCCAGGTGCACCTGATGCCCGACCTCGTGCACGGTGAGCAGATCGAGCCATTCGCCGTACTCGCCGATCTGCTCCTCCGGCCCCGGCGGCTCGGTGTAGAGCACGATGCGCGGCGCGTCGAGGAAGGCGTAGGTGAGCCCGTTCGGATCCGCATAAGGATTCGCCACGAGCACCTCGGTCACGACGTCGGGGGCGAAGCCGACCTCTTGCACCACCGCCTCGCGGACCGCTTCCAGCCGTGAGGCGGCGCGTGCGGCCCAGGCCTCGTACTCGCGCGGGTAGTGCACGCGGTAGTGCGCGGTGGTGAGCGTGCGCCAGTCGGCGGACGGCGTCTGCGCGCTCGCCGCGCCGGCGAGGAGGAGCGTGATAAAAAGCGGGACCCGGAGGAACGAAGACATGAAGCGTCTGCTCATCATCATCGGATTCATCGCCTGCGCCACGAGCGCCTCGGCCCAGAGTTCACGAATCATGCTCGTCCTGCACGGGGGCGCCGGCACCATCACGCGCAAGAGCATGACGGCGGAGGCGGAGAAACAATACCGCGAGGCGCTGGAGCAGGCGCTGAAGACCGGCCAGGCCATCCTGCGCAAGGGCGGCACGAGCGTCGATGCGGTGGAGGCGTCGATCCGGGTGCTGGAGGACAACCCGCTCTTCAACGCCGGCAAGGGCGCTGTCTTCACCCACGACGGCAAGAACGAGCTCGACGCCGCGATCATGGACGGCAAGACGATGAAGGCCGGCTCGGTGGCCGGCGTGACCATCATCCGCAACCCCATCTCCGCCGCGCGCGCGGTGATGGAGAAGTCGAAGCACGTGATGATGATCGGCCGCGGCGCGGAGCTGTTCGCCACGAAGATGGGGCTGGAGATCGTCGACCCGTCGTACTTCTGGACCGAGCGCCGCTGGAAGGCGCTGCAGCAGGAACTGCTCGACGAGCAGAAGCCGCAGGCCTCGCTCCCCGCCGCGGATGACCACCACAAGTACGGCACGGTCGGCGCGGTGGCCCTCGACCGCGACGGCAATCTCGCCGCCGGCACCTCCACGGGCGGCATCACGAACAAGATGTACGGCCGCGTCGGCGACGCGCCGATCATCGGCGCCGGGACGTACGCCTCGAACGAGTCGGTCGCCGTCTCCGCGACCGGCGCCGGCGAGTACTTCATCCGCTGGACGGTCGCCTACGACATCGCCGCCCTGGTCAAGTACCGCGGCCTCTCCGTCCAGCAGGCCGCCGACGAGGTGATCAACAAGAAGCTCAAGGCCGTCCCCGGCGCGGAAGGCGGCGTGATCGCCCTCGACCGCCAGGGCAACTTCGCCATGCCGTTCAACAGCGAGGGGATGTACCGCGGCTGGATCGGCGCGGACGGCGTGCCGCACGTGGAGATTTATAAGGATTGAGGGTCATCACCATCGCTGCAGGTAGACGTCGGCGTACCACCGCAGGAGCTCGTTTCTGGCGGCTGGCGACAAGCTGTCGTCCGTGAATCGGAACCGCTGAGGAATCCGATCCGCTCGCGCCGCGACTTCCGCCGGATGAGCGGGCTCCGAGCCGATGGCGATGGTCAGCGGACGTCTCCACGCCACGACACCACCGCAGAACGCGAACCAGTCGCGCAGCCGATCGTCCTGCGGCCGGGGAGGCGATACGCCGGCCCACAGCACGTCCTCCGGCACGCTCACCGACACCACGTTGTCGATGAGGTCCACCGTCACCGCGGCTTCGGCCGGCACTCCGCCGAGGAAGCCGTGCAATCTCGCCCCCACTGCCTTGGGCTGTTGCGCGTCCCCCCTGCCGGTATGAGGAATGCCTTCGGAATCGATGAAGAACAGGGACGCGTCTTCGCGTGGGACAAACCCGAATCGGGCGAGGCAATGAAGGAGGTCCCCCAGTTCCGTCGCCGAGAGGGAGTCATAGCCGAACAGGCATTCGAGAGATGCTCCCCCTTCTGGTGGGCGTTTCTGAGCGGTCATGGCGTTGGCGTCGGGGGTGGCGAGGGGGTGCGACCCTGGAAACGATTGGTCTGACCCTCGATGAGAGTATCGAAACTGCCATCCTCGCGGATCCGCACCGTCATACCGGTTTTGGGGCTGTAGATATCTGTCGCTGTATTGCCGCCACGAGTGGTGAATTTGTCACTTCGCACCGCATCGGGATCCTTCAACGCATTGCGAATCGCTTCCCTTGCCTGTTTTGCACCGTCCGAAGATCGCTCGAATGGCAGGCGTCCCTCCCCCAGCTTCCTTCCGAGCTTGTCGTTCATCCTTTCGGCGTTCTGATCCATCCATCTGTCGACGGCAGCGCTGCGAGCCGCGCCGAGAACCCTGCCCGCGATCGACGCTACGGGGCCCCTCGTTACGGAGAGAACGCCGAGGGTGATTTCCGCCTCCACTCTGAATGACAGCGGTGTGTCGCGGTAGGCGTCCTGCATTTGACGCGTCGCGTCACGGCCGAAGATCGCGTCGACCGTGCTGACATTGCGATAACGCTCGGCCGCGGCCGGCCCGCCGGCGAGGCCCATTACGAACGCCGCGATCTTGTCTCTTCCATGGGGATCGAGATGCGTGACCGGGCTGTTGCCGCCGTACACATACCGATTCCAGCTTTGAGGCTCCTCGGCATGTCCGGGTGCCCTATCGACAGCCAGGAACCTGCCCCATTCCGCTCGGTAAAACCTAGCGTGCATGTAGTCGAGAGGGCTTGCGCCGCCGGCCGGATCGGCGTCCCGCTCATGTCCGGTGAACTTGAGCGGGGTGCCTTCCTGGGCGTTGCCCGGGGTCCACTCCTCGCCGAAAGGCCAATAGACGTGATAGCCGATC
>DASYMJ010000166.1:0-5095 GCA_036009105.1 Thermoanaerobaculia bacterium | reverse complement strand
TCCACGCAGGGCCGGCTGAGAGCCGGCCCTACATTCCCGGCAAACGTTTTTGACGACCCTCCCCCGCCCCGCCCGCCCCTTACTTCTTCACGGTCAGGCACTTGCCTCCTGCCGGGCCCGTGGCTCCGCCGATGAACTCCTGCCGCGCCGCAGGAGGCTCGGCGATGAGAAAAAAGCAGCGAGGCATGACACTCCCCGAAGCGGTGGTCTCGGTAGCGATTCTCGGGCTGCTGGTGGCGATCGTGTTACCGGCGCTCGACCGGATGATCCGCCGCGCGGCGCTTCGCGGCGCGGCACTGACGGTTTTCGACCTTCTGCGCATCACCCAGGAGGACGCCCGCCTGCTGGCCACCGAGCGGGGCGTGAAGTTCGAGCTCGCGGGGGGCGAGTGGCGCTACGCCGTCTATGAGGACGGCAATCGCGACGGCGTCCGCAACAGGGACATCGCGTCCGGCGTCGACCGCCTGGTGGACGGCCCCCGCCCTCTCTTCCCGCACAAGGCCTTCGCCCGCATCGGCCTCGCCCCCGCCGTCCCCGATCCCGACACCGGCAAACCGATGCCCCTCGGCGCCTCCGCCGTGCAGTTCAACAGCTCCACCATCTGCTCGTTCGCCGTCACCGGCGACGGCACGCCCGGCTCGATTTACCTGACGAACGGCCGCGGCGACGAGGCGGCGATGGTCCGCTCCTCCGGCAACGGCGGCGCGCTGCGCATCCTCTATTACGGGCTGGAGGGGATCGGCTGGCGCCTGAGCCGGTGATCGAGAATGGTCGATCGACCAGGCAGCAGACCGAAAGCGGGTAGGGATGCGGCCTCTCCCATCACTCCTTAGTTGAGGGGGAGCACCACATGGCCGACTGGTCCATCAACATCTCGCAACCGGCAGGCGGGCAGACGCAGTTTTCGCCCGATCCGCTCGCCGCCAGCATCAACGACTGCGTTTCGTGGGCGAACCGGACCGATGCCGTTCATCAGATCGCCATCAGCGGAGTCACCTTCACGGAACCGATCCAACCGTTCACGTCCTCGAAGCCGACGTACGTCTGCCAGGGCACCGCCGGGTCGAGCATTTCGTACAAGTGCATCACGCCCGGCCACACCGAGACGGGCACCATCAAGCTGGCCGCCTTCCTGATCTGCGCGCTGCTGCTCGGGCTCTTCGGTCCGTCCCTGAAGGCGCAGTCGGGTACGCCGATCGATTGCAGCTCGATCGTCGGCACGCCGCTGCAGCCCGTGCCCGAGATCTCCGCCAGGAGCGCGAACATCCTGAAGGGGACGCTGGTCACGGCCGGCGCGAACGTGCGCATCCCGTTCGTGCAGGGCGGCAAGCGTGTGGCCGGATCGCTGCTCAAGCCCGATGGCACGGTCGATCCGACCAAGGTCCTCTGCTTCCAGCAGTGGGTCCGGGCCTACAGCAAGGACGCGCCGCGAGGAAGTCAGGACCCCGGTGCGCCGGTGCTCAATCCGCTGCCCGGGCCGACCATCCGCGGGCGGGTCGGCGACCTCATCGAGCTGACCTTTCTGAACCTCATCGACCCGCTCAATTTCCCGCGCGCCGACATCGGCAAGTGCGACGAGTTCTCGACCGTGAAGAACGGCGCGGTCTCGCCGATCTACCCCATCGTGGACAAGTACCCCGACTGCTTCAACGAGTCGATCAATACGAACGTCCACTATCACGGCACGCATACCAACCCGAGCACGACCGGCGACAACGTGTTCCTGCAGATCAAGCCCTCGCCGCGAGCGGCGAACGCGAGCCGCACGCCGGCCATCACCGCGGCCAGCGTGCAGGCTCCCTTCAACGATTTCTACAGCCAGTGCGAGGCCCAGCTCCCCTCCGCCACCGTGCCGAAGCAGTGGCCGCGCCTCTGGCTGGACGCGCCGAAGTCGTTCCGCGACTGGGCCGACCAGACGGTGCAGCAGTACGCGCCGGAGTGGTACAGGCAGAATCAGAACGCCATCGCCAACGGCGCCTGGCCGCAGTACTACGTCGGCGCCGTTCCCTACTGCTACCGCCTGCCCGATTACACCTCCACCACCTGGCCGCCCGCGCCGCCGGCGGACATGATGTCGGCGCACGCGGAAGGGGCCGGCGCGGCGGAGATGGACGAGACGCAGGCGCCGCAGCGGCCGCTGATCATGGGCCAGGCGCCGGGCACGCACTGGTACCACGCCCACAAGCACGGCTCGACCACGATCAACGTTTCAAACGGCATGACCGGCGTCTTCATCATCGAAGGGAAATACGACGACGAGATCAAGGCGCAATACCCTGGCGGCATCAAGCAGCAGGTGCTGGTGGTGCAGCAGCTCGGCGGCACCTCCTTCCTGGAGCGCGGGGCCGGCGGCGCCGATCCCTATTTCGCGGTCAACGGCCAGTTGCAGCCGGTGATCGCCATGCGGCCGGGCGAGGTGCAGTGGTGGCGCATCGCCAATACGTCCAGCCGCGCCGGCGCGTACTTCCTCTCTCCGGCCAGGCTGAAGTGGAAGCAGCTGGCCCAGGACGGCGTGCAGTTCAACGACACGAATTACCAGGCGAGCAACAACAACCCGTTCCTCCTCGCCTCCGGCAACCGCGCCGACCTCCTGGTCCAGGCGCCGGCGGCGCCCGGCACCTATTCGGTGCTGGTCAATAACACGGTCGACCCGGCCGATCGCGCCTCGGCCGCCGTGCAGCTCACGCTGCTGAACGTGGTGGTGTCCGGCACGGCCGCGAACATGCAGTTCCTCAGCCGGCCGCTCACTTTCCCGCCGTACCTGGTGGACATCAAGGCGGACGCGGTGAAGGCGACGCGCGAGTTGCGCTTCTCCTCCTCGCCGAACGCGCCGATCGCGAACCCGGCCATGCACAAGATCGATGGCAAGCTGTTCGACGGCGAGGTCGGCGCGGCCGTGGTGCTCAATCAGATCGAGGAGTGGAAGATCGTCAACGAGACGTACCCCAAGACGGCGACCGCCACCGGCGGCACGGGCGGCAACCGCATCTCCCACCCCTTCCACATCCACATCAACCCGTTCCAGGTGGTGGAGATCTTCGATCCGACAGCCACGGTTCCGAACTCGAACCCGGCCCGACCCGTCTACGTGACCTCCAGCCCCGGCGCCGGACAGTGCCTGATCAACCTGAACGACCCGACCACCTGGAAGCCCTGCTCCAACGTTCCGGCGCCGTCGAACATCTGGTGGGACGTCTTCTCCATCCCCTCCGGCGGCCTCTTTACGAACGGGACCGGCCCTGCGGTCAAAGTGCCCGGCTACTTCAAGATGCGCAGCCGCTTCGTCGACTACGCCGGCTACTACGTCCTGCACTGCCACATCCTCGCCCACGAAGACCGCGGGATGATGACGGTGGTGTACGTGACGCCGCTGCAGCCGCCGTTCTCACATCACTGACGAGAGAGCGACGCGGCGGCCCAACCGCCTCCGCGTCGCCCTTCAGAACCGCGCGCCGAGGGAAATGCGCCAGGTGCGCGGCGTCTGGTAGGCGAGGTTGTTGAGCGGCTGGCCGAAGCTCGGGGCGAGCTGGTAGTGGACGCCGAGGACCGGCGTCTCCCTGGCGGGATCGAACGGCTGCAGGGTGGTGGACGTCGCGGCGGTGGTCACCGCGGTGCTGATGCGCGTCGGATCGGCGATGCCGGCGCGGTTGAAGACGTTCAGCACATCGCCCTGGGCGAACCACTCCACGCGGCCCGCGCGAAACGCGGTGCGCAGGGCGGCGTCCGTCGATTGGATGTCGTCGGTGCGCAGCTCGCCCCGGCCGCTGAAGTAGTAGATGCCGTTCGGAACGGCGTTGTAGCCGGGATTGGCCGGCGCGCCGGCGTAACGGGTGAGATTGATCGGCGCGGCGATCGAAAAAGGCAGCCCGGAGTCGAAGCTGTGCAGCAGCGAGAGCGCCACGCTCATGCGGCCGACCAGGCGCTCATAGCCGGCCCAGGCGCGCAGCCGGTGGCGCTCATCGCCTGACAGATAGCCGACCGGCGCATTGCGCTCGTAGCCGAAGTACTCGGGGTAATAGATCCGCGGATCGACGTTGGGCAAGGCGCCGTTCGTCGCCGTCTCTCCCTCGTCGTTTCCGCGCAGGGTGGACCAGGTGTAGTGAGCGCCGATGTCGAAGTGCTCCGGCGTCCAGCGCGTCTGGAGCTGCAGGCCGCGGTAGCGGCGCTGGACGTTGTTGCTGTTCCGGATCAGGGCGAGGTCGACCGGAATACCGAGCGGCGTGTTCGTATGGCGCGTTCCCGTGGTCACGCTCTGCACGTAGAAGTCGTGCCAGTCGCGGTGGATGAGATCGGCCCGCAGGTAGCCGTTGCGCCCCAGCTGCGCGCCATACCCGAGGGTGAGCTCGCGGACATACGGCGAGGCGAGCGTCCCGTCGAAATAGGTCGCATACCCCGGAATGGTCCGCGAGCCGTTGGCTCGGAGGTTGTTCGCGTTGCGGTTCGCCGTGCCGCCCTGGGTGTTGTTGAAGAACTCGAAGACCATGCGGATCACGTCGTCCATCGAGGTGTTCAACGCCTTGTCGTTGATGGCCGGACCGCGGTATGCGAAGTCGATGGCCGCCGCGTTGCCGGCGGTCTGATTGGACGAGGCGACGCTGTCGGCGATGAGCGTCGTGTAGTCGGCGAAGGAGGCGCTGAGGTGCTGCCGCCCGTCGCCGCGCAGGTCGTACTGCACGGAGAGGCGGGGCGAGAGCCGGGCGTCATCCGAGGCGATCGTGCCGTCCGCGTCGGTGGCGTGGTTGCGGTCGAAGCGCGCGCCGAGGGAGAGCCGCCAGCGGCGGCCGGGCGTCCAGACGTCGTTGACATAGGCCGAGTCGGTGCGCAGGTCGTTGGCCCGTGCGTCGACCAGGATCGGGGTCCAGCGGATGAACGTGCCGCCGCCGTTCGCATTGGACGGCGTGACCACCGGATAGATCACGCCGTCGACGGACTGCACGCGGGTGACGAAGAGCGAGAAATTGCTTCCCGACTGATGGTTGCTGGCGTAACGGTCCTGGACGAAGCGATCGAGGCCGGCCGCGAGATCGTGCGTGCCGAGAGGGCCGCCGTCGAGGAAGGCGTGGGCGGCGAGCTGCGCGTCGCGGTTGTTGTTGCG
>DASYMJ010000165.1:0-15173 GCA_036009105.1 Thermoanaerobaculia bacterium | reverse complement strand
CCAACGCCGTCATCGTCCTCACCGGTGCCTCCAGCGGGATCGGGCACGCCACCGCCCTCGAATTCGCCAGGCGCGGCTGCAAGCTCGTGCTGGCCGCGCGGGGGCAGGCGGCGCTCAGCCGGGTGGCGGGGGAGGTGGTGGCGGCGGGAGGGGAGGCGTTGCCGGTGGTGACGGACGTGGCGCATTGGGAGCAGGTCGAGCGGCTCGCGGTCCAGGCGGTCGCCGCCTTCGGACGCATCGACGTCTGGATCAACAACGCCTCGGTCGCCGTCTGGTCGGCCGCGGAGTCGATGGAGCCGGAGGAGATGCGCCGGGTGGTCGAGGTCGACCTGATCGGCACCATGTACGGCTCGCGCGCCGCGGTCCCCCACCTCCGCGCCACCGGCGGCACGCTCATCAACGTCGCCTCGGCGCTGGCCGACCGCACCGTGCCGCTGCTCTCCACCTACTCCGCCTCGAAGGCGGGCGTCAGCGCGTTCAGCGAGTCGCTGCGGATGGAGCTGAAGATGAGCGGCGCCGGCGTCGACGTGGTGGTCATCCGCCCCTCCGCCATCGACACGCCGTTCTACTCGTGGGGCCGCTCCCACCTCGGCGTGCGGCCGCATCCGCTGGCCGTCATCTATCCCCCGGAGGCGGTGGCCCGGGCCATCCTGTCGGCGGCGGAGCGGCCCCAGCGCGACATCTATGTCGGCCTGCTCGGCAAGCTGCTGTCGCTGGCCCAGCGCATGAGCCCGATCGCCGTCGACTGGTACATGCTCCTCGGGCGGCGCGAGCTCGAGCAGCAGATCAGCGATGTGCCCGACGCGGGGCAGTCGAACCTCTTTCAGTCACCCGAGGAGACGCGGATTCATGGGGATTGGGTGGAGGAGGAGCGGCGGGGGAGCCCGTACACCGCGGCGGTCGAGCAGCATCCCGGCGTGCGGCGGGCGCTGATCGGGGTGGCGGTGGCGGGGCTGGCCGTTTTGCTGTGGGGGGAGCGGGGGAAGCGCGGCTCACGTTGATCAGGGCGCACTCAGCCATGGCGGCTCGCGTTTTGCATGACGTGAAAAGCGAATGGGCTCCGAGATCCGGGTGTTGGTGGTTGATGACGAGCCGGCGATCCGTGCGCTCGTGGCGAAGATCGTGGAGCGGGCCGGGCTCGCCGTCGATGTCGCGCGCGACGGCAGCGAGGCGATCGCCAAGCTGGATGCCAACCATTACACGGTCATGGTCATCGACCTGATGATGCCGATCATCGACGGCTATGCGGTGGTCGAGCACCTGCGCGGGCGGAGCGGTGAGCGGCCGGCCATCATCGTGATCACCGCCGGCGACTCGGCCGCCATCCGCCGCCTGGACGGCTCGATGGTGCACTCGGTGATCCGCAAGCCGTTCGACATCGACGTCCTGGGCGATCTGGTCGTCGCCGCGGCGCGCACGGTCGCGGCCGAGCAGCAGAGCGGGCCGCTGAACATCATCGAGTTCCCCCACCGCGGCGGCGGCAAGTTCTCCTGACCAGGGCGTCCTCGCCGCTGTTCCCCCCCCTCATTTGCCATCGTCGCTGCGTCGTGCAGGAAGCGCACGCCGCTGGCGCGCGGCTTGCTCCTCGTTTTGCGTGTAGCACAAATCAAATAGGGGGAGGCTTCGCTTGCAATACACCATCGAAGCAAGGGAGCTCACGAGCGAGTACACCCATCGGCCCACGATGGGTGGGGAGGCCCGGCGCACCATGGTGGAGGCGACGAATGCCGGCGAGGCGATCGCCCAGTTCGTCCGCCAGAATGCCTCCGAACTGGTGAGCCTGACCACGCCGGCCCGGGGGCGGGAGTCGATCGCCACGGTGAAGAAGGACGATTCGGTATTTCTCGTCCGCGTCTACGCCGCCTGAGCAGCGGCGCATCGGCCGGGACCGCACGAAGCGACGCGATGAGCGTCGCTTTTTTGTTGCATTGCATGCAAAAAGGAGGCATCTTTAAAGACCGATCCCCTGGAGGTCTGCCATGTCCCGTGTCGATCCGCCCGGCATCAGGTACAACGCGCTCGTCATCGATGACGATCCGGGATTGCAGGGTCTGTTCACGACGCTCCTGGCGCGGGAAGGCTTCGCGGTCGACTGCGCGCCGAACGGACGCCTCGCCTTCGAATATCTCAAGCGCGGCTCCTACTCCGTGATCCTGCTCGACCTGATGATGCCGGACGTGAACGGCTTCGAGCTTCTCGATCGCCTGGGACGCGACTCCCCCCGGCTTCTGCCGCGGGTGATCGTGATGAGCGGCGCCGCGCAGAAGGTGGTCGATTCGGTCGACCGCACCCGCATCTGGGGCCTCATCCGCAAGCCATTCGACATCAACGAACTGGTGCGCTCGGCACGCCAGTGCGCGGACGGGACGATGGCGCATGCGGTGTGAGAGAAGCAGTTGTCGGTTGTCAGTTGTTGGTTGTCCGTAGAGCTGCCGACAACTGACAACTGATAACCGACAACCACTACACTACCCCCGCAATGAGCGCCGTCTGGGCCCTCCTGGCCTTCTTCATGACGCTCGCCGGGGGGGCGTTCGCCTTCCGGTATCAGCGTTATCTCCTTTTCATCATGGCCTTCTCCTCGGGCCTGGTGATCGGCGTCGCGTTTCTGGATCTGCTGCCCGAGGTGGTGGAGATCGCGCGCATCGAGAGCATCGGCATCCGCTCGCTCATGCTCACCGTCATCGCGGGCTTCGTCGGCATCTTCCTGCTCGAGAAACTGACCATCATCCACGGCGAGAAGCAGCATGACGCGCCGGGCCATCATCACAACGTCGGCCTGGCCGGCGCCCTCGGGCTCTCCTTCCACAGCTTCCTGGACGGCCTGGCCATCGGCGTCGCCTTCAAGGCCGGCAACCAGGTCGGCTTCATCGTCCTGGCCGCGGTGCTGGCCCATGACTTCGCGGACGGGCTGAACACCGTCACGTTCATGCTGGCCACGCGCAATTCGCGCTGGCGCACCGGCATGCTCCTCGGCATCGACGCGCTGGCGCCGGTCGCCGGCGCCTTGCTGGCCAACGTGCTGCAGATCCAGCCGCGGCTGCTCGCCTTCCAGCTCTCCTTCTTCGCCGGCTTCCTCCTCTACCTCGGCGCGAGCGACCTGCTGCCCCAGGTGCACCAGAAGCCGCGCGCCACGCTGCTCGTCTTCACCGTGGCCGGCATCGCCACCGCCGGCCTGCTCGTGTACGCTCTCGACGCCGCCGTCCACTGAAAAGAGTTGTCGGTCGTCCATTCTCAGTACCCCAGGTTCTGCCGACGACCGACAACCGATCACGTCCACTGAAGGAGTGCTGCTGATGATCCGACGCCTCGCCGCCCTCACCCTCGCTCTGTTCGCCGCCCTCCCCCTCCTGGCCGCGCCGAAGCGGCCCATCACGGAGAAGGACATCTTCCGCTTCCACTGGATCGCCGATCCGCAGCTCTCGCCCGACGGCGGGCAGGCCGCGTACGTGGTGACGGAAGTGGACGAGAAGGGCGACCGCTACACCACCTCGCTCTGGAGCGTGGAGACGCGCGCCGGCGCCACGCCGCGCCGCATCACGAACGGCCCGCGCGACACCATGCCCCGCTGGTCGCCGGACGGCCGCTCGCTCGCCTTCCTCCGCTCCGCCGAGCCGAAGGACGGCAAGCCCGCGCCGGCGCAGATCCACCTCCTCTCGCTCAGCGGCGGCGAGCCCCACGCCGTCACCTCCCTCGACACCGGCGTGGAGTCGATCGTCTGGTCGCCCAGCGGCAGGACGATCGCCTTCACCACCTCCACCACGCCGGACAGCGGCAAGAAAGACGACGAGAAGAAGAAGGATGAGCGGAAGTCGGACGTCCGGGTCATCAACCAGGCCGTCTATCGCGCGAACGGTGCCGGCTACGCTGATCCGAAGGAGCACACCCACATCTGGCTGATCGATGTGGCGGAAGAGGCGAAGCCGAAGCAGCTGACCACGGGCGACTTCGACGAGAACGAGCCGTCGTGGAGCCCGGACGGCGCGCGCCTCTTCTTCACCTCCACCCGCGTCGCCGAGGCCTACTACGACGAGAACGACGCGGAGGACCTCTACGCGCTGCCGCTCGCCGCAGGCGACTCGAAGATGGCCGGCGGCGAGCCGGTGAAGCTGGCCGACGCAACGGGCGGCATCAACCGCATCTCGGTGAGCCCGGACGGCAAGTGGATCGCCTTCGTGGCCTCGAACGAGAAGGCGGTCCGCTCCTACGACCAGCCCGACCTCTTCGTGGTCTCCACCGCCGGCGGCGAGCTGCGCAATCTCACCGCCTCCTTCGACTACGACGCCCTCGGCGCCGTGGGCGGCGACCAGCGCTCGCCGCGCGGCGGCCGGCAGCAGCGCGCCGTCTGGAGCCCCGACTCCAAGACGCTCTTCTTCACCGCGGCGCAGGAGGGGAAGGTGAACCTGCAGCGGCTCGACGTCGGCGGCGGCCGCATCGAGCCGTGGACGAGCGGCAAACAGGAGATCGTGAACTTCGCCATGACGAACGGCCGCACGCTGGCCCTCGTCTCCTCGCCCACGCGGATCAGCGATCTCTTCCTCGTCGGCAACGACGGCGCGCTGACCCAGCTGACGGACGTCAACAAAAAGCTGTGGGACGAGCTGACCCTCACCGAGCCGGAAGAGATCTGGTACCCCAGCTTCGACGGCAAGCGCGTGCAGGCCTGGGTGCAGCGCCCGCCCGACTTCGATGCGACGAAAAAGTACCCGCTCATCCTCAACATCCACGGCGGCCCCCACGCGGCGTACGGCTTCACGTTCGACCACGAGTTCCAGTGGATGGCGGCCAAGGGCTACATCGTGCTCTACCCGAACCCGCGCGGCTCCACCTCGTACGGGCAGGAGTTCGGCAACATCATCCAGTACCGCTATCCGGGTGACGACTACAAGGACCTGATGGCCGGCGTCGACGCGCTGATCGCGCGCGGCTGGGCCGACCCGGGGAAGCTCGGCATCACCGGCGGCAGCGGCGGCGGCGTGCTGACCAACTACGCCATCACCCAGACCGACCGCTTCCTAGCCGCCGTCTCCCAGCGCTCCATCGCCGACTGGTCCGCCTGGTGGTACACGGGCGATTTCACGCTCTTCCAGCCCACCTGGTTCCGCAAGGCGCCGTGGCAGGACCCGCAGGACTACGTCGCCCGCTCGGCCATCACGAACGTGGAGAAGATCCACACGCCGCTGATGCTGATCGAAGGGGAGGCCGACTACCGCACCCCGCCCGCCGCCGGCGGCGAGGCGCTCTTCCGCGCCCTCAAGTACCTTCACCGCCCGGTGGTGATGGTGCGTTTCCCCGGCGAGTCGCACGAGCTCTCCCGCAGCGGCAAGCCGTGGCACCGCGTGGAGCGCCTGGAGCACATCGTCGGCTGGTTCGACCGGTGGGTGATGGGGGTGCCGAAGCCGGAGTACGAGGCGGGGCTGAGGAAGTGAGTGTAGGGCCGGCTCTCAGCCGGCCCAATCGCGGTGTGACGCGAGGCGGGCCGGTCGAGAACCGGCCCTACCTGCTTCGCATCGCCTCAGTTCACCGCCTCCGGGAACGTCACCACCTTGTTGGCCACCGGCTTCTGGGTGCGCAGGTAGTCGTAGATGGCGCCGAGGTCCTGGTCGGTCATGCCGGCGAAGGCGAGCCAGGGCATGATCGTGTTGCGGCCCTTCGGCGCGACCGGCGCGTTCTCCGCGTTCATCGAGGCGAAGGCGCGGAAGCGGCCGATGAACTCCGCCTTCGTCGCCCTGCCGATGTACGTATCGGGATGCGGCGTCAGGTTCGCCGTGTAGTTCACGCCCCACGGCCCTGCCATCCGCCACCCGCCGCTGAACGGCTTGTCGGCGACGAGCTGGTTCTTGTCGTCATGCGGCGTGTGGCACTCGTAGCAGCCGCCGATGTGCGCGAGGTACTCGCCGTGCTTGACCGGGTCATTCGGATCGGGGGCGGTCACCGGGCCGCTCAGCGGCTGGGGCGCCATCTTGACGAAGAGGTTCACCGGAAAATCGATGTGCTTGGCCGCCACCCGGTTGCGGATCGGCTTGAGCGTGCGCAGATAAACGACGACCGACTTCGCGTCTTCATCGCTCATGATGCGCAGGTGCTGGTAAGGCATCATCGGGAAGAGCGCGTCGCCGTTGCGGTCGACGCCCTCCCGGATGGCGCGCAGGATCTCGCCGTCCGTCCATTTGCCGAGGCCGGTCTCCGGGTCGGGCGTCAGGTTCTGGGCGGCGACCACGCCGGGGAAGCCGAGCTTCTTGTCGAAGACGAAGCCGCCCATCCCTTCCGTCCCCGGCTTGACCGGGACGCCGAATTTCAGGACGTGATCGGAGTGGCAGCCCAGGCAGTCGCTGACGTGCTGGACGAGGTATTCACCGCGGGCCAGGCGGGCGGGGGTCGGCTCGATTCTTTCCGCCGATGCGGCCCGCTGCGCCGGCTTGCGCAGGGCCAGCCAGGAGACGCCGCCAATCGCCAGTGCCACTACAACGAGCAGTACTCCGCCGAAAATCTTCAGGACAGTCTTCATGCGGACTCCCTCAGGGTGCCGAAGTGGACCCTTCACGATTTAGGATTTGGAAGATTCTACGACGTCAGGAGTGATCCGGATGCCTTTCTTCTCTCTCTTTTTCGCCGCCGCGCTCGCCGCAAACGTGGCGAAGGTCCAGCAGCACTACGACACGGTCGAGGCCCCGCGCCTGGTGCCGATGCTCTCCGAGGTGCTGCGCTTTCCGACTTACGAGCACAACGACGAGGCGCACGCCGATCAGAAGAAGTGGCTGATGAAGACCGCCGCCGACCTCGGCTTCACCGCCACCGACGCGGGCAAGATCACGGAGATCACTCTCCCCGCCGGCAAGAAAGCCGCGCCGGTCCTCGGCCTGGTCGTGCATGGCGACGTGCAGCCGGTCGACGCCGACGCCTGGACCTTCCCGCCGTTCAACGGCATCGCCGCGAATGGCTACGTCTACGGCCGCGGCTCGGCGGATGACAAGGGGCCGCTGGTGCAGGCCCTGCTGGCCATGAAGGCGCTCAAGGAGAGCGGCGTGAAGCGGACGCACACCATCCGCCTCCTCGTCGGCAGCACGGAGGAGTCGGATACGGCGGAGGTGGGGGAGTACCTCCAGACGCACAAGGCGCCGGATTACTCGCTCGTTCTCGACTCCGGCTTCCCGGTGATCGTGGGCGAGAAGGCGTGGGACGGGCTGTTTCTCACCACGACGCTCGACGCGCGGCCCGGACGCGAGCTGCCGTATGCGGCGGTCGACATCAGCGCCGGCCTTTCTTACAGCATCGTTCCCGATCGCGCCGAGGTGCTGCTGCAGTGGACGGGGAGCGGCGAGCCGGATTGGAAGCCGCTGCTCGATCAGCTCGCCGCGTTCGCCATGCCGGCCGGCACGCGCTTCGTGACGGCGCCCGACGTCGAGAAGCTCCGCATCGTGGTCTACGGCAAGTCGGCCCATGCCGGCGTGAATCTCGAAGGGGGCCGCAACGCCCTCGTGGCCCTGGCCCGGCTGCTGGAAGGCCGCCTGCCGGCCGGCGGCGTGGACGACATCCTCGCCTTCGCCCGCCTGGCCGGCCAGGACCTCTACGGCACCGGCCTCGGCATCACGGACAGCGATCCGGTCTGGGGCCGCTACTCGGTCAACGTGGCGACGGTGAAGCTGGACAAGGACGACCCGAAGAAGCGGATGCTGGCCATCAACCTGCGCCGCATCCCGCCCCGCACCGCGCCGCAGATCAAGGAGTACCTGCAGAAGTTCGTGACCGGCTTCAACACCCGCACCGGCTCGAGCTTCGCCTTCGACGGCTACTACCAGGACGAGCCGCTCGGCTTCGACCCCAACGGCAAGCTGGTGAAGCGCCTGCTCGATGCCTACCAGCGCGCCACCGGCACCCGGGAGAAGCCGGCCATCTCCGGCGGCGGCACGTACGCCAAGCGCCTCCCCAACTCCATCGCCTTCGGCATGTGGTTCCCCGACAAACCGTACCCCGGCCACGACGTGGACGAGAAGAACCCGATCGCCGATCTGCAGCGCGGCACGCACGTGCTGATCGAGGCGCTGACGGACCTCGCGACGGGAGCGCGGGTGGCGGAGCCGTTCAAGCCCTGAGGCGGATCGCTCACGCCGCGCCGCAGAGGCGAAGAAACTCGGAGCGGGTCCCGGCGCTCTTGCGCAGCGGGGCGAGCATGGCCACCAGACGCGTGGAGGGCAGCCTCACGCCGCGGCAGCCCATGCAGTGGGGTGCCTCCTGCGCTGATGAGAGATGACGGCCGCCCATCGGTGACAGCGGAACGAATCCGCGCCTCGCCTCGTATCAAATGGGTGAAGCGCACTTTGGCCGGCTTCCTCGTGCTCGTCGCGATCATGTTCCCGCTCGCGGCGGCCGAGGTCTGCCGCTTCCGCGCGCTCGGTGCGGAGAACCCGTTCCAGCGCTGGCTGGCCTCGCAGGAAGTGACATGCGTCCCGGCCGGTACGCCCGTCGAGTTTCCGCCCGGCCTGTGGAACGTTTTCGCGCGTGGTGAAGGTGTGATCTCCTCCTCGCCGTTGCTGGTCGACGGCGCCGCGCCGGAATTCTCCCCGCCAACCCTCGGTCCGGGTGCGACTGTCATTGCGCTGCTGCCGGCGGGGCTCACCGGCGTCCTTTACGCGCCGCGCCGCGGCAGCGCATTTCCGGTCGACGCCGCGCGCGTGACGGTGCCGGCGGACGAGCCGCTCTGGCTCTTCGTGCTCGACGCCAAGCCGGCGCCGGTTGCGGTGATCTCCGTCGCGCCGCTGGCGCCGGGGACGGAACGGCAGGTCGACGCGCGGAGCGGCGGACCGGCCGCGGTCGTCGGCTGGCTGCAGGTGCCGGAGGCCGACCGCACCGCGATCTCCAAAGCGTCCGGCCTCACCAGCCCGGCCGTCCACGCCGGCTCGCGCGACGCGGACCTGCTGCCGTCACCCTCATTGCTGCACGGCGCCTTCTTTCGCATCCGCGATGTCGGGCCGGGCAACGCCGAGCTGCGGCTGGAAGGGCGCGGCTGGGTTCCCGACCGGCGGGTGGTGAAGGTGGAGCCGGGCGTCACCGTGGCCGCCGCGCCGCTGCTGGTCCGCGCCGCCGGAACGCTGGTCGTCCACTGGAACGCGGATCAGGATCTGCCCGAGCTCGACCGCTCCATCGGCGCGTGCGAGGAGAGCAATGACCCGCCGCAGCTCCTCATCACCATCGCCAAGTGTGCAGCGCCGCGGCGCGGCGCGGGCTTCGATCCGGCCGACTGCTCGACCATCCGTGAGGAAAAGGTGCGGGAGCTCTTCGGCAGCCTGAGTTTCGACAGCGTCGTGCCCGGCCTCTACCGCGCGGAAATGCGCTTCGGCAAGCTCCCGCCGGCCAGCGCGACCGCGAACGTCGCCGCGCTGCGCGTAGGCGACCTGCGCGTGTTCGCCACCTACTTCACCATCTACGGCAGCGTGACCCGGGGCGGCGAGCCGCTCGGCGAAAAGGTCCAGATCAAGTTTCCGGGCGGCATCGGCTTCGCGCCGGCGGAGACGGAGGAGTATCACGCCGTCTTCCTCCCGCCGCCCATGGAGTCCGAGGCGCAGATCACCGTTGCCGCTTGTGACGGCTCGCCGCGGGCGGTCGTCATCACCGATCAGCCGATGCGGCCCCGCGCGCGCTTCGACATCGACATCCCCGCCAACGAGCTGACCGTGCATGTGAACGACACCTTCACCCGCGAGCCGCTGCCCGGCGCGGTGGTGAAGCTCGAGTCGGTGACGGGCTTGCGGGCCCCACGGGTCGTCTTCAGCACGAAGGGGGCGGCTGACGAGGAGGGGAACGCGGTCTGGACCGGCCTCCCCGTGCGGGAGACTCATCTGACCGTCACGCACGCCGGCTACGAGAAGCGGACCGTGGAGCCGTTCTCGATGGAAAGGCGCGGCAAGCAGAGCGTCGACGTGCAACTCCTCCCCCTGCGCGGCACGCACGGCAAGATCGTGTCCGATCATCCCTTCGACAGCGCCGTGGCGGCGTGGTTCTCGCCGTCGGGATCGGAGACGGAGCGGGCGGACATCTCCGCGGACGGCACGTTCGTCTACACGAACTGGCACACGCCGGAGGAGACGATGGCCGTGGTGTCGGCGTCGCATCCGCTGTGGGTCCTGCACTCGCCGGCGACGGAGCGCCGGGGGAGCATCAACCTCCGCTTTCCCTCCGCGCCGGCGGTGGCGTTCGACGTCTGGCTCGCCGCGGCGGTCCTCCCCAGCGCGACGCGCCACATCGGCGTGGTCATCGGCGGCCTGCGCGTTCCCCAGCCGGTGCTCGCCCAGCACCAGACGCTGCACCGCGACCCGCCTCTGCTGCACGCCGCCGGCCCGCAGCACTTCCGCGACCTCCTCGCCACCGGCCCCATCGAGGTCCTGTACGGCCCGACGCCGGAGGAGGTGGCGAGCCGCGCGAGGAGCATGGATTTCTTCGCCCTTCCGCAGTTCGCCGACGCCCCTCGCCAGCGCCTCGTGCCGGGGACCTCGGACGTGGTGTTCGCCGTCCGCCCAGGAGGTAGAATCCTTCCATGACTTCCCGCCGTGCATTGACCGCCCTCATCGTGGTGCAACTGCTCGCCTTCGCCGCCTCCGCGCAGGAGTCGGCCGAATACGGCCGCGCGACCGGCCGGGAGGTCGTGCTGACGCCGAAAGGCTCCGCGCCCTTTTCCGGCTCCCTCGAGCTCTCGCTCGGCAGCTCGCCCCGGTACGGCGTGACGGCGGGCGGCTCGCTGATGCAGGACCGCCTCTGGTTCTTCGCCTCCGCCTCCCAACAGCATTCGCGACTGGCGCGGATCAACCTGCCGGAGAACGCCACGACCAGCGCGGTCGGCGCACGGCTGAACGCCCAAATCGGCGACAGTCACGATTTCTCGGCGTTCTTCGACACCGCCCGCCGCCCGGAGCTCTCGACCTTCACCGGCACCGGTCCGTCATCGCTCTTCTCCCTGCACTACAACGGCCTCGTCTCCAGCAACATGCTGTTCAGCGCGAGCTTCACTCGCAGCGAGCGGAGGGTGGGGGGCGTGGGGACGCTGGTCCCCTGAGTGGTCCGCCCCTGCACCCGGAAGTGGCTACTGCCCGCGCGTGTGGTCAGGCCATCATTTCCGGGTGACGACCAAACGCGCCCTGCTGTCCGTGCTGCTCTACGCTGCCTGCGCCGGCACCACCGCATCCGCGGCCTCGGCACAGGGGCCGGCCAAACCGGCCGCTCCCGCCATTCGCGACGGGTCGCGCGATTTTGACTTCCACATCGGCACGTGGCGCACGCACGTGCGCCGGCTGGTGGGGCCGCTGACCGGCTCGAGCGAGTGGTTCGAGATGAACGGCACGACCACCGTCCGCAAGGTGTGGGACGGGCGCGCCAATCTGGTCGAGCTCGTGGCCGACGGTCCGAAGGGGCCTTTCCAGGGGCTCAGCCTGCGGCTCTATCACCCCGAGTCGGGACAATGGAGCCTGCATTACGCGAACGCCGACGGCGAGATGGCCCAGCCGACGGTGGGACAGTTCCAGGACGGCCGCGGCGAGTTCTACGACCAGGAAACGTACCGCGGCCGCGCCGTCTTGGTCCGCTTCGTCATCTCCGGCATCACCCCCTCATCCGCTCACTTCGAGCAGGCCTTCTCCGCCGACGGCGGCAAGACGTGGGAGGTGAACTGGATCGCCGACGACACGCGCGTTGCCGAAGAGGCGCAGAACGACACGCCGGGATTCCGCCTGGCGAGCGCCACCTTTGCAGCCGGCGCGACGATGCCGGACAGCACCGTCCTCGATGGGCTCGATTGCCATGGCCCCAACGCTTCCCCGGCCCTGCAGTGGACCGGCGCGCCGGCCGGCACGAAGAGTCTCGCGCTGGTCCTCGACGACTACGAAGCGCGGTACAACGACGGCTTCATTCACTGGGCGGCGTACAACATCCCGGCTACCGCCACCTCCATTCCGGAGAATGCCGGCGCAACGGAGCCCGATCTCCGCGGCGGCGGCCGCAATGCGTACAACGATTTCCTGCGCCGGCGGTATGACGGCCCCTGCCCGCCCGAGGGACCGGCGCACAAGTACCGCTTCACAGTCTATGCGCTCGATCTGCCGTCCATCGACGATGCCGGCACGCCGCTGACCTGGCGAAAACTGCGGGCGATCATCAAGGGCCACATTCTCGGCCAGGCCTCCCTCACCGGCCTGCGCGGCCACTGAGACGGCGCGCACTACAGGCGTGCAGTTTGCTCGGGGGGCTTTCATGGACGAACGCCTCTTTTCTCAAGCCGACTCCACGCGGGAGATCGAGCGCTGGACGCCATCCGTCTGCGGCTTGTGCTCGATCGGCTGCGGGCTGGAGATCGGCGCGAGCGGCAATGAGATCGTCGCCGTCCGCGGCCGCGCGCATTGGCCGGTCAATCGCGGACGGCTTGGGCCGAAGGGCTTGAACCAGTTCTACGCGAACCGCCATCCGACCCGCGCGCTCCATCCGATGGTGCGCAACGGCAAGGGAAAGCTGGTACGGGCGACGTGGGACGAGGCGATGAGCGCCGTGGTGCAGAAGTTCCAGGAGACGCTCATCGAGCATGGCCCGGACGGCGTGGCGTTCTACAACTCCGGCCAGCTCCTGCTGGAGGAGTACTACACCCTCGGCAAGATCGCCCGGGCGGGACTCGGCACCGCGAACATCGACGCGAACACGCGTCTCTGCACCGCCACCACCGCCGCGTCGCTGATGGAGAGCTTCGGCGCCGACGGCCCGCCCGGCGCATACGAGGACTTCGACCAGACCGAGTGCATCGTCCTGGTCGGCCATAACGCCGCCGAGCAGAGCACCGTCCTCTGGATGCGCATCCTCGCGGCGAAGAACGGGCCGAAGCAGCCGAAAGTCATCGTCATCGATCCGCGGCGGACCTTCACCGTCGAGACCGGCGCCGACCTGCATCTGCAACTGCGGCCCGGCACGAACGTCGCGCTGCTCAACGGCATCTGCAACCTGCTGATCCGCAACGGCTGGATCGATGAGAAGTTCATCGCCAGGCACACCGTCCACTTCGACCGCTTCCGAAAAATCGTTTCAAAGTACACGCCGGCGCTGGTCGAGAAAATCACCGGCGTGCCTCAGAAGCAGCTCCGCCAGGCGGCGCGGTGGATCGGCCAGTCGCGCTCCACCGTGACCACCTGTCTGCAGGGCGTCTATCAGAGCAATCAGGCTACCGCCTCCGCGTGCATCGTCAACTCCATGCACCTGCTCATGGGGAAAATCGGCAAGCCGGGCAGCGCGCCGTTCCAGTTCGCCGGACAACCGAGCTCCATGAACACGCGGGAGACCGGCGCCGACGGCACTTATCCGGCCTATCGCAACTGGGAGGACCTGGGCCACATGCGCGACCTCGCCCGGCTGTGGAATGTGCCGGTCGAGCTGCTCGGCAAGAAGCCGGTCTCCGCCCCCGAGATCTTCGAGCTGGTCGAAAAGGGCTTCGTCAAGGTGCTGTGGGTCACGTGCACGAATCCGGCGGTGAGCATGACCGACCGGATCAGGCAGCTCCGCGCGATGGCCGGCACGTTCCTGGTCGTGCAGGACTGCTTCGCCAATACCGAGACGGCGCAGTTCGCGGACGTGATCCTCCCCGCGGCCATGTGGGGCGAGAAGAGCGGCTGCATGACCAACGCCGAACGCCGCTGCAGTCTGCTCCTTGCAGCGGTCCAGCCGCCGGGGGAAGCGCGCAGCGATTTCGACATCTACGCCGATTTCGCACGGCGGATGAATCTGTGCGACCGCTCCGGCGAGCCGCTCATCAAGTACACCGATCCGGAGGGGGCGTTCAACGAATGGCGGGAGATCTCGCGCGGGACCATTCCGGACTACAGCGGGATGACCTACCCGAAGCTGCGCGAGCGCGGCGGGATTCAATGGCCGTGCAATGACGACCATCCGGACGGCGCGACGCGCCTCTATACGAAGCCGGTCTTTCCGACCAGGTGGCAGATCTCGGAGGTCTATGAGAAAGACCTGGAGACGGGCCACGAGCATACGCAGTGGGAGTACCGCCGGAAGCGCGATCCGAAGGGAAGGGCGGTGCTGATTGCGACCGATTTCCATGAGCCGGCCGAGGCGCCGGACCGGGAGTATCCGTTGACCGCGATCAGCGGGCGGCAGGTCTACCACTGGCACACCCGCACCAAGACCATGAAGTCGCCGGTATTGCGGGAGGCGGCGCCGGGCCTCTTCGTCTCGATGAACAAAGCCGACGCCAAGCGCCTCGGCATCGCGGACGGCGACATCGTGCGGGTCAGCTCACGCCGGGCCTCGGTGGAAGGGCCGGCGCGCGTCGGCGACGTCGTCGCCCGCGGCACGGTTTTCATCCCGTTCCATTACGGCCAGCTCGATCGCAGCGAGGCCGCGAACAACCTGATGGGGAAGACGCACGACGCCGTGTCGAAGCAACCGGTGCAGAAGAGCGCCGCCGTGCGGGTGGAGAAAGTGAGGTCTGCCGATGAGCGCACGTGGTGGTGAGCCGGATGTGACCGCGCTGCTCAATCCGCTGATCTACCGCGAGCTGGCCACCATCGGCGCCATCGACAGCGTGATGCCGCGGGAGAGCAATCCCGGGTACGTGATGCTGATGCGCGCCACGAAGCTCGGCAAGCAGGCCAGCATCGAGCAGCTGGCGGCCATGATCCGCTTTGCCGGCGCGCAGCCGGTGGAGTCCGCCGCGCCGGTGGAAGCGATGCTCAAGCTGCAGTCCGTCCTTGCGCGCCGCATCGGCACCACGCCCGTGTTGCGCGCCATGCGCGTTGCCGAGGCGGAGATCGTTCGCGCTTACGGGGACGTTTATGACCGGCTGGATGGCATCTTTCAGAAAGGCCTCGAAAAATGCTGGCGGCGGGCTTTGAAGCACCTGGCCGTGCTGACGGCGCACATCGCCATCCGCGGGGCGAAGCCGGAGCTGGAGGAGATGCTCCGCCTGCCGATGCCGCTCGATCAATACTTCGCGAACGGCGAGGACCGGGTCTGCTTCCGCTGCCTCCTCGACCGGCCCGGCGGGCTCCCGCCGCTGGAGCGCACCGACCCGCATCCGTACACCTATCTGTGTGCAGCCTGCCACCAGGAAGTGCTCGCCGATTTTCCGCCCGACCTCCTCGACGCCGTCCGCCGCTGGACGGAGGACGAGCGCGAGGCCCACGTCATCGAGC
>DASYMJ010000164.1:0-11280 GCA_036009105.1 Thermoanaerobaculia bacterium | reverse complement strand
TCATCGATTATCGGGCCGGCTGGAGAGCCGGCCCTACATTACTCCGTGATCGACACCGGCTTCAGGCCCCGCTGCTCGAGCAGCGGCTCCACGATCGGATCGCGGCCGCGGAAGGCCTTGTACAGCGTGGCCGCGTCCTGCGAGCCGCCGCGGGAGAGGATCATCTCCCGGAACTTCTGGCCGTTCGCGCGGGTCAGGCCGCCGTTCTCGCGGAACCAGTAGTACGCGTCGTCGTCGATCACTTCCGACCAGAGGTACGCGTAGTAGCCGGCCGCGTAGCCGCCACCCCAGATGTGCGAGAAGTAGTTCGTGTGGTAGCGCGGCGGCACCTCGGGCAGCGCGATGTTGAAGTGCTGCAGCTGGGCCGGCTCGAACGTGTTCACGTCCTGCAGCGGCTGGCCCGGCGGCAGCGTGTGCCAGCCCATGTCCAGCAGCGCCGCCGCGAGGTACTCGGTCAGCGCGTAGCCCTGGTTGAACGTCTTGGACTTCTTGATCTTCTCCACCAGCTCGGCCGGCATCGGCGCGCCGGTCTGGTAGTGCTTCGCGTAGTTGGCGAACACCTTCGCGTCCAGCGCCCAGTGCTCGTTGAACTGCGAGGGGAACTCCACGAAGTCGCGCGGGACGTTCGTGCCGCCCGTGGTCGGGTACTGGTTGTTCGAGAACATGCCGTGCAGGGCATGGCCGAACTCGTGGAAGATCGTGTTCACGTCGTCGAAGCTGAGCAGCGCCGGCTGGCCGGCAGCCGGCTTCTGGAAGTTCGTCACGTTGAAGACGACCGGCTTGGTGCCCATCAACTTGCTTTGATCGACGAAGCTGTCCATCCACGCGCCGCCGCTCTTGTTCGGGCGGGCGTAGTAGTCGCCGTAGTAGAGCGCGAGCGACTTGCCGTCGGCGTCGAAGACTTCCCACACCCGGACGTCGGGGTTGTAGACCGGGATGTCCTTGCGCGGCTTGAAGGTGATGCCGTAGAGCTGGTTCGCGGCGTAGAACACGCCGTCGTTCAGCACGCGGTCGAGCGCGAAGTAGGGCTTGACCTGCGCCTCGTCGAGGTCGTACTCGGCCTTGCGCACCTTCTCCGAGTAGTAGTCCCAGTCCCACGGAGCGAGCTTGAAGTTGCCGCCCTCGGCGTCGATCATCTTCTGCAGCTTCGCCGCTTCTTCCTTCGCCTTGGCCGTCGCGCCCGGCACCAGGTCCGACATCAGCTTGATGGCCGTGTCCGGCGTCTTCGCCATCTGGTCGTCCAGGACGTAGGCGGCATAGGTCGGGTAGCCGAGGAGCTTCGCTTTCTGGGCGCGGAGCTGAGCGAGGCGGGTGACGATCGCCTTCGTGTCGTTCTCGCCGCCGTGATTGCCGCGCTGTACGGAAGCGTTGAAGAGGCGCTCGCGGACCGCGCGATTCTGCAGCGACTGGAGCAGCGGCTGCTGGGTGGTGTTGCGGAGGCGGAGGAGGTACTTGCCGGAGGCGAGCTTGGCGTCTTTCGCCGCCTGGGCCGCGGCCTCGATCTCCGCGTCGGTGAGGCCGGCCAGCTCCGCCTTGTTGTCGATGACCACGGCGGAGGCGTCGGTGTCGCCCAGGACCTTCTTGCGGAAGTCGGTGGTGAGCTTCGACTCCTCCTCGTTCAGCTTCTTGAGCGTGGTCTTGTCCGCGTCATTCAGCTGCGCGCCGGCGCGGACGAAGTTGCGGTAGTAGCGCTCCACGAGGAACTTGGAGTCGGCGTCGAGACCCGAGGCGTCGCGCGCGTCGTAGATCTTCTTCACGCGGGCGAAGAGCTTCGGGTTGAGATAGATGGCGTCCGAATGGGCGGAGAGCTTCGGCGCCATCTCCCCTTCGATAGCCTGCAGTGTGTCGTTGGTGTTCGACTGGGTCAGGTTGAAGAAGACTTTCGCCGTGCGGGTGAGCAGCTGGCCCGACTTCTCCAGCGCCACGATGGTGTTCTCGAAGGTGGGCGCGGCGGAGCTGTTCGCGATCTTGACCACCTCGGCGAGGTTCTCTTTCATCCCCTTCTCGAGAGCGGGCTTGTAATCGCTGTTCTTGATCTTGTTGAACGGCGGCGCCTGATAGGGCAGCGAGCTCTTCGCGTAGAAGGGGTTCGATGCGGTGGTGGCCGGCTTCGCGTAAGCCGATACGGCGATGCAAAGCGCGAGGGTGAGGAATGTCACATTTCTTTTCATGCGGGGAGTAAAAGGATCGCGGAGTTTCGGATATGCCCGTGCTGGTCACGAAAACCTAAATGTAGGGCCGGCTCTCAGCCGACCCAGCCATTCTCTGACCGCGGGCCGGCTGGAGAGCCGGCCCTACATTTATGATCCAACCATGCTCCGCCTCCTCCTCGCACTCCTCTTCGTTGCCCCCGCCCACTTCCAGGATCTTCGCTGGCGCCTGATCGGTCCGTTCCGCGGCGGGCGCGTCCTGGCGGTGAGCGGCATCCCCGGCGAGCCGGAGCATTTCTACTTCGGCAGCGTGAACGGCGGCGTGTGGGAGACGCGCGACGCGGGCCGCACCTGGCAGCCGCTCTTCGACTCGCAGCCGGTCGGCTCCATCGGCGCGCTGGCCATCGCGCCGTCGAATCCGCGTGTGATCTACGTCGGCAGCGGCGAGGCGGACATGCGCTCCGACATCGCGCAGGGCAACGGGATGTACAAGTCGACGGATGGCGGGAAGAGCTGGACGCGCATCGGCCTGGAGGACTCCCAGCAGATCGGCCGCGTGCTCGTCCATCCTGATGATCCCGAGCTGGTCTACGTCGCATCTCTCGGCCATCCGTACGGACCGAACGCCGAGCGCGGCGTGTTCCGTTCGAAGGACGGCGGCAAGTCGTGGCAGCGCATCCTCAGCCGCAACGGGGACAGCGATACGGGAGCCATCGACCTGGCCATGGAGCCGGGCAATCCGCGCGTGCTCTACGCCTCGCTGTGGCAGACCCGGCGCCCGCCCTGGAGCGTCTATCCGCCCTCGAACGGGCCGGGCAGCGGCCTGTTCAAGTCGACCGACGGCGGCGATCACTGGACGGAGCTGCGCGGCAACGGACTGCCCGAGAAGCCGGGCCGCATCGGCCTGGCCATCTCGCCCGCCAAGCCGCGGCGCGTGTACGCGATCATCGATGCGGAGAAGGGCGGGATGTACCGCTCGGACGATGCCGGCGCGACGTGGACGCGCAGCAGCTCCGACGAGCGCATCTGGAGCCGCGGCTGGTACTTTGGCGGCATCACCGCGGAGCCGGACGACGCGGACGTGGTCTGGTCCTGCAACGTCAATCTCTATCGCTCGTCCGATGGCGGGAAGACCTGGGTGCCGACCAAAGGCGCGCCGGGCGGCGACGACTATCACTCGCTCTGGATCGATCCGCGGCAGCCCCGCCGCCGCATCCTCGGCGTCGATCAGGGGGCGGTGGTCTCGGTCAATGGCGGGAAGACGTGGAGCTCCTGGTACAACCAGCCCACCGGCCAGTTCTACCACGTCATCACCGACAACCGTTTTCCCTACTGGGTCTACGGCTCGCAGCAGGACTCCGGCGCGGCCGGCATCCCCAGCCGCACGGCGAACGTCGACGGCATCACCATGTCCCAGTTCCGGGAGACGACGGCGGGCGGCGAGAGCGACAACGTGGCGCCCGATCCGAACGACCCGGACACCGTCTACGGCGGCCGCGTGGACAAGCTCGACGTGCGCACCGGCCAGACGCAATCGGTCGACCCGACCCTGGCCTATCCGTACAACGACCGCCGCACCTGGACGCTGCCGCTCGTCTTCTCCACCCGCGATCCGCGGGTCCTCTACTTCGCCAACCAGCGCGTGTTCCGCACCGAGGATGGCGGCAAGCACTGGACCGTGATCAGCGCCGACCTCACCCGTGAGGATCCGGGCGTGCCGCCGAACCTCGATCCGGCGACCGCCTCGCTGCGCGCGGTGACCGGCCAGCGGATGGGCGTCGTCTACGCCATCGCCCCCTCCCGCACCGCCGATCACGACCTGTGGGTGGGCACGGACGACGGCCTGATCTGGCGCACGCGCGACGAAGGGCAGCATTGGGACAACGTCACGCCCGCCGGCCTCGGCGCCTGGTCGAAGGTGGGCATCATCGACACCTCGCACTTTGATGCGGAGACGGCGTACGCGGCCGTCGATCGCCATCGCCTGGACGACTTCCGCCCCTACGTCTACCGCACGCATGACGGCGGCAGGACGTGGAAGCTGATCGCGGACGGCCTGCCGGCGTTCGTCAACGCGGTGCGCGAGGATGCGGTGCGCCGCGGCCTGCTCTACGCCGCGACGGAGAGCGGCATGTCGGTCTCGTTCGACGACGGCGACCACTGGCAGCCGCTCCAGCTCAACCTGCCGGTGACCTCGGTGCGCGACATCGACGTGCACGAGAAGGACGTGGTGATCGGCACGCACGGCCGCTCGTTCTGGGTGCTCGATGACGTGACGCCGCTTCGCCAGTCCGTTTCTTCGCTGCCGTTCCTCTATCGCCCCGCCATCGCCTATCGCGAGCGGCCATCCGGTTTCGCCGGCACGCCGATGCCGAAGGACGAGCCGCTCGCCCCCAACCCGCCGCTGGGCGCCTACATCGACTACGTGCTCGGCCCCGCCTCGTCGGTGACGCTGGAGATCCTCGATGCGCAAGGCGCGCTGGTCCGCCGCTACAGCAGTGCGGACGTGCCGGCGCCCGCCGATCCGGCCAAGCTGCGCACCAGCCCGGAGTGGTACGTGACGCCGTCTTTCCTGACCACGACGCCGGGCATGCATCGCTTCGTCTGGCCGCTGCGCTATCCCGCGCCGGCCCCGCTCGCGGATGGCGACGTCGCGTACTCCGAGGGGGTGTGGGCGCCGCCCGGCTCGTACCAGCTCGTGCTCACCGTGGATGGGCAGCGCCTGGAGCAGCCGTTGACCGTCGCCCCTGATCCGCGCATCACGCTGCCGCCGTCCGCGTATGCCGAGCAGTTCGCATTGGCGCGGCAGGTGGAAGCGCTGCGCGCGCAGGTTGCCGCGGCGCTGGCGGCCGCGCGCAAGGTGCCCGCCGCGGCGGACCTGGTCGGCGGCGATCCGGGCCAATGGTGGGTGAACCCGACCTCCCCCTCCACGCTCCGTTCGCTCGACAACGCCTTGGAGCGCTTGCAGATCGCCATCGACGGCGCCGACGTGGCGCCGACACAGGACGCGCGCGCCTCGTGGGCGAAGCTCGAGCCGATGGCGAAGGAAACGCTCGCGAAATGGAAGGCCTTGAATGTAGGGCCGGCTCTCCAGCCGGCCCGGTAAAGCATGGTTCGGCCGGCTGCGCCGGCCCCTCATTTTCCTACCGCGGCCGGCTGGAGAGCCGGCCCTACGTTTCCTACGCTGTCTTTCCCACGAAGCCCTGCGCCACCGGCACGCGGCGGCCGGCGAGGAGCGCGGCGATGTCCATTGCCGCGGCGGGCTCCAGCTCCACCAGCGGCCGCAGGTAGTCGCCTTCCATGACCGAGAGCGGGATGCCGTCGCGCCAGGCGATGCGGTTGGAGGCCACGGCGCGCACGCGCTCGCCGGCGGTGACGATGCCGGTCAGGTTCAGCGGATCGGCGGCGCTGATCACGATGACCTGCCCGTCCGGCGCGCCGCGCCGCACCTCGCGCAGCTTCTCCACCGCCTCCGGCAGCGCGAACTGCTCGCCCGACATGCCGCCCACGAAGCGGCCGCCGCGGATCTCGCCGCGCGCCTCGAGCCGGCGGTAGACGCGGGCCAGCTCGCGCCACGTCGCCGCGTTCGGCTCGCGGGTGAGCATGCGGCGGAACACGACGCCGTAACGGCGCAGCAGCGCGTGGGCCTGCGCCTCCACCGCCTCCTCGCGCGTCAGCTCCGCGCCGGCCAGCACCGACCAGCGGCCGGCGAGGCGGTTGCTGTTCGAGGCGCCGACGAGCGCGCGCAGACCGGCAAAGCCGTCCGAGGTGACCAGGCCCGCCGCGACGAGCTCGGCCAGGGAGGCCTCGTCGCCGATGTCGCGCGAGAACGAGGCGCCGCGCTGGCGCAGCGTCTCCAGCACGGCGCGCGCGGTGTCGCCGAGGACGGTCTCCGATTCGCCGCGCAACGTTTGCCAGGCGGCGGCGTTCTCGCGCAGATAGAGCGCGATCGGGGTTGCGGCGATCACCGTCGACGGTGCGGAAGAGAGGCGCGCCCAGCCGACGTCGCCGCCCAGGCAGAGCGTGTCGAGGAGGGCCGGCTCGTAGCGGTCCATGCGCGCGGGGAGGATGGAGCGCTCCCACGCCGCGGCGGCGACTTCGAAGCCGTCCAGTTGCCCCAGGATGGCGTGCAGGCCGTCGACGCCGGAGAGCTTCGCGCTCGGCGTCACGTGCTGCCAGGCGAAGAGGAAGCGGATGAAGTCCGCCGCCGTGACCGGCTCGATCTCCGCGCGCAGACGGGTCAGCGTGTAGCGGTGGATGCGCGCCAGCAGGCGCCGGTCGCACCACTCGGCGCGGCCTGCCTCCTCGAACGAGCCGCGCAGGATCACCCCTTCCGATTCGAGCGTGAGCAGGGCCGTCTCGACCTCGCCGATGTTGATGGCGAGCGAGTCGGCGATCTCCGCGGCCGTGGTGGGCCCCAGGATGGACATGCGGCCGCGGATCAGTTCCACCAGCGCCTGCTCCCGCGTCCAGGGGCGGGCGGCGCGGGAGGGTGGGGCGTGCAACGACGTGTCGATGGTGTGGAGGGCGAGGAGCTCGGGCAGACGCTCCGCGGCGATCCACACGTTCATCACCAGGCCGGCGCGCCGCGACTTCACCAGCGTCTCGAACAGCGCGTCATCGATGTCTATCGCCTCGGCCGGCGTCAGGAAGCCGGCCGTGAGCAGCACATCGTGCAACTCGTCCGCATCGCGGGGATCGGGCCGCTCCTCGTCGCGCACCCGGTCGATGGCCGCGGCGTCGAGCGCGCCCATCGTGTCGCCGGCCCGGCGCGTGTAGACGGCCTGCGTGCGGCGCTCTTCCAGCGGCGCATCGTCGAGAAAGGCGTACGGCTTCGCGTTCAGGATCTCGTGCGCGAGCGGCGAGGGCTCCGGCGTGTCGCGCGCCACGAGCTGCAGCTCGCCCGCGTGGATGCGCGTCAGCACGCGCGAGAGACCTTCGAAATCCATCGCCTCGCCCAGGCAGTCGCGCACCACCTGGTTGACCAGCGGATGATCCGGCAGCTGGCGGTCGCCGGGGATGTTCTCGAAGCACGCCGCGGCGTCCGGGAAGACGGCGGCCATCAGGTCGTCCGCCATCATCCGCTGCAGCTGCGGCGGCACCTTCTTGCCGTTGCGGTTGCGCGGCACGGCGAGAGAGATGGTCGTGTTCCAGCGCCAGCGCGTCTGGAACACCGGCGCGTCGAGGAAGGCCTGCACCAGGATGTCCTTCGCCGTGGCCGGGTGGAGGTAGCGGAAAACGTCCGCCAGCGGGAAGGAATGCTGCGGTCCGAGGGAGAGGAGCACCGCGTCTTCCGTCGCCGCGGCCTGCAGCTCGAAGTTGAACTGGCGGCAGAAGCGCTTGCGCAGGGCGAGGCCCCAGGCGCGGTTGATGCGGCTGCCGAACGGCGCGTGCAGGACCAGCTGCATGCCGCCCGACTCGTCGAAGAAGCGCTCCAGGACGAGCGTCTGCTGGGTCGGCAGCACGCCGAGGATGCGGCGCGACTCGGCCAGGTAGGCGGCCAGCTCGCGCGCCGCATCGAGCGGAATCCCCGTCTCCTCGGCCAGCCACGCTGCAGCGGCGTCCACATCATCGAGATGCGGTTCGATGTCTGCTCGCAGCGAGCTCACGGCCTGCGACAGCTCATCGCTGCGCGCCGGCGCCTCGCCGAGCCAGAAGGGGATGGTGGGCGGCGCGCCTTTCGCGTCGGCCACGCGCACCGTGCCGCTCGTCACCTGCAGGATCTGCCACGAGCTGTTGCCGAGCTGGAAGATGTCGCCCGCCTGGCTCTCGATGGCAAAGTCCTCGTTCAGCGTGCCGATGAACGTCTCTTCCGGCTCCAGGATCACGCGGTAGTCGGCCACCTCCGGGATCGCACCGCCGGAGGTGATGGCCAGCAGCCGCGAGCCGCGCCGGCCGCGCACGATGCCGTTCACCTCGTCGCGATGCGTCAATGCGCCGCGGCGGCCACGCTTGGTCGCGAAGCCGTCGGCCGTCATCTGCACGACGGCATCGAAGTCTTCCCGTTTCAGCGCCCGATACGGTTGCGCGCGTTGCACCACCGCGAACAGAGCCGACTCCGCATACTCATCACAAGCCGCCTCGGCCACCACCTGCTGCGCGAGCACGTCCAGCGGCGCCTCCTGCACCACGATGCGATCGAGCTCGCCCTGCTTCACCGCGCGCAGGAGCGAGGCGCATTCGAACATGTCGTCGCGCGACATCGGGAAGATCCGCCCTTTCGGCAGGCCGGAGACGGTGTGGCCGGAGCGCCCGACGCGCTGCAGGAACGTGGCGATGCGATGCGGCGAGCCGATCTGGCAGACCAGGTCGACGTGGCCGATGTCGATGCCGAGCTCCAGCGAGGCGGTGGCCACGAGCGCCTTCAGCTGGCCGTGCTTGAGGCGCGACTCGGCGTCGTGGCGCGCATCCTTGGAGAGCGAGCCGTGATGCGCGGTGACTGCTTCTTCGCCGAGGCGGTCGGCCAGATGGCGGGCGACGCGCTCGGCCATCATGCGCGTGTTGACGAAGACCAGGGTCGTGCGATGCGCGCCGATCAGCTCCGTCAGCCGGTCGTAGTAGTCGGTCCAGACCTCGTGAGCCATCACCGCTTCCAGCTGCGAGCGGGGGATCTCCATCCCCAGGTCCATGGCACGGCGGTGGCCTTCATTGATGATGGTGCAGGGGGCGCCGCCGGTGAGGTAGTCGGCCACCTGCTCGATCGGCTTCTGCGTGGCGGAGAGGCCGAGGCGCAACAGCGGCTGCTCCGCTACCTGCTGTAGACGCTCCAGGGTGAGGGCGAGATGGGCGCCGCGGCGCGTGCCGATCACCGCGTGGATCTCGTCGACGATGACCGTCCTTACCGTACGGAGCATCTTGCGGCTGCGCTCCGCGGTGAGGAGCAGATAGAGCGACTCGGGCGTGGTGACCAGGATGTGCGGCGGCGTCCTGAGCATCGCCGCGCGCTCGGCCGTGGTGGTGTCGCCGGTGCGCACGGCCGCGGTGATGCGCGGCGCGTCGAGCCCCGCCTCCTCGGCCAGCTTGCGGATGCCCAGCCGCGGCTCGGCCAGGTTCTTGTGGATGTCCGCGCTCAGCGCCTTGAGCGGCGAGACGTAGACCACGCGCACTTCATCCGGCAGCGGCCTTTGCAGGCCCTCCTGCAGAAGGTCATCGATGGCAGTGAGGAACGCCGCGAGCGTCTTGCCGGAGCCGGTCGGGGCGGCGATGAGGGTGTGCTTCTGCTCCCGGATGGCGGCCCAGCCCCGGGCCTGGGCGGGGGTGGGAGTGCCGAGGGTTTCGGTGAACCAGCGTTGGACCAGGGGATGGAAACGGGTCAGGGGCATCGGATCGTTGATTATCTCTCACCGGGGCGGCCGTCTACACCGGATGGAGCCTGCTACCATCGGCGTCATGAGCGAGCGCAAATCCTCCTGGCCGCTTTGGGCCGGGCTCCTTCTCAGCGTCGTCGCCTTTGCCAGCTACCTCACCTTCCTCTACCAGTATCCGGTCATGCGGGACATGCCGTGGTTGAATCTCGCGCTGTTCGCGGTGGCGGTCGTGCTGCTGGTCGTGGGGTTGCGCCGGTCGTTCGATGCGCCGCGGTCGACGGGGCGGCGGGTGGCGGGGGTGGTGGCGACGGTGGCGGGCGTCGGCGTCGCGGCGATGTTCTGTCTGCTCATCTTCGTCTTCTCGAAGCAGCTCCCCTCGGCGGCCGGCGCGCCGAAAGTGGGGCAGCAGGCGCCCCCGTTCGCGCTGGCCGACACCAGCGGAAAGAGGGTGACGCTGGAGGAGCTGACGGACGCGGCGCCGAAAGGCGTGATCCTCATCTTCTACCGCGGCTACTGGTGACCGTTCTGCAACTCCGAGTTACGGGGTGTGCAGGAACGACTCGCCGAATTCAAGGCCGCCGGCGTGCAGCCGGTGGCGATCAGCGTCGATACGCCGCAACAGTCGGCGGACCTGAGCCGCAAGGCGCATTACACCTTCCCGCTCCTCTCCGATCCCGGCGCGAAGACGATCCGCCAATACGGCATCCTCCATGAGAAGGCGGGGGAGAACGGGGCGGACATCGCCCGGCCGGCGGAGCTCCTGGTCGACCGCAACGGCACGGTGCGCTGGGTGAACCTGACCGGGGATTTTCGGGTCCGGGCCCGGCCGGAGGAGATGCTGGAGCAGGCGCGGAAGCTGCCGTAAACGCGCTACCCTAGCTCCCCATGGCCGACGTCACCTTCGATCACGTCGCGAAGCGCTACGGCGAGGTCGCCGTCATCGACGACCTCAACCTCCACATCCGCGATCATGAGCTGATGGTGCTGGTCGGGCCGTCGGGCTGCGGCAAGTCGACCGCGCTGCGGATGATCGCCGGCCTGGAGGAGATCAGCTCCGGCAAGATCGCCATCGGCGGGCGGGTGGTGAACAACCTCGCGCCGAAAGAGCGCGACATCGCCATGGTCTTCCAGAGCTACGCGCTCTATCCGCACATGACCGTCCGCGACAACCTCGGCTTCGGCCTGAAGATGCGCAACGTCGTGCGGACCGAGATCGCCAAACGCGTCGACAACGCCGCCGACATCCTCGGCATCAAGCACCTGCTGGAGCGCAAGCCGCGCGAGCTCTCCGGCGGCCAGCGGCAACGCGTCGCCGTCGGCCGCGCCATCGTGCGCGACCCGGCCGTCTTCCTCTTCGACGAGCCGCTGTCGAACTTGGACGCAAAGCTCCGCGTGCAGACCCGCGCCGAGATCACGAAGCTCCAGCAAACCCTCGGCACGACCTCCGTGTATGTGACGCACGATCAGGTCGAGGCGATGACCATGGGCCACCGCATCACCGTCCTGCGCGATGGCAAGATTCAGCAAGTGGGGACGCCGCGGGAGGTGTACGAGCAGCCGGCGAACGTCTTCGTGGCGCAGTTCATCGGGACGCCGCCGATGAACCTCCTGCCGGCCACCATCGCCGACGCCAAGGTGCGCGCCGCCGCCTTCTCCATTCCGGCGCGCTGGCCGGACGGCAAGGTGATCCTCGGTATCCGCCCGGAGCACATCTCGCGCGGCACGATGTTCGACGCGGTGGTGGAGGTGGTGGAGCCGATCGGCCACGAGTCGATCGTCTACGCCACGGCGGGCGGCGAGCGCCTGGTGGCCATCTTCGATCC
>DASYMJ010000163.1:0-24736 GCA_036009105.1 Thermoanaerobaculia bacterium | reverse complement strand
TCCCGGTCGGCGGTCTCGTCCAGCAGGCGCTCGCCGCCGGCGGCGCGGTGCGCGTGGTCTACCTCACCGACGGCGAGCACAACATCTGGCCGCAGCGCGTGACGCTGCACCGCTGGCGCATCAACCCGGAGGTTCGCGAAGCGTGGGGCGCGCTGCGACGCCGCGAAGCGCTCACCTCCCTCCGCATCCTCGGCGCGCAGGAAGAAGACGCCGCATTCCTCGGCTTCCCCGACGCCACCCTTGCGGCGCTGGCAAGAACCGGCGACACGCGCGTCACCGACTCGCTGGTCGCGATCGTGAGCGCCTTCGCCCCGACGCTCATCATCAGCCCGTCATACTTCGACCTGCATGGCGACCACCGCGCCGGCGCGCTCTTCACCCATCGCGCCGCCGGCGCGACGCCCATCCTCACCTACATGGTCCACGGCAACGGGCCGCCGGAGCGGCTGGCGGCCGTGGTGCCGCTCAGCGAGCGGCAGCGGACGAAGAAGCGCGACGCGGTGATGTGTCACGCCTCGCAGCTCCTCCTCGGGCGGCGCCGCTTCCTCTCCTACGTGCGCGCCACCGAGACGCTCTACATCGCCGAGCACGATCTGGTGCGCGTGGACGGCGCATTGCGCGGCAAGGTCGCGCGCGTGCGGCACGCCCTGCTCGCGGTGACGGCGAGGAGGAAGCGTGGGGCCGGCTGAGGCTGGCCCCTCACCTACGTGTAAAGGCCGCCGCTCACGTTGAGCACGGTGCCGGTCATGTAGCCGCCCTGCTCCGAGGCGAGGAAGACGACCGCGTATGCGACGTCGTCCGGCGTGCCGAGGCGCTTGAGGGCGATGCGGTCCTCCAGCGTGCTGCGTTGGTCGTCCGTGAGCTGGTCCGTCATCGCCGTGCGGATGAAGCCCGGCGCCACGGCGTTCACGGTCACGTTGCGGGAGCCGATCTCCAGCGCGAGCGACTTGGTGAAGCCGATCAGCGCCGCCTTCGAGGACGCGTAATTCACCTGCCCCGGATTGCCCATCAGGCCGACCACGGATGAGATGTTGATCACGCGGCCCCAGCGGGCCCGGATCATCTTCTTCACCACTTCCTGAGTGATGTGGAACGCGGAGTCGAGGTTCGTGCGCAGCACGTCGCTCCACGCCTCCGGCTTCATGCGGATGAAGAGATCGTCCGCGGTGATGCCGGCGTTGTTGACGAGGATGTCGATCGGGCGCTCCTTGAGCAGGTCGACGACGTGCTGGCGCACCTCGGGCGCGGTGATGTCGAGCTCCACGCCGGTGGCCTGTCCGCCCGCGGCCCGGATCTGTTCCGCCAGCTGGTCGACTCGTTCCTTGCTGCGCGCGGCGCAGAGCACGTGGGCGCCGGTGCCGGCCAGGCGGAGCGCGATGGCCTCGCCGATGCCGCGCGAGGCGCCGGTGACGAGCGCCGTTTTGCCGCTCAGGTCGATGATCATCCGTTCCCCCTCGCCACGAACGCCTCGAGCGACGGGACGTCCGAGACGTTGATGAGCTCCACATTGGGATCGATGCGCTTGATGAGACCCGTGAGGACGCTGCCCGGCCCGATCTCGACGAAGCGGCGCACGCCCATCGAGACCATCTTCTGCACCGACTCCACCCAGCGCACGGGCGAGGCGACCTGCCGCAGCAGCGCGTTGCGCACCGCCGTGGCGGTGCCGATCGGCGAGGCGTCGACATTGGAGACGAGGGAGAACCAGAGGTCCTTGAGGTGCGCCTCGTCGAGGACGGGCCGCAGCCGCTCCTCGGCGGGTTTCATCAGGTCGCAATGGAATGGCGCGGAGACGGGCAGCGGCAGCGCGCGGCGGACGCCGCGCTTTTTTGCGACCTCGATGGCGCGCTCGACGGCGCTCTTCGTGCCGGCGATCACGGTCTGGCCCGGCGCGTTGATGTTGGCCACGGAGACGACTTCGCCCTGCGCCGCTTCCTCGCAGATGGCGCGCACTTCTTCGACCGTCGGCCCGATCAGCGCCGCCATGCCGCCGGCGCCGACCGGCACCGCCTGCTGCATGAACGTGCCGCGCTGGTGGACGATCTTCGCCGCTTCGGCCGGCGTCAAACCGCCGACGCTGACGATGGCGCTGTACTCGCCGAGAGAGTGGCCGGCCACGAGGTCGCGCTTCGTGCTGCCAAGGTCTTCCAGCACGGCGTGCAGCGCCGAGGAAACGGCGAGAATGGCCGGCTGCGTGTTCTTGGTCAGCTTCAGCTCGTCCTCCGGCCCTTCGAAGCAGAGCCGGGAGATCGAGAAGCCGAGGGCGGCGTCGATGTCGTCGAAGACGCGGCGGGCGACGGGGTACTTTTCGGCGACGTCTTTGCCCATTCCGACGGTCTGGCTGCCCTGGCCGGGGAAGACGAATGCGGTGTGGTGCTCCATCGGGCGCGAATGATACACGCGAGCGGTCGCGGTAGAATGGCGCCTCGTGTCCGAGCAGGCGTTACGCGCGCTGATCCGAACGCTGCAGAACGCCGCCTCCGGCGAGCTCGCGGCCGGCTTCGCCTATCGCGGCCACTGGCACAGCGTGCGAAACCCGGACGAGCGCGCGCACATCCATCAGATCGAGGACGAGGAATGGCATCACCGCGCCCTGGTGATCGGCCTGCTGCGCAATCTCGGCGCCCGCCCCCGCCCATTGCGCGAGGCGGTGTTCTGGATGATCGGCCGGGTGATCGGCGCCGCCTGTCACATCAGCGGCTGGTTCTTCCCCATGTACGGCGCCGGCCGCCTGGAGCGGAAGAACATCGTGGAGTACGAGGATGCGGCTCGCTACGCGCTCGCCTGCGGCCATCCGGAGATGCTCGATTGCCTGCTGGAGATGGCCGAGGTGGAGTGGGAGCACGAGCGCTATTTCCGGGAGCGCGTGACCGGCCACTCCTGGACGCGCCTGTTCAAGATGTGGGACGAGGCGCCGCCGAAGGAGTCGATCCGGGCGGCGTTCGAAAGGGCCGCGTAGGAAAATGTAGGGCCGGCTCTCAGCCGGCCCATCGTTCTTTACTGCGGCCGGCTGGGAGCCGGCCCTACATTTTTACTGCGTGGCCAGCACCTGCGACCCGTGCTCCCTCGTGTGCAGCTCCCCCACCCGCTCCCGGATCTTCGTGTCGATCTTGTTCACCGCGAACTCGCGCGCCACGCGGACGGCGTTCTTGATCGCCTTCGCGTTCGAGCGGCCGTGGCAGACGATGCAGCCGCCTTTCACGCCGAGGAGCGGCGCGCCGCCGTATTCGGAGTAATCCATCCGCTTCTTGAGGTCCTCGAACGCGCCGCGGGCCAGGAAGCCGCCGAGCTTGCGGGGGAGCGTGCGCATGATGCCTTCGCGCAAGGTGCGGCTGACCATCTCGCCCAAGGCCTCGGAGGCCTTGAGGACGACGTTGCCGGTGAAGCCGTCGCACACCACGACGTCCGCGTTGCCGTTGTAGACGTCGCGGCCCTCGGCGTTGCCGATGAAGTTCAGGCCCGTCTCCTTCAGCACGCGGAAGACCTCGCGCGTCAGCTCGTTCCCCTTCCCCTCTTCCTCGCCGATGGAGAGCAGGCCGATGCGCGGCTCGGGGATGCCGAGGACCATCTGCGCGTAGAAGTGACCCATCACGGCAAACTCGCGGAGGTGGTTCGGCTTGGTGTCGACGTTCGCGCCGACGTCGAGCAGCAGCGTAAAGCCGTTGACGTTGGGAAGGATGGCGGCCAGAGCGGGGCGGCTCACGCCTTCGATCATCCCCATCACCATGCGCGCGCTCGTCCACGTCGCGCCGGTGTTGCCGGCCGATACGAAAGCGTCCGCGCGCCCCTCGGAGACGAGGTTCGCGCAGATGCGGATGGAGGAATTGCGCTTGCGGCGGAGAGGGGCGACCGCGGTGTCGTCCATGTCGACCACTTCCCGCGCGTCGACCAGCTCGATGCGCGCCGGAACGGGCGCGCCGAGGGAGGCCAGCGTCTCGCGCATGACCTCCTCCCTGCCAACCAGCAGGATCTCGACGGCAGGATCCTCGGCCGTGGCCAGGAGCGCGCCTTTGATGATCTCGAGCGGCGCATGATCGCCGCCCATCGCATCAAGAGCGATTCTCGTCGTCCCGGCCACCGTCAGCTCCGGGGGGAGACTAGAGAGCGTCCTTGACGGCGATCACTTCGCGGCCCTTGTAGTAGCCGCACTTGGGGCAGACGCGGTGCGGGAGCTTCGACTCGTGGCACTGCGGACAGGTGGAGAGCGACTTCGGCTTCAGGAAGTCATGCGCCCGGCGACTGCGGGTGCGGGCCTTGGAATGGCGGCGTTTCGGATTCGGCATCGTTGTGCTCCTGTGGTTTCTTCAAGTTCCGATGTCGGTCAGACATCCTTTTTCTTGGCCAGTTCTTCCCGGATCCCCGCCAGCGCGCCCCACCGCTCGTCCACCGCCGCCTTGCCGCAATGGCACGACTCGCGGTTGCGATTCGCGCCGCAGTGCACGCAGAGGCCGAGACAGTTCTCCTCGCACAACGGTTTCATCGGAAGCGACAGCTGGATCTGCTCGATGGCCAGATCCCGCAGCGAGACCCGCAGCTCCGAGTAGTACTCGACGTCGAGCTCCTCGGTATCGGTGATCTCGACCTCTTCGCTATCGCCGGAAACAGCCTCGGGACGGGGGCGGAATCTTACGTGAAAGGCGCTGCTGTTCGCAACGGGATACGGCTCGGCGCAACGCGCGCAGGTGAAGTCGGCGGTGAAAACGGCCGTGCCGTCCACGATGTACTCGCCCGGCAGGTCGCCTTTCTGCGCCTTGACCTCGATGACGGCCGGCCCCACGCCTGCGATCTCGATGCGGTCGAGCTCGGGCGCGGTGATCTCGAACGTGCCGCCACAGGTCTGGGGCCCGTACTTGTCGATGTCGTCGAAGTTGATGAATTCGCTCATGTTGCTGATCCGAGGCGGGTTGCGAGTCGGTTGTTTAACCTCGCACCCTGACCTTCAATTCCTCCACCCCCGCGGCGGCAGAGGCGGCCGCTTCGATCGATTCGGCCCCTTCCATCGCCACGATCCAGCCGCTCAGTTCCCGCGCCGACCGGAACAACCTCGGCGCCGCGAATCGGAGGCCGGGACTCTCCGCCACCTGCTGCAGCACCGGCACAGTCCGCTTCGGGTCGATGTGCAGCGTCCAGAGGTTGCCGGTCAGGGTCGGCGGCACGAACGTATCCTTTAAATACAGGTCGATGGTCGGCCGCTCGAAGGCGATGAGCAGCTCCTGACCGGTGTCTTCCACCTCGATGCGGAATCCGAGCGTTTGCGCCGGGGCAACATCCTGCACAAACTTCTGCAGGGCAGCCCTTTTCTCCTCGGTGGCGGGCAGGATAATGACCTCTTTCGGCCGCGGCAGCAGCTTGTCCGTCTCCACCTCGTAGAGGGCGATGGCGCCGCCATCCTTTAATAGTGTGCTGATGCGCGTCCGGACCAGGCGGTTCAGATCGTCGAGCGCCCGCGGCGGGGTGGCAAAGGTGGCCGTGAGCAGCGCTGATTTGGGGTACTGAGGTATGTGGGGGCCCGCCCCCACGTCTCCCCCAGCCGCCCTGGAAGTAACATTGATCTCGCTCGCGCTGATAGAAGCCGAGGTCACCGCCGGCCTTCCAATGGGCGGATACGCCCCCCGTGAGCCCTGCCGTTGCACCGCCAGTACATCGCCCGGCGGTAGGCCATCCGCCAGCGCCACGATCCGGCTCAACTCGGCAGCGTCCAGGCGAGGTTCGCCGGTCGGCTCGAGCAGCAGCGACTGCTCGCCGGAGAACATCAGATAGGCGCGCACGATCACGGCCCGCACCGGATCGAGCCGCAGCAGGTAGCGCGTCTGCTTGCGGCTGCGCCAGACCACGAGGTCGGCGCCGCCGATCATCCAGGGCCGGGGGAGCTGTTGCTGCTCGGTCCACTTCTCCACCACGTCGCGCGTCACGCGATTCGCGCGCAGCTTCGCATCGAGCGCCGCCGCGGTCGGGATCAGCGCGAAAGCCTCGGCCGATGCGGGCACGCTGGCCAGCAGCTCGCGTTGCGCGGCGCCCAAAGGGAAGCGGATACCGGCGGACGTCTTCGGCGTCGTGAGCACGAAGTACAAGGCCAGCGCGCCGATGAGCGCCGCCACGACTCCCATCATGATCAGGAACTTCTTCACCTGCTACTATCCGCGACCGTGTCGCTGCTGCCCACCCTGGGGGTCGTCCTTCACACTCTACGCCATGCCGCTCTGGCCCGCCTGCGCCGCGCGATGCGCCGCGCGCTCACCCGCGAGCGGAAGCTGCGCGTCGGCGTCGACATCCGCCCGTTCTACGAGCCGCTGACCGGCGTCGGCTGGTACCTCTACTACCTGCTGCACGAGCTGGCCAGGCGCGACGAGGTCGAGCTCGTGCTCTTCGGCGACGCGCGCGTGACGGACGAGGGCCCGCGCTTCCACGCCGATCTTCCCACGAACGCGGAGCTCTGCGTGTTCGACCTGCGCAACCGGCCGCGGTCGGGCCTGGCCCGCCCGGTGACGGCCGCCGCGTACGTGCTGCTGATGAAGCTCGCCGATTGCGATGTGGTGTTCGGCGCGAACTACTTCCTGCCGCGCCTGATGAGCGCCATCGCGCGGCGGCGCGTGGTGACGGTGCACGACCTGACGTACAAGCGCTTCCCCGAGCTGCTGCAACAGGAGACGCTGGACAACCTGGAGCGGCAGATGATGCGCGAGGTCGCGCTCGCGGACGCGATCATCTGCGTCTCTTCCGCCACCCGGGATGATCTCCTCCGTTACTACGCCATGGATCCCTCTCGCGCGGTGGCCATCCATTCCGGCCTCGGCACGCCGCCGGTGGAGTTGCCGCTCGACCTGCCCCGCCGCTACATCCTCTTCGTGAGCACGATCGAGCCGCGCAAGAACCTCGGCGTGCTGCTCGACGCCTTCTCCGGTTTGCGCAAGCGCGGCGTGTACGACGGCGAGCTGGTGGTGGTGGGGGGGGTGGGGTGGAAGGCCGCTTCCCTGGCCACGCGTCTGAAAGCGCCCGGCGTTCGCCATCTCGACTACGTGGACGCCTCTCACCTCGCGTACATCTACCGCAACGCGGAGGCTTTCGTGTTCCCGTCGATCTTCGAAGGGTTCGGGTTCCCGCTGCTGGAGGCGATGGCGCGCGGCGTGCCGTCGATCGCCGCGCGGTCGTCGTCGCTGCCGGAGATCGGCGGCGAGGCTGCGCTCTACTTTTCCCCCACCTCGGTGGAGGAGTTGGAAGCGCAACTGGAGCGCGTCCTGACCGACGCCGCGCTGCGCGAGGAGCTGGCGCGGAAGGGCCGCGAACAGGCGGCCAAGTTCCGTTGGGATGTGTGCGCGGCGCAAACGCTGGAAGTACTGCGCCGCGCCGCCGGCCATGGGCCGGTGCGCTGATTGGCATAGCCCATCCCGACGCAAGGCTTCTTCGTGGCACCAGCAGCGTAGCGCTCCTCCATTCCCCGTAAACTGCCATCGTGCAGGTGCTCATCGACGGAAGGCCGCTGGTCGGCCACCGCACCGGGATCGGGGTGCACACCGCGGAGATCGCGCGCCGCCTCGGCGACGCGCCGCTCATCGCCTCGCACGCGCCGATCGCGGACCGCTCCGGCCTGGGCGGCTGCTCCTTCCGCGTCGATCCCGCTCCCCTCGGCGTGCTGTGGCAGCAGCTGTATCTCCCCCGCATCGAGGCCGACGTGCTGTGGGGCCCACACGGAACGCTGCCGCTGCTGGGCGACGTGCCGGCGGTGGCGACGATCCACGACTTCACCTCCCTCACCATGCCCGGCCGGCATCGCGTGCAGACCATCCTCTCCTTCAACCTCTTCATCGGCCGCAGCCTGGAGAAGGCGCGGCGCGTTGCCGCCGTTTCGCGCGCGGTGGCCGAGGAGGCGGTGCGCGGGTTCGCGGTATCTCGCTCGAAGCTGGAGATCGTGCCGAACGGCGTGGACGAGTTCTTCTCACCGGGCGGCGAAGAAGAGGACTACATCCTCTACGTCGGCACGCTCGAGCCGCGCAAAGGGCTGGACGACCTGCTCGCCGTGTGGCGCTCGTTGCCGTCGCGGCCGCGGCTGGTGCTGTGCGGCTCTTCCGGGTGGGGCACGAAAATCGCGCAGGAGAAAGATGTCGAGCTGACCGGCTTCGTCGGTCGGGAGCGGCTGCGCGCGCTGTATCGAGGGGCAAAGCTGTTCGTCTATCCGTCGCGATACGAGGGCTTCGGTATCCCGCCGCTGGAGGCCATGGCGTGCGGCGCGCCGGTCGTGGCCACGCGCACCGGCGCCATTCCGGAATATGGGGAAGAGGCGGCGCTGCTCGTCGAGCCGGGCGATCGCGACGCCTTGCGCGAGGCGCTCACTCGCGCTCTCGGCTCGAGAAGGTTGCGCGACGAGCTGCGGGCGGCCGGCCCGTTGCGCGCGGGCGGCTATCGCTGGGAGCGCAGCGCACAGCTGATGCGCGAGCTGCTGGCGGAGGCGGCCCGATGCGGGTAGCCATCGACTGCCGCAAGATCGCCGACTACGGCATCGGCACGTACATCCGCGGCCTGCTCTCCGCGTTGCGCGAGGTCGAGCTCGTCGCGCTCGGCCCGGAGTCGATCGCGCCGCTGCTGCCGGCCGGCGTGGAGCACGTCGTGGTCGAGGCGCCGCACTACTCGCTGCGGGAGCTGCTGGTGGTGGGGCGGGCGGCGGAGCGGGCCAGAGTCGATCTCTTCCACGCGCCGCATTACGTGCTGCCGTCCACGCGCTGCCCGAGCGTGGTCACCATCCACGACCTCATCCACCTCCACCACCCGCCGCGCAATCCCGCCGCGCGCCTCTACGCGCGGGTGATGCTCGGCCGCGCGGTGCGCCTCGCCTCCCGCGTGCTCACCGTGAGCGAGGCCGTGAAGCGCGATCTCATCGCGTTCGGCTGCGAGGCGGAGAAGATCGTGGTCACGCCCAACGGCATCGACGCGCGCTTCACGCCCGGCCCGGCGGCGGACGGCGGCTACTTCCTCTACGTCGGCAACGACAAGCCGCACAAGAACGTGGCGCGCTTGGTCGAGGCGTTCGGGAAAGTGGGCGGGCGGCTCGTGCTCGCCGGCGCGCCGTTCGAGCGCTATCGCGCCGTGAGCGGCGTGGAGACGCGCGGCTTCGTCTCCGACCACGAGCTCGTCGCGCTCTACCGCAGCGCGGCCGCGCTCGTGCTGCCCAGCATCGAGGAAGGCTTCGGTCTGCCGGCCGCGGAAGCGATGGCGTGCGGCACCGCGGTGATCACCTCGCACGCGCCGGCGCTGGTGGAGATCACCGCCGACGCGGCGCTGCACGTCGATGCGACAAACGTCGATGCGCTGGCCGGTGCGATGCATCGCGTCGGGTCGGATGATGCGCTGCGCGCGTTACTCGCGGAGCGCGGCGTGGAGCGTGCCCGCGCGTTCACGTGGCAGAAATGCGCGGCGGGAACGCTCGATGGGTACCGCAAATCGTGAAACGCCCGTGGAACAACGGCTCCGCATTTCGATTTTGATAAACAATTGCTTGACAATATCCGTTATCGATCTCATATTTGTGACAACAAAATGATGATCGCCAAGAGCTGGATGAACATCCCACTCAACGTCGCAGGTCATCAGTCTTCGTCTCTCCACTCCTTCCCCCTTCCGACGTCAGCAAGTTTGCCGGCCCAGGCCGGCGCTTTTTGCCAAGTAGGCGCGACCGGGAGGTCCCGTACGGCATGAAAGGTGGTGAGCAAAATGGCCGCATCGAAGAAGTCGTCCAAGTCTTCGTCCTCGAAGAAGAGTTCTAGCAGCAGCAAGAAGTCGTCGAAGAAGGGCAGATAAGCTCAACACATCGATTTTTGGGGAGTCGTACTCGCGGCGCCGGGAAACCGGCGCCGCGTTTTTTATGACGCCGGGAAACCGGCGCCGCGTTTTCGTGTGCGCGCGTTAACCTGCTCGCCGTTTCTCCGTAGTCAGGTACATGCGACACCTCATCGCCTGCTGCGCGCTCCTCCTCACCGCCACGGCGGCCCTCGCCGGCTTCGACCAGACCATCCAGCGCGGCCAGGTGCGCCGCCTCGTCATCGACGTCCCGGCCGGCGAGGTCACGGTGCGCAACGGCGCCGCCGACCGCATCACCATCTCCGGCTACGCGCGCCGCAACGAGGAGATGGTCCAAGACGCGAAGCTCGTCCTCCGCGTCGCCGGCGACCAGGCGACGGTCGCCCGCATCGGCGGCTCCCACTTTACGAACTACTCCGTGCGCATCGAGGTCCCGCCCGGCACCGCCATCGCCGTCAACACCCGCTACGGCGAAGTCCGCCTCGGCGGCACCTTCGGCGACATCGACGTCAGCCTCCGCGCCGGCGAAGTGCACCTCGAGACCCCTCGCGCCTCCGTCCGCGAGCTCAACGCCTCCGCCCTGGTCGGCGAAGTCCACACCAACCTCGGCGACCGCACCATCGACCGGGAAGGCGTCTTCCCCGGCCGCACGCACTGGGAGAACGCCGCCGGCAAGTCGCGCGTCACGGTGCACACCACCGCGGGCGAGGTGCACGTGACGCTAGTGCGCTGACTTCAGTAGTGATAGCGCGCCTGGAGGAACTCGATCCGGTCGTCGTGTACCAGGTAGACGATCCGATGTTCCTCCGTAAGCCGGCGGGACCACATTGACATCCTGCCGTGCCGGAGCGGCTCAGGCTTACCGATGCCCTGAAAGGGATCGCGAAGGATCGATTCGACCAGCTGCATTGCACGAAGCGCGATGCGGCGATCTTCCGCGATCCAGTACCGCAGGTCTTCGAGGAACTGCGGTTCCATCACCGCCCGCCGCCTAACGTTCGCCGTCGCCAAGCCCCAACTCTCTCCGTAGCTCCTCGAGGGTCATTGCTTTTCCATCGCCACGATCGGCGCTGTCCAGAGCTTCCAGAATCCGCCTGGCGTTGGCTCTCGTCCCGAACAGATGGGCGGTCTCGATCAGGCTCCGCAACTCGGCCTCGGCAATGATGGCCACGCCCTCCTTGCCAGGGCGGCGAACGAAGATCGGCTCAGCCAGATCGAGTGCTTCATCGGCGAGCTCCTCGAAATCGAGGTGGACGTCACTGGGGGTGACGATCGTCATGCGTTCATTCTACAGCGCCGCCCGCTGACACGAACTGCTCCGCCTCCTCCCGCGTCCGCACCGTGCCCAGCACCTGCGCCTCGAGCAGCGCGCGTTTGATGCGGCCGAGCGCAGGGCCGGGCTGCACGTTCGTGACGGCGGTGATCTCCGAGCCGTTGAGCAGCGGGCGGATGGTGAACTCCGGCATGGTCACGTCCGCGTCGCGTCCCAGGGCGCGGAGCACGGCGGGGAGTTGGGCGGCCACGCGGGGCCCGGCGTCGTAGAGCGCCATCAGGTCGTGCTGCCCGATCAGGTGCTGCAGCGTGAGCACCTCGCGGAGGAGCGACTCGCTCCAGCGCCAGCGTTCGGCGAACGGGCGAGGGTCGTCCAGCAGGAGGGCGTAGGCGCCGGCGAGGGAGACGTCTTCCACCGTGAAGGCGGGCAAGGAGCGACCGAAGAGCGGGACATCGAGCGCGGTCTCGCGGAGCAGGCGGACGGCGGTGGCGAAGCGGGAGGCGGAGAAGATCGCCCCCAGCTCGTACTCGATGCGCTCCGCGGCCACGTTTGTCACGGCCGCGACGCGGGGACGGATGGCGCCGACCGTGGCAGTATCGATCGTGAAGTCGAGGCGGACGGCCATGCGCACCGCCTTCAGCATCCGCAGCGGGTCGTCATCGAAGTTCGTGGGGTCGACCATGCGCACCAGGCGGCGCGTGAGATCGGCCTGGCCGTCGAAAGGGTCGAGCAGCGAGCCCGAGGAGAGGTCGACCGCCATCGCGTTGATGGTGAAATCGCGGCGGGCGAGGTCCTGCTGGATGTCGACCTCGATCGGCGCGAAGTCGTAGATGTGCGGGCCGGAGGCGACGCGCCAGGCGCTGAGGTGCTCCTCGCGGCCGAGGCGGATGACCTTGCGGCCGAGGGCTTCGGCGCAGGCGAGAGGATCCGGGGAGGCGACATCTACGTCCGCCGGCTCGCGGGCGAGGAGCAGGTCGCGCACCGCGCCGCCGACGACGTACGCGCCGGCGGGGAGGCGCCGCAACTGAGGGAAGAGGCGGAGGAGCTTGTCACGCAACGACATTACGGAGCGTGCCGATGCGCTCGATCTCCACCTCCACCGTGTCGCCGGGGGCCATGGGACCGACGCCGGCCGGCGTGCCGGTGAGGATCACGTCGCCCGGCAGCAGGGTCATGATGGAGGAGACGAACTCGAGGACGAAGTCGCAGGGGAAGATCATCTGGCTGGTGTTGCCGTCCTGGCGCACCTCGCCGTTCAGGCGCGTCTGCACGGAGAGCGAGGACGGATCGAGCTCCGTCTCGATGCAGGGCCCCAACGGGCAGAACGTGTCGAAGCCCTTGCCGCGGGTGAACTGCACGTCCTTCTTCTGCAGGTCGCGCGCGGTGACGTCGTTCGCGCAGGTGAAGCCGAGGACGTACGAGCGCCAGTCTTCGCGGCGGATGTTGCGCGCCTCGTGGCTGATCACGATGGCCAGCTCGCCCTCGAAATCGACTCGCTGCGATTGCGGCGGGCGGACGATCGCGCCGCCCGGCGCGAGGAGGGCGGTGGGCGGCTTGAGGAAGATGATCGGCTCGCTCGGCGCCTCGTTGCCCAGCTCCTTCGCATGCTCGGCGTAGTTGCGGCCGACGGCCACGATCTTGGACGGAACCACCGGCGGCAGCAGCTTCGCCTCGGAGAGCGGCATCGGCCGCGAGTCTTCCACTTTGCCCACGTGGAAGGCATCGGTGCCGTCGTAGCGCCAGATGCGGTCGTTCTCGCCGACGCCGACCCGCGCTTTGTTCTGTTCGAGGAAGCGGTAGATTTTCATGGTTCTCGGTCGCCGAGGCTTGGCCTGTCAGCGCAGCGGGCCGGGCCCGCTACGATTGCCGATCGTATATCAGCCACAGTCCGCTGAAGCCGCGCAGCAGGCGGAAGCGAGAGCGATACAGCTGATGCACGAAGCGGGCGTGCGTGTCGTAGACGGCCTCGTGCAGGAAGTCGTTGAAGTGCTCGTCGAGCTCCTTCGCGCAATCGAGGCTCAGCTTCGCGCTGGAGAGGATCTCCGCCTCCGGGCGGACGCCGGCGGCCATGGCCGTGGCGATGATGGTCGCCTCTTCGTCCACCTTCACCCGCAGCGCGGCGGCGCGGAGGAAGAGCATCCACAGCTCCTCGTTCTCCTCCTCCACGCGCGGCGCGCGGCCGAAGAGCTGGCGCCAGGCATCGATCTCCCACGGCTCGAGCCGCAGCTCCTTCACCGAAGGCGCCTCGGCGATCTGTTCGGTGGTGACGTCCGCGCCGAAGGGCGAGAGCGCGACGGCGATGCGGGTGAGGAACCGCAGCAGGAACTCGTCGCGCCCGAAGCGCGCCGCGATCTCCTCCTGCTGCTCGGTCTCGTCGAAGAAGGCCTCCGGCAGATCGGCGGTGGTCTCCTCCTCGGCGCCGAGGCCGCGGTCGAGCTGGGCCATGATGTTCGTCATGGACGACTTCAGGTTCGTGATCACGTCGTGCTTGACGTTCGACTGCGCGCGGAGCTCGTCGAAGCGCTCCTTCGCGACGCGGAAGCGGGCGATCTCGTCGATGAGCTCCGGGTTCTTGTCGCCGAAATTGCGCTCGATGGCCGAGCCGTGCTCCATCAGCTTGTCGGCATCGGTCAAGAGGCGCTGCTCCTCCCCCTGATAGAGCTTCATGAAGCGATTCTTGGTGGAGACGTTGAGCTCCACGATGGCCAGCAGGACGTCGGCCTGAAAGTAGAGGTCGCCGATGCGGTGCTTGAAGGTGCGGGCGTTGCGCAGCAGGCTCCGGTCGGTCAGCTCCTCGAAGCGCTCGGCCTTCTGCACCTCCTCCCGCATGGAGCGGATGGCGCGGATGAGGCGCACCACTTCCTCCTGGGGCGGCTCGGCCACGCGGAGGATGGCCACCAGGGCGATGATCTTCTCCCGGAACTCCAGCGAGTCGCGCGACCAGTACTCGCCGCGCTCGGCGATGAAGTCCTCCCCGATGCGGGTGAAGAGGAAGTCGAGCTTGTCGCGGCAGTCGCTCTCCACCGCGTCGGCGTAGAGGTAGAACTTGATGAGGGAGTGGATGATCGTCTCGTCCTGCTTCTTCACCTTCTCGAGGAAGCGGCGAAGCATGGAGGGGGCGATGCGCGCGTCGGCGTCGAGCACCTGGCGGTAGACGCGGTCGAGGGCCTGCTCGCTGGTCCCCAGCGCCGATTGTGCATCGGCGGCCTGCGCGGCGTTGATGGTGCCGCCGATGGCCTTGATGCGCTCGAACATCTTCTGGAAGTCGACGGCGTAGGGCAGAGGCTGGCCGAGGAAGTTCTTGAACACGCCGGCGGCGAACTGGTGATAGGTCCAGAGCGACTTGAAGCGGTCGCTCATGCGAACGTAGCGCGCGTGGAGCGCACCGATTTCTGCAACCGACATGAACGCTGACCTGACTTAGAATTCTGCCACGAATGGCACAGACGACGTTAATCAGCCGGCAGGACATCGAACGACGGGTAGCGGAGATGGGCAGGCAGATCGAGGCCGACTTCGCCGGCCAGGAGCTCATCGCCCTCTGCGTTTTGAAAGGGGCGGTCTTCTTCGCCACCGATCTGGTGCGCAACATCACGACGGACGTGGCGATGGATTTCATCCAGATCTCCAGCTACGGGAACCAGAAGTATTCGTCCGGCGTGGTGACCATCCTCAAGGAGCCCCAGCTGGACATGCACGGCAAGGCGGTGCTGATCGTGGAGGACATCATCGACAGCGGCCTCTCCATGCGCGAGGTCTTCCGCTACATCGAGAGCCGCGGCGCCTCGGTGGTGAAGACGGCGACGTTCCTGGACAAGCCGAAGGCGCGCAAGGTGCCGTTCAGCGCCGACTATGTCGGCTTCTCGATCGATCCGCAGTTCGTGATCGGCTACGGGCTGGATTTCGCGGAGAAGTATCGGAACATTCCGGAGATACAGGTGCTGTCGGACTAGTTGTCAGTTGTCAGTTGCTGGTTGTCAGTAGAACCGGCAACTATCGACAACTGATCACTGACAACCGACAACTGCTTCTCATGTTCGAGTGCGTCCCCAATATCAGCGAAGGCCGCGAGCAGGCGACGATCGATGCGGTCGCGGACGCGGTGCGCGCCGCGCCTGATGTGCGCCTGCTGAACATCCACTCCGATCCCGATCACAACCGGTCCGTCTTCACGTACATCTCGGAGAGCGAGCCGGCGATCCGGGAGGCGACCATGCGGCTGTTCGAGATCGCCGTGGCGCGCATCGACCTGCGCATCCATCGCGGCGCGCATCCGCGGGTGGGGGCGGTGGACGTGGTGCCGTTCGTGCCGCTGGAGGGGACGACCATGGCGCAATGCGTCGCGGCGGCGGAGCGGTTCGGGCGCGATGTGGCGGCGCGATTTCAGGTGCCGGTCTATCTCTATGAACAGGCTGCCAAGCAGGAGTACCGGCGCGAGCTGCCGGTGATCCGTTCCGGCGGCTACGAGCAGTTCCCGCACAAGATCACGGACGAGCGCTGGCTGCCGGACTTCGGGCCGAGGCTGGTGCATCCCACGGCCGGCGTGAGCGTGATCGGCGCGCGCGTGCCGCTCATCGCGTTCAACATGCAGCTCGGCACGTCACGCCTGGAAGTGGCGCAGGCGTGTGCGAAGGCGGTGCGCGGGATCAGCGGCGGGCTGCGCTTCGTGCGAGCGCTGCCGATCGAGCTGAAGAGCCGCGGCATCGTGCAGGTCTCGATGAACCTGCTCGACTTCCGGCGCACGCCGATGTACCGCGCCTTCTCGGTGGTGAAGGAGGAGGCGGAGCGCTTCGGCGTGCCGGTGATCTCGAGCGAGGTGGTCGGCCTGGTGCCGGCCGACGCGCTCTATCAGGTGGCGGAGTGGCACCTGCGCATCGGCGAGTTCCGCAAGGACATCGTGCTGGAGGAGCGGATCAAGAGCACGGCGCGATAATGGAAGGATGCGCCTCCGGCCGCTCCTGCTGCTCCTGCTCCTCGCCTTTCCTGCCGCCGCCGACGAGACCGGGCGCCTCTGCGAGCTGATCCGCCTCTGGTCGGCGGTGCGCTATCACCATCCTTATCTGTATGACCGCGACGTCGATTGGGATGGGGCGTTCGTGGCGGCCGTGCCGCGGGTGCGGGCGGCGGCGGGCGATGCGGAGCGGATCGAGGCGTTGCGCAGGATGCTCGGCGCGCTCGGCGATCCTGCCACCGTCATCAGCAGGCGCGAAGCCGGCGAAGGATTTCCATCGATCCTGCCGGGGGATTCTTCGCCCTCCGCGGGGCTCGGGATGACACCGCTGTATCTGGACCTGCGTCCGTACCAAGGGCTCGAAGGGGCGATGCGTTTCGCGGATCGTGAGGACGAGCTGGCGAAGGCGGAGAACATCATCGTCGACCTCCGCACGGGCAATCCGGAAGCGGAGTTTTTCATGCTGGAGGAGCTCCCCGTCACGCGGGAAAGCTCGCGGCCGGCGGAGCGGCAGGTGATGCATTCCGGTTACCGGCCGCAGGATGACGGCTCGTCGCGCGGCTACTACACCGCGTTCTTCACCGTGCCGCCGAAAGTGTGGCTGGCTTCGGCGGACGCAAAGACGAAGCGCGTCGTCTTCGTGATCGACTCCGTCACGCCCGTGCCTCCCTTCGTGCGCGCGCTGCAGGAGAGCGGCGCCGCGCAGATCGTGGCGGAAGGGCCGTTGAACCGGGCGCCGTCGCGGATGGAGGTGCCGCTCGCGGGCGGGTACAAGGCGTGGATCCGCACCGCCCAGGCGCTGGAGGGGTGGGAGGGCGGGGCGGACGCGGTGGTGGGGCCGGGCAAGGGCATGGCAAAGGCAAAGGAGCTGCTGCGCGGACCGGCGCCTGCGCCGCACGAGCGGCGCGCGGCCCGGCTGGGTGACCTGCAGTGGCGGGCGGACGAGCGCTATCCGGAGATGGCCTATCCGCCGGTCGAGTACCGGCTGCTTGCCGCGGCGCGGATGTGGGGGATTGTCCACTACTTCTATCCCTACCTCGACCTGATCGGCGACTGGGACGCCGTACTGCCGCGGGCGGTCGACGAAATGCTGCGCGCGAGGGATCAGGACGAATACACGGCCGCGGCGATCGGCATCATGCGCAATGTCGAGGACACCCACACCGGCGTCTCCGGCACGCCGGCCGTGGCGCGCGTCACCGGCGGACGCTCGCCGATGCCGATCGAAGTGCGGCAGGTCGAGCATCGCTGGATCGTGACCCGCCTGCTCGACGAGCAGGCCGCGTACGGCTTCACCGTCGGCGACGAGCTCATCTCCATCGACGGCGAGCCGGCCGCCGCGCGCGCGACGCGCCTCTCCCGCTGGCTCACCGCCTCCACGCCGGCCGGCCTGCGCTATCTCCTCAGCCTGCGCATGACCGGCGGCGAGGAAGGCTCCACCGGCCTCGCCGTGGTGGAGAAGGCGGATGGGACGCGCCGCGGGCTCCGAGCCGTGCGCAAGCGCTCCTGGTACGGCAATGCCCCAAAAAGCGAGCCGTGGCGCCTCATTAACGGAGACTTGGGCTACGTCGACCTGCGCGTGCTCACCGTGGCCCGGATCGACGCCATGTTGGAGGCGATGCGCGGCACGAAGAGCATCATCTTCGACATGCGCGGCTATCCGAACGCGGTGGCCTATCCGATGATCGGCCGCTTCAACACCCGCGGGGCGAAGGTCGGGGCCATCTTCCGGCGCAAGCTGGTGCAGGCGCCGATCGGCAACGAGACCGACTTCACCATCGAGTTCCGGCAGGAGCTGCCGCAATCGTCCAAGCCCAAATACGCGGGCACGACGTTCATGCTCGTCGACGAGCGGACCATCAGCCAGGCCGAGCACACCGGCCTCTGGCTGCAGGCCGCCAGCGGCACGCGCTTCGTGGGCAGCCAGACCGCCGGCGCGGACGGCGACGTCACCTGGTTCTACCTCCCCGGCGCTCTGCGGGTGAACATGACCGGCCACGACGTCCGCCACGCCGACGGCCGGCAGTTGCAGCGCGTGGGGCTCGTCCCGGAAGTGAAGGTGGCGCCGACCGTGGCCGGCATCCGCGCCGGGCGGGATGAGGAGCTGGAAGCCGCGGTCGCTCTTGCCACGGCAACGCTTCGCGATGCACATTCGTATCAAACGAAACCATGAGACGCGCGCTCTTATCGGCGGTGATCCTGTTGGCGCTCGTCGGCGCGCGGCGGCGCTCCTACAATCCGGCCGCCGCCCTCGCGCTGAATCCGACGCGCTCCTTCGCCGTCACCGACAAGGCCATCCTGGACGGCTTCCCGTTCGAGCGCTTCCTGACCGCGCTGGTGGAGCGGAGCGGCACGCGCACCACCGCCCTGCAGTTGTACCAGCAGTGGTTCGACACCCAGAACGCGAAGCCCGGCCTGGTCTCCCCGGATGCGCCGCACTGCGATGACTTCACCACGGACGGCAAGGCATCCTTCAACGGCTTTCCCCGCCGCTGCCCCACGCCCGAGGGGAAGCTGGCGCTGAGCGATCCCTTCGGGGCGCCGGACTACATCCCCATCGCCATCATGAACCGCTTCGATCTCGCGCCGGCGGACGGCGCGAACTGCGGCGAGTACCGCATCGTTTACGCCCGGGTGGGGCAGGCGAAAGACACGCTGCACATCATCTTCGAGGCGGTGCTGCCCAACCCGAATGGGCAGGCGGGCCTGGCCGGCTGCAAACCGGTGGCGCAGTTCTGGGCCGACCTCTCATCGGTCAGCTCGATCTCCGAGCGGCGCGCGCGGCTGGAGCGCTTCTTCTTCACCGGCATCGACGGCTTCGAGCCGGTGATCGATCCCGATCACTACGGCGCGGGCGGCGGCCGCGCCCGGACGGCGCAGATGACGGTCGGGCAGGCGGACAACAGCACGCGCTTCTACCAGTTCCGCACCTCCACCGAATGCAGCGGCGGCGACTGCCGCCTGATGATGATGCCCGACGGGCTGGAGAACATGCCGCACGGCCGCCTCTTCGACGGCAACGACACGAGCGAGCTGGCCACGCGGTTCCGGGACGAGTTCGTGACGCAGGTGGCGACCCTGGCCATTCGCGACGTGAACCTCTTCTTCATGCAGCTCTCGCCGAAGTACCTCATGCACGAGAGCGATCCGGGCGGCCTGGCTTTCATCTACGACGGCCCGTTCGCCGCCTCGCAGAACACGCCGGCCGGCAAGGACTTCTCGAACCGCATCCAGGCCGAGCTGACCCGTGCCGGCAGCTCGCTCACGCCGCTGCAGCTGATCAACCGCGCGGAAACGCAGAACTGCGTCGGCTGCCACGTGTTGAGCGGCCCCATCGGAGAAGGCGTCCTCTTCCCCCCGGCCCTCGGCGTGGAGCATGTGACCGAGCGCGGCGAGCTGCTGGACGGCGACGGCGGACCGAAGACCCGCTTCCGCCTCTCCCCCGCCGTGCAGGACGTCTTCCTGCCGCATCGGATGGAGATCCTGCGCGAGTTCCTCGCCACCGGCAAAGCGCCGGTGCACTCGAAGTAGCGTCCGGAGAGCGGACGTCCGCTCACCCTTTCAGATAGCCGCTCGCCAGCAGCGCGATCATCACCGCGCCGAGGGCGTAGCGGTAATAGATGAAGACGTGGGTGGTGTGCGTCTTCAGATACCGCAGCAGGAACCAGATCGAGGCGTAGCCGGAGATGAAGGCGACCACGATGGAAACGATGATGGACGTCCAGCCGAGCGAGGCGAGGTGGCTGCGCTCGTGGACGAGCTCCAGCACGCCGGCGCCGCCGACGGCGGGGATGCTCATCAGGAACGAGAAGCGGGCCGCCGTGGCGCGCTCCACTTTCCGGAAGAGCGCGGTCATGATGGTCGAGCCGCTGCGCGACGCGCCGGGGACCAGCGCCAGGCATTGCCCGAGGCCGATCGTCACAGCATCGCCCACGTTCAGCTGCTCGAACTCGCGCAGCTGCTGCCGCTTCGCATACCGTTCGGCGGCCTGCATGAGGATGGCGATGATGATCACCATCGCCGTCACGATCCACAGTCCGCGGAACGTCGATTCGATGTGCTTCTTGAGCAGCAAGCCGAGGATGACGATGGGGATGGTGCCGATGACGACGAGCCACGCCTCGCGCGAGTCGGTATCCGCCAGCGGCCGGCGCGTGACCAGCCCGCGGAAGAAGCCGGCGATGAGGCGGACGATGTCGCGGAAGAAGTAGATGATCGCGGCGAGGAGCGTGCCGAACTGGATCACCGCACTCGCCGCCGCCCCCGGATCCCCCCACCCGAGGAGCATGGGGACGATCTCGAGGTGGGCGGTGGAGGAGATGGGGATGAATTCGGTGAGGCCCTGGATGAGGCCGAGGACGATGGCTTGGATGATGGTCAAACGTCACCTCGAATTGAAAATTGAAAATTGAAAAAAGCGCGGCGCGATGCGCCGCCACCTTCGTTTTCAATTTTCAATTTTCCATTTTCAATTTCGCCTCCTCACATCTCCCAAACCACCGGCAGGATCAGCGGCCGCCGGCCCATGTTCTTGCGGAAGTAGCGCTTCAGCAGGGCGCGCATCCGTTCCTGCACCAGTTCCAGATCGCGCAGCTCTTCGCGGGGCATTTCGGTAAGCATGCCAACGAGCTCGGCGCGCACTTCGTCGAGCAGCTCCTGGCTCGCGTCGACGTGCACCAGGCCGCGCGTGATCAGCTCCGGGTCGCGGATCACCACGCCCGCGCTGTCGATCGCCACCACCACGATCACGAACCCATCCTCGGCCAGGTGCTGGCGGTCGCGGACCACGACTTCCGGCACCTCCTCCGCCTCCGCGTCGATGAAGACCTTGCCGCTCGGCACCCGCTCCTCGAGCACGTTGATCTGGTCGCCGTCGATCGAGGCCACCTGGCCGTTGGTGATCACCACGCCGTGCCGCACGCCGACGCTCTTGGCGATGCGCGCGTGGTGAATGAGGTGCCGCAGCGTGCCGTGCATGGGGATGAAGAACTTCGGCCTGGTCACGTTGAGCATCAGCTTCAGCTCTTCCTCGCAGGCGTGGCCGGAGACGTGGACGTCCGGCTGCTCGTGCGAGACGACGTCCGCGCCGCGCCGGTAGAGGTTGTCGATGAGGTGCGAGACGTGGCGCTCGTTGCCCGGAATGGTCCGCGCGGAGATCACCACCACGTCTCCCTTCTCGATCTGCACCTGCTTGTGCTCCCCCACGGCCATCCGGGAGAGGGCCGAGGAGGGCTCGCCCTGGGTGCCGGTGGTCATGATCACCAGCTCGCGCGGATCGAGATCGATCGAGCTCGCGCGCGCCTCGCGGGGGAAGCGGACGTAGCCGAGGCGCTCGGCGGTCTCCATGTTGTCCACCAGCGAGCGGCCGACGAGAAAGACCTTCCGCTTGAACTTGCGCGCCACGTCGATGACCTGCTGCACGCGGTGGATGTGCGAGGCGAAGGTGGTGACGAGGATGCGTCCCTTGGCCTGGCTGAAGACGCGATCGAGCCCGCCTCCCACCACCCGCTCCGAGGGACCGTGGCCGGGGACGAGCGCGTTGGTGGAGTCGCTGACGAGGAGCAGCACGCCGAGCTCGCCGTGGTGGGCGAAGCGCTGCAGGTCGGTCGGCTTCGCATCGACCGGCGTGTGGTCGATCTTGAAGTCGCCGGTGTGGATGATGGTGCCGAGCGGCGTGGTGAGCGCGTAGCCGAGGGCGTCGACGATGGAGTGCGTCACGCGCAGGGCCTCCACGACGAAGGGGCCGGCCTCGACCACGTCGCGCGGCTGCAGGGGGCGGAGGTCGCCTTCCAGGCCGAATTCCTGGAACTTGTCCCGCACGAAGCCGAGGGTGAGCGGCATGCCGTAGATGGGGAGGGGCAGGCGCTCGATGAGGAACGGCAGCGCGCCGATGTGGTCCTCGTGGCCGTGGGTGAGAAAGACGGCGCGGAACTTGTGCGCGTTCTCGAAGAGATACGTCATGTCCGGGACGATGACATCGACGCCGAGCGTGGCCGAGTCGGGGAACATCATCCCGCAGTCCACGAGCACGGCGTGGTCGCCATACTCGTAGACCATGAGGTTCATGCCGATCTCGCCCAGGCCGCCGAGGGGGATGACCCGGAGAGGCAATTGAGAATTGAGAATTGAGAATTGAGAATCAGTCACGGCGTCATTCTCAATTCTCGATTCTCAATTCTCAATCCCCGTGACGCGCAGCGTCAGGGATAGATCCGGTTCAGCATGCGCGGGTAGGGAATGGTCTCCCGGAGATGGGGCACGCCGCTGATCCAGGCCACGCAGCGCTCGATGCCCATGCCGAAGCCGGAGTGGGGAAACGTGCCGTACTTGCGCACGTCGAGATACCACTGGAAGGCCTCCACCGGCAGGTTGTGCTCTTTGATGCGCTGCAGCAAAAAGTCGTGGTCGTGGATGCGCTGCGAGCCGCCGATGATCTCGCCATATCCCTCGGGCGCGATCATGTCCAGGCCGAGGGCGAGCGTGGGATCCTCCGGCGCGGGCTGCATGTAGAACGCTTTGATGGACGCCGGATAGCGGCTGATCATCACCGGGCGGTCGAAGGAGTTGGCGATGATCGTCTCCTCGTCGCCGCCGAAATCGTCCCCGAACTTCGCCTCGACGCCGTTCTTCTGCAGCAGCCCGATGGCATCGCGGTAGGTGATGCGGGGGAACGGCTTCTTCACGTTCTCCAGCTTGCTGAGGTCGCGCTCCAGCGTCTTGAGCTCTTCCTTGCAGCGGTCGAGCGCGCGCCCCACGAGGTACTCCACGAAGTCCTCGGCCAGATCCTGCAGGCCGTCGAACTCGAGGAAGGCGACCTCCGGCTCGACCATCCAGAACTCCATCAGGTGCCGGCGCGTCTTCGACTTCTCGGCGCGGAACGTGGGGCCGAAGCAGTAGACGCGGCCGAACGCGGCGGCCGCCGGCTCGAGGTAGAGCTGGCCGGACTGGGAGAGGTAGGCCTTCTCGCCGAAGTAGTCGGTCTCGAACAGGGTCGAGGTCCCCTCCGCCGCGTTCGCGGTGAGGATGGGCGAGTCGATGAGCACGAAGTCGCGGTCGTAGAAGAAGTCGCGGATACCTTTCTCGATCTCATTGCGCACGCGCAAGACCGCGTGCTGCTTCGAAGAGCGGAGCCAGAGGTGGCGCAGGTCCATGAGGAACGCCGTGCCGTGCTCCTTCGGCGTGATGGGGTAGTCCTGGGTGAGGTGCACCACCTCGAACGTCTCCACGCCGAGCTCCACGCCGCCCGGCGCGCGCTCTTCCGCGCGCACCGTGCCGATCACGCGCACGGTCGATTCCTGGGTCGCTTCCTCGGCCGCCTTCCACGTCTCTTCGGAGACTTCCTTCTTGAAGACGACGCACTGCAGATAGCCGCTGCCGTCGCGGATGATGGGGAACTGCAGCTTGCCCGAGGTGCGCTTGTTGTACAGCCAGCCGTTGACGGTGACCCGCTCGCCAACGTGCTTCGGTAAGTCGTGGATGTGGACCGCGTCGCTCATAAGGGGGCGGATTATACTCAGGGCACCGTGCCCCCCCGGTTCTTCATCAGTTACGCCCGGTTCGACGACGTCAAGTCGCGGCTGACCGACGTGGCGAACGAGCTCCGCCAGGAGGTGCGTTCCGCGGCGAGCATCCAGGAGAACGACCTTCAGGAAATCGGCTTCCTCGACTCGACCAACATCCAGAACGGCGAGGATTGGGAGAAGGCGCTGGGCACCGCCGTCCGCACCATCCGCGTCCTGGTCTGCTTCTGTTCCCCGCAGTTCCTGGACAGCCCGTATTGCGCGAAGGAATTCGCCGTGTTCCAGAAGCGGCTGCAGAAAGCCGGCAACCTCGTGGACGACCAGGTGGTGATCATCCCGGTGATCTGGGACGTGGGGGCGCCGAAGCGCGAGCTGCCCCAGGCGCTGGCCAGGTATTACCAGCCGAAGGGATTTCCCGACGCTTACAACACGGCCGGCCTGATGCACCTGAACAAGCTGCGCCAGACCTACCCGGAGGCGTACGACCAGGTCATCACCAAACTGGTGAGCCTCATCGGCAACGCGCAGCGCGCCTCGAAATTGCCGGCGTGGCCGGACGACCTGAAGTTCGAGGACCTGCCGAACTTCTTCCACAACCCGGCGCCCCAGCCCTACCACCTCACCCTGACCGTGCTGCACGAAAAGAAGACGCAGTGGAAGCCGGACGAGAGCGGGCCGAACATCGGCAGCATCTTCGACGGGGTGGCGAAACAGAACACCGCGAGCGGGGTGTACTGGCAGGAGATCGTCCCCGACCTGAAGAACCTGCGCGCCGAGCTGGACAGGGCCCGCAACGAGCGCCAGGCGTCAATCATCGTGGTCAGCCGCGAGGACGCGGGCAAACCGCCGTGGAAGCAACTGCTGGAGATCGTGGACGACCCGGCGCGCACCAATTGCGCCGTGCTCCTCGGCTGGAGCGACGAGAATCCGGGCGCGCCCGCCTCGCCGGCGATGATCGCGGCGGAGATCCAGAAGCTGCTCCCCAATACGAGCGCCGGCACGTCCTTCCACGACTCCTTCCCCATCGACGACACCGAGAAGCTCAGCAACGCGCTGATCAAGGCTGCCACCGCCCTCCGGCTGAAGCTGATGAAAGAGGACCCGGCGGAGAAGGCGGATTCGGCCGAGCTGCGCGCGGGCGCGGTGAACCAGGGCATCACGCCCGATACGCAGCCGATCAACACCGGGCCGGGGAAGGCGTCA
>DASYMJ010000162.1:0-7458 GCA_036009105.1 Thermoanaerobaculia bacterium | reverse complement strand
CCCTCGGGCGGAAGGTTCATCTTCCAGTTGGCGACCGTGTAGCGCATGGGGTCACGCAGTGTAGCGGTTCTTGCCGATCCGTTTCGACTCGTACAGCCGCTCGTCCGCGCGGCGCACGAGGTCATTCGCCGTCGTGTCCTCGGCCACGCGGAACTCGGCCACGCCGATGGAGATGGCCGGGCGGATGAAGCCCTCCTCGTCGGTGGGGATGGTCAGCCCCTCGATGCGTTTGAGGATGCGTTGCGCCACCGCGCACGCGCCGCCCAGGTCGGTGTGAGGGAGGATGATGGCGAACTCGTCGCCGCCGAAGCGGGCGAAGAGGTCGGGCGGGCGGAGCATCTCCCGCACCGCGCCGCAAAGCTCGGAGAGCACCACGTCTCCCACGGTGTGGCCGAAGCCGTCGTTGATCTGCTTGAAGTCGTCCAGGTCGAAGAGCAGCAGCGAGAGCGGCACGCTGTAGACGCGGGCCCGCTCGATCTCCTGGGGCAGCTGGCGGCGGAAGAAGCGCTTGTTCCAGATGCCGGTCAGGTCATCGGTGTCGGCGAGGTTGAGGATGCGCTCGCGGCTGCGCAGGTTGCCGAGGAGCATGGAGACCTGGGTCGCGGCGATGGCGACGATCTGCTGCTCGTCCGTGCGGAACGGCGCGTCGCCGCGGTAGAGGAGCAGCACGCCCGCGGTGCGGTTCTGGACGGAGAGGAGGGCGTGCGTCTCGAAGCGCAGCGCGTCGGCCTCGCCGGTGCGCGCCGGCAGGTCGTTCCGCTCCGACACGACGACCACTTCCGTCGTCTCGAAGGACATGGGGAAGAGGGTCTGCAGCGTCCTGCGCGTGCGGGCGATGAGGTCGTCGGTGACGAGCGCCGCCGCGCCGGCGCGGGTGGTGATGTGCAGCTCGAGGTTCTGCTCGATCATCACCACCAGGCCGACGTCGAACGTGACGCAGTGGAAGAGCGTGCCGAACGCGCGGGGGAAGAGCTCCGCCGCCGACTCCAGCACGCTGCCTTCCCCCGCGAGCTGCTCGATCAACGCGAGCAGGTCTCCGACTTGGCGCTCTGTTGTGCTCACGACCCGCCGCCAATGATAAGCGAGGGAGCTCTGACATAATCCCGCCGATGCCCATCCTCGAGTCCGAGGCCATTCCCTACCAGCCGGCGCATTTGCGCGGGGAGCGGCTGCTCGTGCTCGCCCCGCATCCGGACGACGAGGTGATCGGGTGCGGCGGCGTGGTGGCCCAGCATCTGCGCGAGCGGCGCACGGTGCGGGTGGTCGTGGCCACGAACGGGGCACAGGCCGGCGACGCCGTGACACGGGAAGAGGAGTCGCGGCGCGGCCTCGACCTCCTCGGGCCGGCCGAATTGCGCTTCCTGCGCTTCCCCGACCGCGCCCTCCTGGGAGCAACCGACGCGCTGATGGACGTCCTGCGCAACGAGCTCCTCGACTTCAAGCCGGATCTGATCCTCGTCCCCAGCCCCATCGAGATCCATCCCGACCACCTCGCCCTGGCCCGGGCCTTCTGCGCGCTGGTGCAGCGCGACGAGGCGCTCTTCGCCGAGCTGGCCATCGCCCGCGTCGCGTTCTACGAAGTGGGGCAGCCGCTGCGGCCGAACGCCATCGTCGACATCACCGACGTCGCGGACGCCAAATACGCGGCGATCGGCGCGCACGAGTCGCAGCACGCCTTCCGCGACTACTCGGCGTACGCGCGCGGCCTCAACGCGTATCGCGCCATGACTCTCCCCTCCGGCTCGCGCGCGGCGGAAGCGTACTTTGTGATCGCGCTGCCGGAGCTGCGCACCACGGCCATCAGCGAGCTGCAGAAGGTGATGGGCAACGCGCGGATGATCGAGACCGTGCGCGAGACGCTGCCGATCAGCGTCATTGTCCGGACGAAAGACCGTCCCGCGCTGCTGGCCGAGGCGATCGAGTCGATCCGGGCGAACGACTATCCGGCGGAGATCGTGGTGGTGAACGACGGCGGCGTGCGGCCGGCCGTCGATGGCGTCAAGCTGGTGGAGCACGAAACGCCGCGAGGACGTTCCGAGGCGATGAATGCGGGGGTGCGGGCGGCTTCGGGGAGGTTCATCGCCTTTCTCGACGATGACGATCTGTACTACCCGGAGCATCTGGGGACGCTCGCGGCCGCGGCGGGGAAGTCGCCGCACGCCGCGTGGTACAGCGATGCCGTTTCGGCGTTCGTCTCGCCGGCGCTGGAGACGCGGCAGCGGCTGCGCCTCTTCAGCGCCGACTTTGACCGCGACCTGCTCCTCCTCGACAACTACATCCCCCTGCCGACGCTCCTCGTCGGGCGGGAGACATACCTCGATGCGGGCGGCTTCGATCCCGCGTTCGACCTCTTCGAGGACTGGGACTTTCTGATCAGAGTGTCCCAGCGCGGCGAGTTTGCGCATCTGCCGCGCGTCACCTGCGAGATCCGCCACATCGAAGGCGGCGGCTCCATCACCCTGGCCAACCCGGAAGGCTCGCCGCGCTTCCGGGAGGCGAAGCTGCAGGTGTGGACCAAGCACGCGGCGGGCATCGACAACGACGTGATCGCGAACGCTTTCGAGCGGCAGAAGCGGCGCCTCAACACGCTCTTCGCCGACGCGGTCGACGCGAAGGGGCGGGCCCATCGCAGTGAGACGGAGCTCGACGCGGCGCATCGCGAGATCGGCCGCATCTCGGAGCTCCTCCACGAGCGCGAGAAGCGCGCGGCCGAAGTCGACACCATGGAGCACATCATCTGGGAGCTGGAGAAGGATCGCGAAGGGAAGGCGATCGAGATCCACACCCTGACCCGCGCCAACGCCGAGCTGCAGACGATCGTGGCGGAAACGCGCACCACCAGCGAGGCGCTGTACAAGGAAGTGCATCGCCTGCAGGCGCTGCTCGACTCGATCATGCAGTCGCGCACCTGGAAGCTGCACTCCACGATCGAGAAGATGCGGGGCCGCGGATGACCCGGGCGCTGCTGGTCTGCCCCGAGCCGCTGGGGCACGGCCAGCCGGCCGGCATCGGCATCCGCTTCGTGGAGATGGCCGCCGTGCTGCGCGCGGACGGGCATCAGGTGACGCTGCTCTCGCCGGAGGGGGGCGCCATCACGCCCGAGGCGCTGCGCGATGCGAGCGCGGAAAGCGACATGGCGGTGGTGCAGGGACACGTCGCCAACGACTTCTTCGCCCACGCGCGGCCCATCCCCACGGCGATCGATCTGTACGACCCGTTCATCATCGAGAACCTGCACTACTACCCGGAGCGGGGCGCCGAGGTGTTCGCGCACGATCACGCCACGCTGCTGCGCTCTGTGGAGCAGGCGGACATCTTCCTCTGCGCCTCCCAGGCCCAGCGCCTCTTCTACCTGGGCGTCCTGTTGGCCGCGGGGCGGTTGAATCCGGTGGCGTTCGGGTCCGATCCGCGGCTTTCGTCTTTGCTGCGCATCGCGCCGTTCGGGGTGCAGGCGCCGCGGCCGTTCGTGGCGCGCAACGCCACCAACATCCTCTTCGGCGGCATCTACGACTGGTACGACCCTTTGCTGGCCATGGATGCGGTGGCGTTGGCCCGTCGCCAGTTTCCGTCCATCACGCTCACGTTCACCCGGCATCCGAACCCCTCGCTCACGCCGCAGGGGAAGACGGCGGCGGCGATGGAGCATGCCCGGCGGAAGGGCTACGACTTCGTGAAGTTCGAGCCGTGGGTGCCGTATGACCGGCGCGGCGCCTGGTTCGAGCAGTTCGCGGCGGCGCTGCTGACGTTCCCCCAGTCGCTGGAGACCGACCTCTCCATGCGCACGCGCGTCTACGACTACCTGTGGGGCGGGTTGCCCATCGTGACCAGCTCCGCGCCGGGGACGGACGAGCTGCTGCTGCGCTACGGCGCGGGAGCGGTGGTGCGCGGCGAGTCGGCGCAGGATTACGCGGCGGAGCTCGCGCGCGTGCTGCACAATCATGAGGAGATGGCGCGCGGGGCGCAGCGGTTCGCGGAGGAGCATCAGTGGCGGCGCGTGCTGCAGCCGCTGGTGGACTTCGTGCGCGCGCCGCGGTTCGACCGGTCGAAGAAGGCGTTCGGCGTGAAGCTCGCGCTGCCGGAGCAGACGCCGTCGATGCTGGACCGGATCCGGCGTCGGGTGAGGCGCGTGGCGGGATGACGGAGCCGGCGGTCGACATCATCGTCGTGAACTGGAACGGGCGGGAGGACACGCTGCGCTGCCTGGCCGCGGTGGAGCCGCAGCTTTCCGAGGTGGAAGGGGCCGGGGTGACCGTGGTCGACAACGGCTCGACAGATGGTTCCATCGCGGCCATCACGGCGAAGCATCCGCGGGCGCGCTTCCTGCCGCTGGGGAAGAACCGCGGGTTCACCGGCGGCATCGCCGCGGCCCTGGCGCGCTCGGGGGCGCGCAACGTGATCTTCCTCAACAACGACGCGGTGCCGGAGCGCGGCTGGCTCGCCGCCCTGACCCGGGCCATGGACGAGGCGCCGGCGGATGTGGTCTCGGTCGGCGGCCGCATCGTCGACCTGAGCGGGCAGCGCATCGACTTCATCGGCGGCGTGCTCACCTTCGACGGCCACGCGTTTCAGGAAGGCTTCCGCATGCCGATCGGCTCGCGACAGGAGCCGGCCGCCGGCGCGGACCTGCTCTTCGCCTGCGGCGGCAACATGATCTCCCGCCGCGAGCCGCTGGAGCGCCTGGGCGGCTTCGACGACGACTACTTCGCCTATCTGGAAGACGTCGACTTTGGCTGGCGGACGTGGCTCGCCGGCTGCCGCGCGATCTATGAGCCGCACGCCACGGTGCGGCATGCCTCCAGCGCGACCTCCAACCGCCTGGGCGACTTCGAGCGCGGCGTGCTCTTCGAGCGCAACGCGCTGCAGACGGCATTCAAGAACTACGAGGACCTGCGCGAGTCGGCCGGGGCGGTGCTCTTCACCTACCTGCACCGCCTCCATCACTACGCCACCACGCGGAACGACGACGCGGCGGAGCTGACCCGCGAGGCGCTCACCCCGCAGCCGAGCCGGCGGCGCGGCCTGCGCCGGCGCCGAACCCTGGCCAAGCTGGACGACCCGCTGACCATGATGCAGTTCCGCGCGCTCGACTGGCTCTTCCGCAACGAGCAGCGCCTGGCCGACAAGCGCAGCCGGGTGCAGGCCATGCGGCGGCGGCCGGACAAGGAGATCTTCGAGCGCTTCCCGCTGCACATCGTGCCGACCTATCCGGGCGACGAGCCGCTGATGCGCGGCCCCCTGTTCGACCTGCTCCGCCCGCCCCTGGCCACGAGCGAGCGGAAGCTGGGCGATATCATCCGCACGTGAGGTGGTGGCGTCGGTTCCTCGCCCGCGGCGTCTTCTGGCGGCAGTTCCTGCGCTGGGCGGTGCTGAACGTGCCGGCCTGGATCGAGCCGGCCGTCCTCTCCCTCTGGGCCGGGTTCTTCGTCCTGCTCTGGAACACCGGCCGCCGCTCGGTGATGCGGAACCTGAAGGCGATCAAGCCCGGCTCGTGGGCGCCGATCAACCTGCTGCGCGCCTACCGCGTCTTCTACAACTTCGCCTGGACCATCGATGACAACGTCCGCTTCCAGGAGACGCGCACGATCCCGGACTGGGAGTTCATCGGCATCGAGCATTTCGACTCGCTGCAGGCGCACGCCGGCGGCGCCATCATCCTCACCGCCCACATGGGCAGCTACGACCTCGGAGCGCACCTGTTCGCGGAGACGTCCTCCCGGCGCATCGTGATGGTGCGCGCGCCGGAGATCGATCCGCAGACGCGCGCCTACGAGGAAGGACGGATCGCGGGCAGCGAGAGCGACGCCCTGCGCATCGACTTCAACACCAAGGCGGCCGACCTCGCCTTCGACCTGCTCCATGCGGTGCGCAGCGGCGAGCTGGTGGCCATTCAGGGCGACCGGGTGACGCCGGGCATCGCCACGCTGCCGGCGACGCTGTTCGGCACGCCGACGCGCATGCCGGCCGGGCCGTTCGCGCTGGCCATGGCCGCGCGCGTGCCGATCTATCCGCTGTTCGTGATCCGCCGCGGGCGGCGCCGCTACCGGCTCGTGACGTGCAGCCCGATCACGGTGGAGCGGCGCGGCCGCGACCGCGATGCCGACCTGCGGCGCGCGCTCGACGCCTGGATCGGGGAGCTGGAGACGGTGATCGCCGACAGCTGGTACCAGTGGTTCCACTTCGAGCCGATCGCGCCGGCGGAGGAGAGCGCCTGATGCACATCGTGCGCGATCGCGCGGAGGCGCGCTGGCTGCCAGCGCGGCATCGCTACGCGCTGGCGCGGCTCGCCGCGTTCCTGATCCTGCGCACGGCGCGCCACGAGCAGCGGCCGGGGCTCATCCTGGCCGTCGATCGCGATCAGAGCGCGACGGAGAACATCGCGATCTCCGCGTGGATCGCGCTGACCACGACGTTCTATTTCGCGGCGCCGCTGCACGGCGCGTGGAAGGTGCTGGCACTGCCGCTGGCCATTATGGCCCTGCAGGTGCCGATCTATGTGATGGGCGCCGTGCTGCTGCCGCTCCTGGGCCGGTCTCTTTACGCGTACAACCACCGCATCAATTCGGCGCTGCTGTGGGTGCTGCTGATCATCGCCTCCTCCTACTTCGCAACCACGGATGGGATGGCGCGGTACGTCGCGTACTTTTTCTTCGCCGTCGTGGCTTTGAACGCGGGCGCGGCGGCCGCGCTGCTGTTGATGCGCGGCAAGGTGGCGCAGTGGGAGGGGCGATGCGGCGCCTGATCATCGCCTTCGCGTTCGTCGCTCCGGTGCTGCTTCTGGCCACCTGGCGCCATTCGCCGTGGCTGGCCATCGGCATCCTCGCCCTGTCGCACGCGCTGCTGCTCTACCCGACCCTGCGCCCGAACGTGCAGTGGCTCGGGCCGGTGATCACCCGCTTCGCCACGGAGGCAAAGGAGGTCTGGCTGACCATCGATGACGGCCCGACCGACGACACGCCAGCCATCCTCGACCTGCTCGACGCGCGCGGCGCGAAGGCGACGTTCTTCGTGAAAGGGGTGCTCGCCGAGCAGCATCCGGAGCGGATGGGCGAGATCGTCGCACGCGGCCACTCGGTGGCGAACCACTCGCGGACCCATCCCGCCGGCACGTTCTGGTGCCTGCCGCCCTCGCGCCTCGCCGAGGAGATCGACGGCTGCCGCGTCGCCGGCCCGTGGTTCCGCGCGCCGGTGGGGATGAAGAACCCGTTCGTGCATCCGCTGCTGGCCAGACGCGGCCTGCGCCTGATCGGGTGGACGGTGCGGGGCTTCGACTCGATCGTGGACGACGCCTCCCGCGTGGCCGGCCGCATCGTGCCGCGCGTTTCACCAGGCGCCATCGTGGTGATGCACCAGGGGCGCTCATGGTCGGTGGGGACGATCGGGCGGGTGGTGGATGAGCTGCAGCAGCGCGGCTACGCGTTCGTGATCCCGAATGACACGCAGCTGAAAACGTAGGGCCGG
>DASYMJ010000161.1:0-3959 GCA_036009105.1 Thermoanaerobaculia bacterium | reverse complement strand
CGCGATGGCACGCTCGATCAGCGCCAGGTTCGCCGTGAGCAACTCGGCCGGTTCCAGTGGGTACACTCCTCTCTCTATGTACTAGAGAGTGCCACGGAACGCGGATTCGTTTCACATCACGCTATTGCTTCAGTACCCGTCTCAGGATCTTCCCCGAGGCCGACCGCGGGATCTGCTGCGTGAACTCCACGCAGCGCACCTTCTTGTACGGCGCCACCCGCTCCGCCACGAACGCCATCAGCTCCTCCGCCGTAGCGCTGCCTTTGAGCACTACGAACGCCTTCGGCACCTGCCCCGCCTCGTCGTGGGCGAGCGGAACCACCGCCGCGTCCGCCACGGCCGGATGCGTCAGCAGCAGCGCCTCCAGCTCCGCCGGCGCCACCTGCAGCCCCTTGTACTTGATCAACTCCTTGACCCGGTCGACCACGAAGAAGCAGCCGTCTTCATCGGCGTACCCGACGTCTCCGGAATGCAGCCAGCCCTCGCCGTCGATCATGGCCGCGGTGGCCTCGGGGTTGTTCAGGTAGCCGCGCATCACCTGCGGCCCGCGGATGCAGATCTCGCCTTCCTCGCCCGTGCCGAGGGCCGCGCCGGTGGTCAGGTCGACGATCTTCGACTCCGTGTTCGGGATGGGCGGGCCGATGCCTTTCGCCTGGTGCGTGCCGACGCGGGCCACGTGCGTCACCGGCGAGGTCTCGGTCAGGCCGTAGCCCTGCGTGACCAGGCAGCCGATGCGTTTCGTCGCCGCGGCCGCGACTTCTTCGCCCAGAGGCGCGGCGCCGGAGAAGACGAGGCGCAAGGCGCTCAGGTCGTACTTTTCGACCAGCGGGTGCTTGGCCAGCGCGAGCACGATGGGCGGCACGACGTTGGCGAAGGTGACGCGGTACTTCTGCAGGATCTCCAGGCATTGCTCGAGGTCGAAACGGGGCATGGTGACGACCGTGGCGCCGCGGTACAGGCCGAGGTTCATGATCACGACCATGCCGTAGATGTGAAAGAAGGGGAGGACGCCGAGCATCACGTCGTGCTCGATGACGGGGATCACGCCGGAGGTCTGGAGCAGGTTCGCCACCAGGTTCCGGTGGGTGAGCATCACCCCCTTGGGCAGCCCGGTCGTCCCGCTGGAGTAGGGCATGGCGATGAGGTCCGTGTGCGGATCGATGTCGACGTGCGGCGGCTCGCCATCCGCCTCCAGGTTCGACTGGCCGAAGAGGAAGATCTCTTCCACGATGCCTGCCTCGCGCGCCTTCTCCGCGAAGGTCGGGGTCGTGATGAGGAACTTCGCGCCGGCGTCTCTCAGCTGCTGGCGCAGCTCTTCCACCGTGTACAGCGGGTTGATGGTGGTGACGACGCCGCCCGCCAGCGAGACCGCATGAAAGACGACGGCGTACTCCGGGATGTTCGGGCTGTAGATGGCGAAGACATCGCCTTTCTTGAAGCCGCGCCGCGCCAGTCCCGCCGCCGTCCTGCGCACCGCGTTTGCCCAGCCGGCGTAGGTGAGCGTGCGGCCGCTCGCGCCCTCGATGAACGCGGCCTGCTCGCCCCGTTTGTCCGCGAGGTCTAGGAGGAAGGGCGTGAGGGCGACGTCCGGGATCTCGAGCGGCGGCTCCGGTGCGCGGTGGATCATGGGTGAAGAAGGTACGTCATTTTTTCACGATGATCACGTTCTGCGATCCGGTGTGCTTCCCCGCCGCCCACGTCACCGGCGGCGCCAGGCCGGTAGGCACGTCGTAGAAGCCGTCCAGCGCTTCGACCAGAGTGTCGCGGTCGACGTCGCGGCCGGTGCGGCGGAGGGCTTCCACCAGGAGCTTGGCCGAGGCCAGGGCCAGGCGGCAGGCGGTGGCGTGGGCGGGGAGGACGCCCAGCGCCTGGAGCTCGGCGTTGCCCTCCTCCGTGATGTCGGCCGGCGACGACGGCAGGGCGATGAGGATGCGGCCGGCCAGGGCGGGAGGGGCGGAGGCGATGGCGTTGCTGCTGTGCGCGGCGGGGAGGAGCACGAAGGGCGGCGGCGTCAGCGCGGCGCAGGCGGCGAGCACAACGCCGAGGCGCGAGGGGCCGCCGAGGTAGAGGACCATGTCGGCGCCTTCCAGGGAAGGCATGGCGTCCGAAACGGTGACCAGCTTTTTGCCGCCGGCGGCGGCGACGAGAGCATCGCGCTGCTCCTTCGCGCCGGCCAGCAGCTGGTACACGTAGCGCGAATCGGCGGGGGCGGAGATGGCGAAGGCGGCGATCGTCGGCACGTGCGCGGTCTCCGCAACGGCGGACATCTCCGCATCCGCGCCGAGGAGCCAGGAGGAGGTGATGGCGAACGGCTGCTCCTCATCGATGAAGCGCTGCAGGGCGGCGGCGCGGGCGGCGGGAGCGCCGGAGGTGGTGGTGAACACGGGCACGACATTGCGTCCGAAGATGGGGCCGAGGCGCGAGTAATACGCGGTGAGCACCGAGCGCACCGCGGCCTGCTCGCCGGGATCGGCAGGCAACACGGAGCCGAGGCGCACCGCGTCATCCGAGATGCCCGGATCGTGATCGACGCCGAGCAGTTCCAGATACGACACCAGGTCGCTCATGTCCTCCAGGGTGAGCCGGTAGCGGGGCATGGCGATTTGCAGCGCCTTGCCCTCCGGATCGAGGCCCATGGTGATGGCGCGCTTGAGCAGCGGCTTCGTGTACGCGGGGCGGGTGGCGGTGGGATGCATCAGCGTGTCCCACTGCACGTTCGACGGGACGACGCCCCCCTCCGGTTTCCCCCGCCCGTTCCGCCCGTGGCACGAGGCGCACGGCACCACGTTCGCCGGCACCTCCACCTCATCGGCGCTGATCAGGGCGGAGACCTTCCGCTGCGCGGCGCTCTCGCCGGTGAGATAGAGCTGCTTCCCGCGCTGCTGCTGCGGCGTGAGCGCCAGGACGAGCGCGGCGGCGACCGCCGCGATCAACGCCCGCCCGCCGGCGTCTCACCCTTGTCGTCGGCCACGCTGGCCACGACCTTGTAGACCTCCTCCGACTTGGCGATACCGAGCGCCTTCTTCCACAGCCCGGTGCGGTCGTTCCCGGCCACGATCACATTCAGGTGGCCCTCCCGACCCTCGGTGTACTGCCCGAGCTTGCGCAGCGCCGCATCGACCTGCTCCCGGGTGCCGGTCAGCAAGAACCAGCCGGGCCTCGCTCCCACCCGTTTCGCATACGCCTTCAGCTTCTCCGGCGTGTCGTGCTCCGGATCGACACTGATGGAGACGAGCGTCACGTCGCTGCCGACGCGGTCGCCGAACTTCTCCTGCATGTAGATGAAGGTGCGGGACATCACCACGCAGCTGGCCGTGCAGGAGGCGAAGAAGGAGTTGATGACCACCGTCTTCCCCTTCATCAGGTCCTGGTAGAGATCGACCCGCCGGCCGTTCTGGTCGGTCAGCTTCAGGTCCGCGAAGTAATGGGCCGCGGGAGCGTCGGCGGCGCTGGCGATGAGCGGCGCGATGAGCAGCAGGGCGAGCAGGAAACGTTTCATCGGGAAGCGGTCTCCGAGGCGGCTACGTCGCGGATCATGGCCACGACTCTGGATGGGGCGGCGAGTCCGTCGATGCGGCGCCAGACGCCGCGCGCCTCGTCGCCGATGATGGCCACCGGCGCGTGCTGCAGGCGATCGGGCGTGTACACGCCGAGCGATTTGAGGAGGCGGTCGATGTCCGCCTTGCGGCCGGTGACGAGGGTCCACCCGGGCTGGACGCCGAAGCGCTTGCTCCAGGCCGTCAACTTGGCCGGCGTGTCGTGCTCCGGATCGATGCTGACCGAGATCAGAGCCACGTCATTCGCCTCTTTGCCGAGGAGCTCCTGCACGCGGGCGAAGGAGGTGCCCATCAGCGGGCAGATGGTGGTGCAGCTGGTGAAGACGAAATTGATGGCTACCGTGCGCCCTTTGATGAGGTCGGCAAAGGGGACGGTGGCGCCGTCCTGGGTCTGGACCATGA
>DASYMJ010000160.1:0-2328 GCA_036009105.1 Thermoanaerobaculia bacterium | reverse complement strand
GGTCGACCACGATGATCGCGCGCGCCGGCGGCTCCAGCGCGAGGAGCGTGCGCAGCGTCTCCACCACGATGGCGGCGCGGTTGTAGGTGGGGACGACGATGGTCACCTCCTTCATCGCCGCCGCTCCAGCATCGCCCGCACGCCTTTGACCTCCGCCTCGAAAGACCACTGCTCGATCAGCTCCTTCGAGCGCCGGGCCATCCTCTTGCGCAGCGGTGCATCCTCCACGATGCGGTCGAGCCGCGCCGCGAGTGTCACCGCGTCTCCGGCGGGAAAGACGAAGCCGTTCTCGCCGTCCTGCACCAGGTCGCCCACCGCCCCCACCCGGTCGCTGGCGATGACCGGCAACCCGCAGGCCATGGCCTCGTTCACCACCAGGCCGCGCGGCTCGAAGCGGGAGGGGAGCACGAGCACGTCGCACATGGCGTAGGCGTGGGGGAGGTCGGTCTGGTTGACGAAGCCGAGGAAGCGGGTCCGGTCGGTTTTTTCGAGCTCCGGCCGCAACGGGCCGTCGCCGATGAAGACGAGCCGGGCCTGCTCGCGGCGACGCATCCGGGCGAAGGCGTCGACGAGCGTGCGCGGATCCTTCCGCTCCACCAGCTTGCCGGAGAAGCCGATGGCCACCTCCTCCGGCCCGATGCCGTGCCGCTGGCGCAGCTCCTCGCGCTCGATGGGCGTGAGCTGCGCGGCGGCGGCGAAGCGGTCGTTATCGATGGCGAACGGCATGGGGAAGAAGCGGTTGCGGTCCGCGCCGTAGTGGGCGTAGTAGTCGGCGTTCAGCTTGCCGGAGGTCATGAAGCCGCTCGCCTGGCGGAAGACCGCGCGCAGCAGGCGATCGCGCACCGCTCGCGGCGGCGGCGGGAAGCTGCTGTCGCCGAAGAGGAAGAAGGGCGTGCGGGAGAGGCGGCAGGCCAGGAAGCCAAGCCAGGCCGTGGCCGAGCCCCAGCCGATCATGAAGATGACCGCATCGAAGCGGCCGCGCAGGATGGCCGGCACGATCCCGGGGTTGAGCATGCGCAGGAAGGGGCGCTTCGCGTCGAGGCCGGACAAGTTGCGCAGGAAGCGGTGGCGATAGCCGGTCAGCAGCTTCTCGACGTCCCAGGCGACGGTGGCGTTCATGTCCTGGTCGTGGAAGGCATCGGAGCCGCGGCGGTCGCAGTAGAGGACGGTGAGGCCGATGTCCGGCTCCGCCGCGATGCGGCGGAAGAGCGGATCCTGATACTGGATCACGTGCGAGGCGACGATGGCCAGCCGATGCTGCTTCATCGCCGGGCCAGCCTCTCGTAAAAGGCAACGGTCTCCTCCGCCACGCGATCCCAGGTGTGCACGCGCGCCGTCTCCGCCGCCTTTGCCCCCATCTCGATTCTTGCCTCGCGCGCCCGCGCGGCCAGCCCCGCCGCATCGCCGGGCGGCACGAGGTATCCGTTCACGCCATCCCGGATCAGATCGCGCATCCCCCCCACATCCGAGGCCACGACCACCAGCCCGCGGCTCATCGCTTCCAAGAAGGCCTTGCCGAAACCCTCGAAGTAGGAGGGGAAGAGGAACACGCCGTGCCGGTCGTAGACCTGCACCAGCTCGGCGGTCGGCATCCAGTCCAGCAACTCCACCTCCGCTCCGGCCAGGAGCGCGCGGACGGCCTGGTGATGCTCGCGGGCGCAAACCCAGGTGCGCTGGAAGCCGTCCAGCGCACGCATGGCTGCCGCCACCACCTCCGGCGCCTTGAACGGCACGAATTGCGCGACGTGTAGCACTCGTCGCAAACGCGCTGCGTCGAGGGCGGGCGGCGGAGGCGCGAAATACTCCTCCGACAGACCCTGCGGGATGACTCCGATCCGCTCTCGCGGCACGCGCAGGCGCTCGTGCAAAAAGTCGGCATCGAGGGAGGAGCTGACGATGTGCCCATCCGCCCACCGGGCGATCTGCACCGCGTTCCGCGCCACCAGCGGCGCCAGCGCGGCGCTCGCCGCCCGGCGCAGCAGCGGCCGGTCGTCTTCCTGCAGCCAGCGCCGCCGCACCTCCTCGGCATGCAACTCGAAGCCGTGCGAGCGATGCACGAACACGCCGCGCTGCTTGGTGGTTCGCCACAGCTTCGCCGCGCGCCAGGCGTGCGGCTGGTTGGCATGCACCACGTCGTAGTCGCGATCCAACCGGCCGGCCACGATGTGGCGCATGGCGTGCGGCAGCTCGACCGCGTAATGCAGGTTCCAATGCCGAATGCGGTGCGGCAGGTCGTCCCGCCACACCTGGTCCACCTCGTGCCCCAGCCGCTCGAGCGCCTCCACGGTCCGCACCTCGGTGCCCGCCGCGCCGGAGTGCGGATCGCGC
>DASYMJ010000159.1:0-18304 GCA_036009105.1 Thermoanaerobaculia bacterium | reverse complement strand
TGCGCCGCCGGCCGGATCGGCGTCCCGCTCATGTCCGGTGAACTTGAGCGGGGTGCCTTCCTGGGCGTTGCCCGGGGTCCACTCCTCGCCGAAAGGCCAATAGACGTGATAGCCGATCTTGTGGCCCGCGCCGTCGGTGATGAGGCGCGGAGTGCCGAGGTGGTCGAGGGTGTAATGCTCGACGGCGTTGTTCGGTCCGAGGGCGGCGAGGAGGAGGCCGTCGCGGTAGACGTAGTCGCGCTCGACCGACCAGGCGGAGCCGGTCTGGCGGAAGTCGCGCAGGACTCGGTGGTCGAAGCCGCGGAGGGTCCAGTGAGTGGTGTTCGAAGGGATGTCGAAGGCGAAGAGGCGCTCATCATCCGCGGTGCAGGCGTATACGACGCGCGGCTGAAGCGTGGAGCCGACGCGGACGCTGTTCATCATGCCGGCCGCGTCGTAGTCGTAGTTGTATGCGCCCCAGGACGCGACGTTGCCGCGGGCATCGTAGGTGGCGGCAGCAAGGCGGTTCGTCGCGGCATCGACCGGGAGCTCGACGGTCTGGCCCAGCTTGGCGATCCGGGTCAGGTTGCCGTAGGCGTCGTAGCTGTACGTCTGCGTTTGCAGCGCGCTGAGGTCGGGGCCGCGCACCGTTGCGCTCTCGAGCCGGCCTACCTTGTCGTAGCTGAAGGACTCCGGGCCGATGGCGGTGATGTTCCCCGCTCCGTCGTACTGGTACGTGCCGGCAGTCCAGGCGAAGGGACCGAGATCCGCTTTCGGCTTCAGATGTTCGAGGGCGGCCACCGCCTGCGGGACCTGCGGTGGTTCAGCGGCACACAGGGGCAGAGCGCTCGCGAAGAGGATCGCAACCAGCACCCGACGCATTCATCATCTCCTGATCGGCGGAATGATCTCAGGATGAAGGGCGCGAATGGCGCTCGTCAACACCTCTTGCTAAAACGAACGTTCGTGCTATTCTTCGCGGCGGAGGAAATCGACCATGCTCCTCGATGACGGCATCAACCCCCGCTTCGTCTACCTCTCCCCGGTCCACTTCGACGAGCTCGATCCCATGCAGATGTTGCACAACGGGCGCTTCCCGGCGCACATCGAGCGCGCCGTCTCCGGCTGGTATGCCGCGGGAGGCGGGCGGTGGGAGCGCAACACGGCGGACAACCCGGACCAGTTCCACGTCGTGCGCGACCTGCATATCGAATACCTCAACCCCGTCCTCGGGCCGGGCACGATGCGCATCGACATCTGGGTCGAGCGGGTCGGCACCACCAGCTGCGTGTACGGCTTCACCTGCTCCAGCGAGGACGGCAACACCGCCTACGCGCGCGGCGAGCGCACCGTGGTCAAGATCGACCCCGCGACGCACCGGCCGGCGCCGTGGACGGAGCGCTTCCGGGAGCGGCTCGACTCGCTGCGCAAAGAACTGCCGGCGTACGCATGAAGGGCGACCGCACGCGGCAGACGATCCTCGAGCGGGCCGTCGATCTGGCCTCGCTCGAGGGTCTGCACGGGCTGACCATCGGGCGGCTGGCCGACGACCTGGGGATGTCCAAGAGCGGTCTGTTCGCCCACTTCGGCTCGAAGGAAGAGCTGCAGCTGGCCACCATCGAGGCGGCCGGGCAGCGCTTCATCGAGCAGACGCTGCGGCCCGCGCTGCAGGCCGAGCGCGGCTACCCGCGCCTCGTCGCCATCTGCCGGGCCTGGCTCGACTACTGCCGCCGCGACGTCTTCGAGGGCGGCTGCTTCTTCGCCGCGGCGTCCTTCGAGTTCGACGGGCGGCCCGGCCCGGTGCGCGAGGCGATCGCGGGCCACATGAAGAACTGGATGGCCGCCATCGAGAAGGCCATCGCCATGGCCCAGGAGGAGGAGCAGCTCGATCCCGATATCGAGCCGAAGCAGCTCGCCTTCGAGATCAACTCCATCTTCTTCGGGGCGAACTTCAGCTGGCAGCTGTGCCGGGAGAAGGATGCGATCGCGCGCGCCTGGACGGCCATCGAGTGGCGCCTGGAGGCGCTGCGCATCACACCGTCGAAGCAGCGGCGGCGCGCTCTTCGCTGAAGGCCGCCTTCGCCGCATCGCGCAGCGCTTCGGTGGCGAACGCGCCGATGATGGTCGAGCCGCTGCCGGTCATGGAAGCCCATTGCGCGCCGGCGCGCAGCAGCCGTTCCTTCAACTCCCGCAAGCGAGGAAGGCGGGAGAACACCGGCTCCTCGAAGTCGTTCGCAAAGTCCTCGAACTGCATGCGGGAGAGGCGCTCCAGACCGATCGGCGGCGAAAAGCGCTGCACGAGACGGAACGCTTCCGCGGTCAAGACGCGCTCGGTGGGGAAGACGAGAAGCAGCGGGACGACGCGCGACGGCAGCGGCGTCAGCACCTCGCCGCGGCCCGTCGCATAGGCGGTGCCGCCGAGGAGGAAGAACGGCACGTCGGAGCCGAGGCCGAGCGCGATGTCGTGCAGAGGCCGGTCGATCGAGAACATCCGCGAGAGGGCGACGAGCGTCGCGGCCGCGTTGGACGAGCCGCCCCCCAGCCCCCCGCCCGCCGGGATCCGTTTCTGCAGCTCGATCGAGACCGGCGGCGCGCCGAGCGCGCGGGCCGCGCGCAGGATGAGGTTCGTCTGGTCGGTGGGGATGGTCGGGTCGTCGCAGGTGAGGGAAAGGCGCTCCGCCTCGCGGAAGGTGAGCACGTCGTGCAGGGTGATGGTCTGGAAGAGCGTTTCCAGGTCGTGGAAGCCGTCCTCGCGGCGGCCGGTGATGCGCAACGACCAGTTGATCTTCGCGTACGACTCCATCCGCATCACGAGGCGGCGATCTCCAGCACCGCGAGCTCCACGCGCTGCGCGCCGCGCACGACCGTGACGTTGCGGGGCGGGTGGGAGGGGGGGTCGTAGGTGATGACGACGTCGCCGACGGCAGCGCGCGAGAGACCGGTCGGCGTGGCGGTGACGGTGGCAACGGTCGGGTAGCCGAGCAGCAGCAAAGCCATCTGCGCCGGATGCAGCTCCGGGACGAAGAAGCCGATCCTGCGCGCCAGATCCGCGGCCGTGCCGGACCACTCCTCGCCGTGAATGACATCGCGGTAGCGCACCTGGTCACCATCGGCGACGACGGAAACGGCGGTCGTCCCGATGGGCGTGTAGCCGGTCAGCTCCATGTGCTCGCCGCGCACCAGGAGCTGCGCGCGGAACGACTCGGTCTCCTCGCCGTTGGTCACCCGCACGCGGAGCAGCGCCTGGACCTGGTGCAACGAAGCCAAACGGGCCTGAAGCGAAGCGAGCGCCGCGTCGGACGACGGCGCGGAAAGAGGCAGGATCGGCGCGCCGGCGGGAGCAGAGCTGCGGCAGGAAAGGAGAAGGAGCGAGAAGAGAGCGCCCAGCGCCACGCCCCTCACCCGGCGCTTCGCGCCACCCTCTCCCCGCGAGCGGGGCGAGGGTGCTGTTGGCCGTGGCAGCAACCGCTTCACCGCTGTGCGCTCTGAGCCTGCTTCTCCAGCTCCGCGATCTTCACGCGCAGCTTCTCCTCGTCCTTCTTCTCCGGCTCGAGGTCGAGCGCGGCGCGGTAGGCGGACAGCGCGCGGGTCAGATCGCCGCGCTTGGCGAACACGTCGCCGAGGTGCTCATGCACCGTCGCATCGCGAGGCAAAAGGCGCGTGGCGTCAGTCAAGTACTTCTCGGCCAGATCGAGCTTCCCCTGGCGGAAGTAGACCCAGCCGAGGGAGTCGATGTAGGCGCCGTTGTGCGGCTCCTGGGTCACGGCCTGATTGAGCATCTCCGCGGCGCGCTCGAGGTTCACGTTGCTCTCCGCCCACATGTAGCCGAGGTAGTTGAGCGTCGCGGCGTGCTCGGGGTTCTTGCCAAGGATCTCCAGGAAGATTTTTTCCGCGGCCTTGCTGTCGCCGCCCCGCTCGTAGGCGGAGCCGAGCTCGAAGCGCAGATCGATCTCATCCGGCTTCGCCCGGAGCGCCTCGTTCATCAGGACGATGGCCTGCTTGAAGTCGCCCGCAGCGATGAAAGCCTCGGCGGAGGAGATCGCGTTGCGGACGCCGAACTTCACCTGCGTCGATGCCGCCTCTTTCGCCTTCTGCGGCTCGCCGGCGCGGACGAGCATCTCCACGTAGCGCGCGTTGACGAACGGATCGGATGCGAACTTGTCGACCAGCGGCTGCAGCAGCGCGACCGCCTCGGCCCACTTCTTCTGGCGGCGCAATACATCGAGGGCGATGTTCACCGCCTGCGCGTTCGGCTTGTCGCGGAAAACGAGCACGTCCTTCGACATGGCCAGCGCCGTATCGACGTCATTCTTCTGCAGCGCGATGAGCGCCAGCTGCGTCCGGGCCAGCGCCTGCAGGTTGTCCGGCACGTCCTTCAGCTCCAGCAGGTGGCGGAACGTCTTCGCCGCCTCCTCGTACTGGCGCTGCCCGACCTGGCTGAGGCCGAAGCTGGAGAGGACGTCCGTATCGTCCGGCGTCTGCTCCAGCAGCTTGCGGTAGATCTTGTCCGCCTCGGCGTACTGATCGAGATCGCTGAGCGACTCGGCGAGGTAGAACTGCGCGCGGGTGTCCTTCGGATCGGCCTCGGAGAGCGCCTTGAAGCTGGCGCGCGCCTTCTCGGCATTGCCGGAGCGGAGCCAGAAGTAGGCCTGCTGGCGCTGCAGATCGAGGTTCATCGGGTCTTCGCCGACCAGCGGCTCCAGCACCTCGGCCGCCTTCTGCCACTCGTTCTCGCGCTGATAGATGTCGATGAGCTGGAGGACGGCGGGGCCGAACGTCGGATCGAGCAGGACGGCGCGCTCGAGGTACTGCTTCGACTCGTTGCCGCGGCCGAGCTTGGTCAGCACCTGGGCGTAGTTGTAGTTGATGGCGCGCTGATCGGGAGCGCGTTCCAGGAGCTCGGCCAGCAGCTTCTCCGCGTCCGCGGTGCGGCCGAAGGAGACGAGCAGCTGCGAGACGGCGACGCCGGTGGCGAGGTCGTTGGGATTGGCCTTGTAGGCGGCGCGGAGATGCTCCATCGCCTCTTCCATTTTCGCGCGGTCGTTCTGGGAGCGCTCCAGCAGGAGGCGGCCGAGGATGCGCTGCGCCTCGTAGAAGCCGGGGTTGGCCACGACGACCTTGCGCAGCTCGGCTTCGCCGCGGTCGCTCTTGCCGGCGTCGATGAGGATCATCGCGCGCTCGTAGAGGAGGGTCGGATCGTCGGGAGTCTTCTCGATGACCTTGTCGAGGCGGGAGAGCGCCTCGTCGTATTTCCCTTCCGAGGCCGCCATTTTGGCGAGGACGAAATCGTACGGTTCGCTCGGGACCTGCGCTTGCTGCGTCTGCGCGGCGGCGGTCAAAGTGGACGCAACGAGGAGGGCACAGAACAGCGTCTTCATCATTTTCATCGTAGCACCAGGGTCATCCTTGGCTTGGCCTGAGTCGCAACCTGAAACGAGCCCGTTTCATGCCATGTACATCCATTGGACAAGCTGCAGGTTGCGCTACCTGTGTTAGAAGTGTGACGTGAGCCTCGAGCGTGTCGAGATCACGCCTTTTGCGGTGCTGGTGGGCGAGATCCTGCAGAACCGGAAGACCGGGCAGCTGACGATCCTCCGTCCGCCTGCACACAAGGTGTTGTACTGGTCGCAGGGCGAGCTGGTGCTGATCACTTCCGCATCGCCGGAAGACTCGTTGCCGGATTTCCTGGTGCGGCGCAGCGCGCTGCCCGCGGACCGGGCCATGCAGCTGATGACGGACGATCCGACCGACGCCGTCATCCACTTCCACGAGGCGGGGCTGCTCGACCGCTCCACCCGCCAGACCTTGCTGCGAGAGTGGGTGGCCTCGCTCTTCATCCCGCTCTTCTCCCTGGACGAAGGGACGGCGGCGTTCAGCGACGACGAGGCGCTCGCGCCGGACAAGCGCGTGTTCCTGCAGTCGACCGCCGCCCTGGTGCTGGAAGGCGTCCGCGCCATCACCAACGGCCTGGTCCTGCGCCGCTCCCTCGGCGACCTCAAGCGCGACATCGCGCCGGCGCGGGAGAGCCGCTTCTCCCTCGACACGCTGCCCTTCAACGACGCCGAGCGGCGCATCGCCTCGGCCCTGCGCGAGCCGCAGTCGATCGAGGCGTTCCTGCGCCATTACGGGAACGATTCCGTGACCGCCGCCAAGGTGGTCATCGGCATGATGACGACCGGCCTGTACGAGGTGGTGGACCGGATGACGCCGCGCACCCGCGAGGCCTCGTTCGACGACATGCAGCGCGACCTGGAGCTGCTCGCCGCCATCGGCTCCAGCGACCACCGCTCGCTGCGCGCCGTGGCGCTCTCGCGGCAGTTGCCGCAGCTCGATCACTATCAGTTTCTCGACATCCCCCGCGCGGCCACGCGGCAGCAGGCCATCACCGCGGGCGACCTGCTGCGCCGGCAGTACGATCCGGCGACGTACCCCCCCGTGGTGCGCGACGCGCTGACGGCGATCAACCGCCGCATCGACGAAGCGGTGAACATGCTGAAGGACAACGGGCGCCGCGCGGCGTACGACAAGCTGCTCAACCAGCGCGGCGGGCGCGGGGGCAGCGAGGCGACGATGCAGCAGCGGATGATGCAGCGCTCCATCGCGCAGGAGAACTACAACAAGGCGCGCGAGCTGACCGTGAGCGGCGACCATTACGGCGCCATCGTGCTGCTCAAGCAGGCGGTGGAGTACGAGCCGGACCGGGCGGAGGCCTGGTACCTGCTGGGATCGTGTCAGGAGCGGAATCCGAAGTGGCGGCGCGATGCCGCGGAGAGCTTCCAGCGCGCGCTCTCGATCGACCCGGAGATGGTCGACGCGATGATCTCCCTCGGCGATCTGTACAAGGCGGAGGGCCTCACCTCGCGCGCACAGGCCTGCTATGAGGATGCCCTGCGCATCGCGCCGGAGAACCAGCAGGCCAGGACGCGCCTCGGGGCGCTCAAGAAGAAGTAGCAAGCCCGATCCGCTGGTCGTTGACCACGACGCTCTCCACGCCGATCTCCTTCAGCATCCACGTACCGCCGATCACCTCCCCCACCCGCGCATTGACGATCTCCCCATCGCGGGAGAAGACGGCGATGGGGTTCGCGTCCGGCCCGAAGCGGCCGATGTAGATGTAGGGGAAGATGGGGGCAGCGGGCGCTGGCGGGGGGGATGGGGGACGTAGGGCCGGTTCTCTAACCGGCCCCGCGCTGACGATCGTTACCGGGGCCGGCTGGAGAGCCGGCCCTACATTTTCAGGTGCAGGGAAGCTGAAGACGTTCCGGCCGATGGCACCGTTGTGGGGGCGCGCTTCCTGCCACGCTAACGGCGCGACGTCGGGCGCGGGCGAGGCAACCGGCGTGGGCGGCAGCGGCACCACATCCGCCGCATCGGCCTCCGGCCAGAGGCGCCAGAGGCTGCAGGCGAGGACGAGGGCGAGGATCCCGACGAGCGTTTTGCGCACGTCAGGTGGGACGCTTCACTGCTTCGGAACGTTCTGGTTGTCCGCCTGGTCGTTCGTCGCGTCGAGGTCGCGCGGCGTCTTCTGGCCGCTGTGCTCCTCGCGCCCTTCGCCCTTGTAGCCGAGCACCTCGTTGCCGTGGATCTCGGTGATCCGTTCCACGTTGTCCTCGGTGGCACCCTTCGCATCCGAGGCGCCGGCGTCGTCGTCGCGCACTTCTTTTGTCTCGCTCATGTTGACGGACACAGCAAGGTGCACGCCGGAAAAAGCGAGTTGTTGGTTGCTGGTTGCTGGTCCGATGAGCCTCGCGGATGCGCGCCGCGCCTCGGACGAACAACCGGCAACCAGTAACTGCCTTTACATCAGCTCCTTCATGATCTTGTCCAGCGCCTCGCGCGGGGGGCGGGTGCGCTCGATATCGAGCGACCAGAGCGGCTCATCCACCAGATTGAGCAGATCGATGAAGCTCTTCTTCTCCGGCTTGAGGTACACCAGGCCCGTCAGCATCTGCCCCGCTTCGACGGCGCGGTGGAGGCGTTGCAGGGCCTGCACGGCGTCGCCCGGATCGTAGTCTTCCTCCAGCCGCTTGAGCAGGATGCGCGAGCCGTCGTGCATGGTCACCTCGCGCAGCTCGCCGGGGCTCACCTCCACCTCGATCTGCTCGTAGGACGGCACGAAGCCGATCTGGTGGAGCAGCTCGTCGTGCTCCTTGGCGTAGGTGTAGCTCTTCGTCGAGTCGTCGTGATTGTTGAAGGTGACGCAGGGCGAGATCACGTCGATCACGGCCAGGCCGTTGTGCGCGATGGCGGCCTTGAGGATGTTCACCATCTGCTTCGGATCGCCGGCGAAGCCGCGCGCCACGAAGCCGCAGCCGAGCTGCACGGCCAGCGCGCAGAGGTCCATCGGCGGCAGGTCGTTGATCACGCCGGTCTTCAGCTTCGAGCCCTCGTCCGCGGTGGCGGAGAACTGCCCCTTGGTCAGGCCGTACACGCCGTTGTTCTCGATGATGTAGAGCAGCGGCACGTTGCGCCGCACCATGTGCATGAACTGGCCGAGGCCGATGGAGGCGGTGTCGCCGTCGCCGGAGACGCCGATGCCGACCAGCTGATGGTTGCCCAGCATGGCCCCCGTCGCGATCGACGGCATGCGCCCATGGACTGCATTGAACCCGTGGGCTCTCGACAAAAAGTACGCCGGCGTTTTGGAGGAGCAGCCGATGCCGGAGAACTTGGCCACCTTCTCCGGCTTCACGCTCATCTCGTAGAAGGCGCGGATGATCTGGTTGCTGACCGCGTCATGCCCGCAGCCGGCGCAGAGCGTCGATTTGAGGCCGCCGTAGTCGAGCGCCTTCAGTCCCAGGCGGTTCTCTTTCGGCACCTCGGTGCCGATCTTGATGACGCTTTCAGCCATGGCTCTCTCCCTCTTCCATCTGCAGCACGGCGCTGGTGATGAAGCGCGCGTCGCACGGCAGCCCGCTGTAGTGCAGCACTTTGCGGATCTTGCGCTGGTCTTCGCCCACCTCGAGGCGGATCAGGTCCGCCATCTGCCCGTCCCGGTTCTGCTCCACCACGTAAATGCGCTCGTGGTCGGCCACGAACTGCTTGAGCTCCTCGTTGAACGGCAGCGCGCGGAGGCGGAAGTAGCTCGTCTCCACGTTGCGCTCCGACTTCAGCTGGTGGCGCGACTCCTCCAGCGGGAAGTCGGTGGTGCCGTAGGCGATCAGGCCGATCTTCGCCCCGGCCGGCTTGCTGACGGCCGGCTTCGGCACGAATTGGCGCGCCGTGTCGTACTTTTTGCGAAGGCGGTCGACGGTCGCCTTGTAGTCCTCCGGCTTCTCCGAGTAGCGGGCCATCGCGTCGTGGCCGGAGCCGCGCGTGAAGTACGAGGCGTTGTGGTGATCGGTGCCGGGAAGCGTGCGGTACGGGATGCCGTCGCCGTCGAGGTCCGCGTAACGGCCCCACTTCGCGCCGAGCTCGTCGAGCTGCTGCGGCGTGAGCACCTTGCCGCGGCGGATCGGCACCTCCGGGTAAGGGAACGGGTCGGACATCCAGTTGTTCATGCCGAGGTCGAGGTCGGAGAGGACGAAGACGGGCGTCTGGAACATCTCCGCCAGATCGAGCGCCTCGGAGCCGAAGTCGAAGCATTCGCGCACGCTGGCCGGGAAGAGGACGATGTGGTTCGTATCGCCGTGGGAGAGCTGGGCGGCCTGGTTGATGTCCCCCTGCGCGGTGCGGGTGGGGAGGCCGGTGGACGGGCCCACCCGCTGGATGTCCCACACCACGCCGGGGATCTCCGCGAAGTAGCCGAGGCCGATGAACTCGGCCATGAGGGAGACGCCCGGGCCGGCGGTGGAGGTCATCGACCGCGCGCCGGCCCAGCCGGCGCCGAGGACCATTCCCACCGCGGCCAGCTCGTCCTCGGCCTGCACCACGGCGAACGTCGCCTTGCCGTTTTCGTCGATGCGGTATTGCTTGAGGTAGTCGATGAGCGACTCGCACAGCGAAGAGGAAGGCGTGATCGGATACCAGGTCACCACCGTGACGCCGCCGAACATGGCGCCGATGGCGGCCGCGGCGTTGCCGTCGATGATGATCTTGCCGGCCGTGGCGTTCATCCGCTCGATGCGCCAGCGCTTCTGGCGCGGCAGGTTCTCGCGGGCGTATTCGAGGCCCTTGTCGATGGCCAGCACGTTCGGGTCGATGGCCTTCTTCTTCCCTTTGAACTGCTTGGTGATGGCGGCCACGATCTCGTCCCGGTCGATGCCGATGCGCTCGGCCACGATGCCGACGTAGATCATGTTCGTGAGCAGCTTGCGCAGGCGGGAGTCCTGGGAGAGCTCGCCGGCCAGCTTGGCGAACGGCACCTCGAAGAAGGTGATGTCATTGCGCATCGCCTTGCAGTTGAGGGGAGCGTCGTAGATGCAGACGGAGCCGGGTTGGAGGGCGTCGACGTCGTCCCGCGCGGTCTGGGCGTTCATGCAGACCATGATGTCGACTTCCCTTTTGCGGGCGATCCAGCCGTCCTTGTTCGCGCGGATGGTGAACCAGGTGGGCAGGCCGGCGATGTTGGAGGGGAACATGTTCTTCCCGCTCACCGGCACGCCCATCTGAAAGATGGAGCGCATCAGGACGTTGTTGGAGGACTGCGACCCCGAGCCGTTCACGGTGGCGACATGAATGGTGAGGTCGTTCACGATCGGCCCATCGCTCGACGAAGCTTCCTCGAGGACTGCCGTCGCGGACATGGTATCGGTCACGACTTGCTCCTTTTGCCGGTTATGAAAGCGCGCCATTTTAGCTCGCTTCGCGCTTTATGATTGTGCGGCGAATGCTGCGAACTCTCTGGGTCATCTTCGTCGCCGTCCTTGCCTGTCTCGTCTTCGGCGCCGCCGTGATGGCGGTGGCCACGTTCAGCTCCACCTCCCGCCTCATCGACGCGCTGATCCGGATGTGGGCCCGCACCATCGTCAACGCGGCGGGCATCCGCCTCGGCGGCGACGGCATCGAGCGCATCGAGCGCGACCAGCGCTACATCCTCATCGCCAACCACTACAGCTACTTCGACATCCCCTGCATCCTGGCCGCGATCCCCCAGCCCATCCGCTTCATGGCCAAGATCAGCCTGTTCAAGATCCCCATCTTCGGCTGGGCCCTGGGGCGCGCCGGCTTCATTCCCATCGACCGCAAGAACCGGCGGACGGCGGTGAAGTCGTTCGACCTCGCCGCCGAGCGCATCCGCCGCGGCAACACCATCGTGGTGTTCCCCGAGGAGGGGCGGACCCGGACGCGCGAGATGCGGCCGTTCCAGCGCGGCGCGTTCCTGCTGGCCATGAAGTCCGAGCTCCCCATCCTGCCCCTGGCCATCGACGGCACCTACGACGTGCTGCGCGTCGCCTCGAAGCGCATCGTGCCGGGCCCGGTGACCATCCGCGTGGGGACGCCGATCGCGACGGCGGGCGCGTCGATCCGCGACAAAGGCCGGCTGGCCGACGCCGCGCGCGCGCAGATCGCCGGGATGCTGGGTATCACCACGGAGGAGTCGGCGGAGACGCCGGGGAAGTAGCGGAGCTACCGCGGCCGCCGCCGCTGCGGCGTGAGCAGGAACCCGTCGATTGTCGTGATCGACTCATTGTCCAGCGAAGTCGCCAGCAGCAAGGGCGCGATGCCGCCCGCGGAAATCGCGACCGCGGTCTTTCCCTCCGGCAGCGCGGTGGCGCGGGACAGCAGGAAGCCCTCCGGGGCCACGGTCAGCACCTGCTTCGCGTGCGCCACGAGATACGCCTGGCCGTTCCACGTCACGGAGGTCGGGCCGGTGCCGGCCAGGCCCAGGGGGATGGTGCGGCCGAAGTCGCCGAGGCGGAAGGCGGTGAGAACGGTGGGGCTGGTGCGCGAGGCCTGGGTCCAGGTGATCAGGTAGCCGTTCGGGTCGGAGGCGACGCTGTGGCCGGCGGCCTCGTTGCCGTCCGAGCCGCCGGTGGTCAGCACGATGCGGGAGGCGATGGGGAAGAGCGCGCGGCTGTAGCGCTGCGCCAGCAGGTCGTACCCGAAGACCGCGGGAAACAAGATGGGGGCCGGCGGCGGCGCCACCACCACGTGCTGCCACACCAGCAGCAGCTCGTCGCCGCGCGCGGCCAGGCGCGGGCGGACGTAGCCGCAGCAGGTCGAGGGCGACTCGGTGAGCGGCACCGCAACCGGATCGATGATCCGCCCCACCCGGTTGATGCGCACCGCCACCAGCTGACCCGCCTTGTTCGGCCAGGCGACGACGTACTCCTCGCCGTCCCACACCACAGCGGGCGTCGCGCCGGAGGTGGCGTCGAACGAGATGGTGATGGCGTGCGGGTCGAGCGTGCCGGTGCGCGCGTTCTCGATCAGCGCGCCGCGGATGATGCCGTCCGTCAAATGCGAAGCATCCGTCCACACCACGAATGCCTCGGCGCCGGATGAGGCGATGGCGGGATCGGTCTGCGCCGCATCGTCCGGACGGATCGGATCGATGACCACTCCTTGCGGATCGACGCGCGTGCCGTCCGGGCCGATGCGGCCCACCAGCACCCGGCCGATGTTCCGCCGCTCGCGCCACGCCACCACCCAGTCATCGCCGGTCCACACCGCTGCCGGCTCGTCCTCGGCCGGCAGCGCGCGAGAGACGACCGTGCCGTCTTCATCGCCCGCCAGCGACGTGTTCGGCGCGACGGTCATGGTGAAGATCTCCGCCACGCTGGTCGGCGCCGCGGTGCGATAGCTCTCGAACGCCACCACCGCGTTCGTGCCGACCTTCGCCGCGGCCTTCGCCTTGTGCGCCTGCGGCAGCACGGCGATGGCCGTGGGCGTGGAGTCGATCGGCTGGCCGTCCGCGCCGATGCGCATGGCGATCACCGCCCACACCGCCCCACGCCGGGCCGAGTAAAGGACGGTGAAGCTGGTGCCGTTCCAGTAGACCACCGGCTCGCGGTCTCCGGCGTCGATGGTCACCTGATTGCGCGGGCTGAGCGGCTGGCCGGTGGCGCTCAACGCGCGGAAGGCGAGCGTCATCTGCTGGGAATTGGGCGGCGGCTCGGTCCAGAGGATGAGATAGCTGCTCGGCCCCGCGACGGCGATGACCGGACCGATGACTCCCGCGCCGGCGTTCGGCGGCGCCTGGACGGGCGCGGAGGGGACGAACGAGCCGTTGCGGATCCGCTCCGGGCTCACGTCGAGGCCGTGCACCTGGTTGTCCAGCGCGTCGACCCAGAAGGCCAGCGCGTTCGGCGGCGTGACGGCGATGGCAGCCGAGGTGATGCCTTGCACCGAGGTGGCGACGGTGACCGTGCGGAGGATGTTGCCGCGGCGGTCGAGCAGCGCCAGATGCGCCTCGGTGGGAGAGCGCAGCAGGAGCAGGTAGTCCGTGCCGGTGAAGACGAGCCTGGCGTCGGACGCGTTGTCGGTGGTCGAGGAGATGCTCTCCACGTGCGTCCCCTCCGCGATGTACGCGACGGTGAGCCGCCCATCGAGCACCCAGGCCACCAGAAAGTCCCGGCCGTCGGTGGCGACGGTCGGCCTCGCCGGGCGCGGCGTGGGGCCGATGACGAACGAGGTGTCCATCAACGGCGCGCCGGAAGTGCCGACCAGGATGCCGCGCAGCCGCTTCGTCGACTGCTCGCACCAGACCAGCAGGCCGTCGTTCGCGCGCGCGGCGATGGCCGGCGTCAATGCGTCTTCCGACGATGGGCCTCCTTTCCGGTCCACGAGGGGGAAGGCGCCGGCCGAGGTGGCGAGCGCGAGCAGGATGAAAAGGAGGCGGATCGGCTTCATGCGCTGGATATACGGACCAACGGCACGGCGCGTCCGCGCGTATCAAGGACCGTGAAAGCGCTGATCGCCCTGCTCCTCGTTTCCGTCCCCCTTGCCGCGCAGCCGTTCGAAACGAGCGTCGAAGCGTGGGGCGCCGATCCCGCGCTCGCGCCGGCCACCGCGCGCGCCGTGGCCGCGGCGGGAGCGATCGACAAGGTCCTCGTGGCCTGGCAGCCGCTCTATCGGCAGTCCATTCAAGTGCAGCTGACCTTCGCCAACGGCAACACGCTCGGCGGCGGGGGCACGTTCGCCGTGGTCTCCTCGCGCACGCCGCGCCTGCTCGGCAACATGGCCTCGAACGGGCGCGACTACGTGCTGACCTATGCCTCCGAGGACCGCGTCTGGACCGGCTATGTATCGGATGCGGGGCGGCCCCAGGCGGTGCATGCCGTCGGCACCACGGGCGACATCGCGCACGCCTCTCCCCGCCTCGCCTCCAACTCCCTCGGCTACTTCATCACCTGGATCGATGGCGGGCGCCTGCTCGGGCTTCGCCTCGACGACTTCGGCAACAACAGCATCACCGTCACGCCGCGCACGCTGCTCGCCAGCGGCGCCGAGGCGGTGGCCATCGCCTCCAATACACTCGACTACCTCGTGCTGGCCTCGGCCGGCGGCGCGCTCTACGCCATTCCGGTGAGCGCTTTGGGCGAGGCGTTCCCGCCGGTGAAAGTGGCCGATGCGATCGAAGGCGCGCCCGTGCTGTCGTGGGACGGCTCCAGCTTCGTCGCCTTCTGGCGCGACGGCGAGAACGTCTGGTCGCGCGCTGTGGAGCCGACCGGCCTGCCGCGCGGCGAGCGTCATGCCGTGGCTCCGGCGTTGACGCCGCTGGCGGCCACGCGCGAGCGGCTGTTGCTCACGGACGGCAGCTCGGTCTACCAGGTCACCCTCGGCTTCGGCGGCGTGAGCGTCGGCTCGCGGCCGGTCCAGCTGCCTCCCGAGGTGCCGGGCGGCGCGGCCACGGTGGCGAATGCGACGACGCCTTACATCGTGCTCGCCACGCCCACGCTCCTCGGCGTCCCGACGAACTTCGGCACGTTCCAGACGCGGCAACTGTCCGCCGACGTCGGCGAGCAGCGCAATGTGGACATCGTCCGCGCCGGCGGCGACTACGTGATGAGCTGGCTGGAGGAGAACGGCGAGCTGCGCACGAGCCGCCTCGTGAACGGCAAATACGTCAACGGACACGGCGTGGTCATCGCCCGGAACGTGACGCGGTACGCCATGGCCACGAACGGGCAGGAGGTCGAGCTGGCCTGGGGCGACGACCTGCAGGACCTGGTGTGGAGCGGCACGCAGTTCGTGAAGATCACCGGTGAGACGACGGCGCGCGCGACGACGACGCGCAGCGGCTACGTGGTGGTGCGCGGCAACGTGGCGACGGCGTTCACGCCGGACGGCGCGCCTCGCAACTTCACCACCGTCTCCGGCGCCGGCGAGCTGCTCGATGTGGCCGGCGACGGCGACGGGCGCGTCATCGCGCTCTACCGCCACGCCACGGTGGTCCTCGATGACGACGCGGCGATCGTCCGCCCGCTGCAGGACCTCGCGCTCGACGCCACGCGGGTCGGCTGGAGCGGCCTTTCGTTCCTCGCCACGAGCGGCGCCACGGCGGCGCGTTTCTCGTCTGATGGCGTGTTGCGCGGCATCGATCCGCTGTTCGCGGCGAACACGCCGCCCAGCGAGACGGCGGTGGCGGTGGGGGCCCTGGGATATCTGCGGTCGCTCTCGGACTACCACTTCGGCGACGTGGAGCACGTCATGTTCCGGACGCTGCGGGAGCCGACTCCGCGGCGAAGGGTGAAAATGTAGGGCCGGCTCTCAGCCGGCCGGATATCAACGGGTCAATCGGGCCGGCTGAGAGCCGGCCCTACATTTTCCGCAGCGCGAGAGCCACTGTCGGGAGGTCCTCCTCCAGCAACGTCCGCACATCGATGAGGAAGCGGTCGTTCTGCGTGCGGCCGATGATGGGGGGGTCGCTCTCCAGCGGCGCGGGCAGCTCGAGGCCGAGGGAGGGGATGGTCTCCGTCGGCGTCGTGCCGCCGCCCAGCGCGCAGCGCGTCTCCACGATCTTTGCGGACGTGCCGCGCGTCAGCTCCTCGGCGCGCGCGCGCAATGCTTCGAGGGGCATCGCCAGCATGCGGTAGATGGGCACCTCCGATTCATGGCGGGCCGTGGCGAAGGCGCGCAGCGTCTCGGCGATCACGGCATAACTCTCCTTGCCGGCCCGCAATGCGCGCATGAGGGGGTGCTTCTTCACCCTGGCGATGATCTCCGCGCGCCCGAGGATCAGGCCGCCCTGCGTGGCGCCGATCAGCTTGTCGGTGGAGCAGGTGACGACGTCCACACCCGAGGCGAGGAGCTCGCGGAGGGTCGGGGCGGAGGCGAAGCCGTACGGCGCGAGATCGACCACCCGGCCGCTGCCTTCGTCGTAGAGCATGGGGATGCCCTTCCCGCGGGCGATCTCGATCAGTTCTTCGATCGAAGGCGTCTCGGTGAAGCCGACGATCTCGAAGTTGGAGCGGTGCACGCGGAGGATCGCCGCGGTCTGGCCGGTGATGGCATCCGCGTAGTCGCGGGCGCGCGTCCGGTTCGTGGTCCCCACCTCGCGCAGGCGGGCGCCGCCCTGCTGGATCACATCCGGCACGCGGAAGGAGCCGCCGATCTCCACCAGCTCTCCCCGGGAGACGATCACCTCCCGGTCCGCGGCGACTGCGGCCAGGAGCAGCAGCGTCCCGGCGGCGTTGTTGTTGGCCAGCACGGCGCCTTCCGCACCGAAGAGCGAGCGGCAGAGGGCGGCGAGGTGCTCGTCGCGCGCGCCGCGCCCGCCTTCCTCGATGTCGAACTCGAGGTTGGAGTACGAGGCGGCGATCGCGCCGGCGCGGGCCCAGAGCTGCGCATCCACCGGCGAGCGGCCGAGGTTGGTGTGGATGATGATGCCGGTGCCGTTGATCACGCGGCGCAGCGTGGATGAAACCGCGCTCGTCAACGAAGCGTGCATGGAGGCAAAAGCGTTCGCGGCGTCGTAAGGCGCGCGGCTGGACCGAAGCGAGGACAGATGCGCCACCGCGGCCTCCTTCACCCGCTCCCGGCCGAACGCTTCGAGGAGCGGCTGCACCGCGTCGCTCGAGAGGATCCGCTCGATGGCAGGGAGGTTGCGCAGCGCGGAATGGGCCGGCGAAGCGGCCGTTTTACGCATATTGCCTTTCGAACGCGTATTGTAGAACCCGACCGTGAAGAAACAGGATGACGAGCTCGACCAGCTCGAGGAAGATATCCGCAAGCTGAAGAACAAGTACGACCAGTTCTTCGCGTTGATCCAGAAACATCCGCCCACCCACGAGCGGCGCAACATCGAAGTGGCCATCCACGAGATCAGCAAACAGCGGATGCGGGACAATGCGCGCCGCTTCCGCTTCAACACCATCCTCACCCGCTACAACCAGTTCCGCGAGATGTGGGCCCGCAAGATGCGGGAGCGGGAGGAAGGGCCGCTGGACTTCCGGCGCCGGCAGGCCGCGATGTCCGAGCCGTCCGCGGAGCGGGAGCCGCAACCGCAACACGCCGTAACGTCCCGCGCTGCCGATCCGTATGTAAGGGTGGCGCCGGGGACGAACGGCGAAGAGATCCGCAGGCTGTACGACGAAATCGAACAGAGGCACCTCGAGCTGGGGAAGATGCCGTCCATCACCCTCGAACAGCTCGGATCGATGGTGCAGAAGCAGAGCGAGATGGTTCGCTCGAAGTACAACGTGAACGCCGTGGCCTTCCGGGTCGACGTGGTGGACGGGAAGGTCAAGCTGAAAGCCAAACCAGTTCAGGACTGAAATCGAAATGAGACGAATCCTCGCCGCTACCGCCGCAGCCCTGGTCCTCTCCGGCTGCGCCGCCCTGCATCACCGGGACAAGAACCCGTACGAGAATCCCTTCTACGCGAAGTACTTCACCACGCAGAGCGCCTCCGACCAGCGGGTGCGCACCCTGGTCGATGCGCTGCGCGCCGATCCCAACTCCTCCGCGCTCCACAACGACCTGGGCCAGGTCCTGCTCCAGCGCGGCTTCGCCAGGGACGCGGAGCGCGAGTTCGAGCGGGCCGTCGATGCCGACCGGCACTACTACCCGGCCTGGTACAACCTGGGCCTGGTGCGCGCGTCGCAGGAGGACTACAGCGGCGCCTACCGCGCCTTCCGCGCCACCATCCACTACAAGCCGGGCCACGCGCCGGCGCTCTTCCAGATGGGGTTGATGGAGGAGAAGCGGGGCAACGCGCAGGAAGCGATCGACTACTACGCCAAGGCATTCGCCCATAACCGGACCCTGCTCGACGTGCACGTCAACCCGCGCCTGCTCGACTCGAAGCTGATCCACCTGGCGCTGGTGAAGATGTACCCCCTCGAGCACGACCGCCTGAGCATGCAGTTCCATCCCTCTTCCAGCTACATGCCGCCGGCGATGCCGCAGGACGCGCCCTCGCCCCAGGCCGCGCCGCAGGACATCCTCACCCCCGCCCCCCCGGTGACCGATCCCTCCCAGCAGCGGCCCGCTCCCATCG